>JAFGYD010000157.1 GCA_016936295.1 Spirochaetales bacterium | reverse complement strand
CTCAAAATATCCTGTACCGATAAAGAATATAAATTTGTTGCTATAAGCAGTAATAGTAAGAAGAAATTATTTTTCATTTTTTAAAACCAGTTTTAATCTTTTTATCTTGTAACCTTCTACATCTGTAATAATTATAATTAAATTTTCAGTTTCAACCTTTTCAAATTTTACAGGAATCTCTCCAATTAAATTAAATACATATCCACCAATTGTTTCAACATCTTCTGAATCTATAGAAATTTTTAGTATATCATTAATATCATCTATAGAAGCTCTGGCATCACATAACCAGGATTTATCATCTAATTTTATAATATCCTCAGTTTCGTTATCAAATTCATCCTGGATATCCCCAACAATCTCTTCAATTATGTCTTCCATTGAAACTATACCGGAAACACCACCATATTCATCTACTGCAATAGCAATATGTACATGTAATCTTTTAAACTCTTTTAGTAGAGAGTCTAATTTTTTACTTTCTGGTACAAAATACGGTTTTCTAATTACATCGGATATTTTAAAGTTATTTTTATTTTCAAGATTATGAATATAAATGAGTAAATCTTTAACATATAAAATACCAATTATATCGTCTAAAGTCTCTTTATACACAGGAAACCTAGAGTGCCCGCTATCTTCCATTATCTTAATTGTTTCTTGTAGATCACTATCCTCAGAAATAAAAATGACATCTATTCGAGGAACATAAACATCTTTAACCGATGTCTCTCCTAACTCGACAATTCCATTAATCATATTCTGAGTTTCATCGTTACCATTAGAATTTTCATTATTTACATTATTTATGGTCAATATTTTTTTAAAAAGGTTCATTTCTAATAAATTTCCTCATCCTTAAATAGTTCAAGTATTCTCTCTTGTTCTATTAGCATCAATTCATCATCGTTATTTGTTTTATGATCCATACCCATAAGATGCAATATCCCATGAATAGTTACCCTCTTTAACTCTTCAACTTCTGATACTTTAAAATATTCACTATTTTCTTTTACATATTCTAATGAGATTACAATATCCCCTGCACTATACAAATCATCCTCATCCTGCTCTAAAGGCATAGGTTCATCTGACATTACAAATGAGATCACATCCGTTGGTTTATCAATATGCCTATATTCTTTATTAATTGAATGAATATAATCATTATTACAGAGTGTTACTGACATTTCCCAATTATTTAATTTTAATTCATCTAAAATAGAATCAATAAAATCTAAAAAATTATCTTCCCATTCAACTTCTGCTATATTTTGATACATTAACGTTATTTCATTCACCTTTTTTTACCTCTGTTGGATATTCAATTCTTGAGTGGTAATGCCCCATTAATGTGTTTATAAATGAGTCTTTTATTGTTGTTAAATCTGAAAGAGTTAAACCACAAGCGTCGAGCATACCATCTTTTAATTTATTTAAAATTAAATCCCAAACAAATTTCTCAAGTTGTGAAATAGTAGGATTCTTTAATGATCTAACTGCTGCTTCTACACTATCGGCTAACATTACTATTGCAGCTTCTGGACTGGCAGGATTTGGCCCTGAATAGCAAAAATCTTCTGAAAGAATATTATTTCCTTTGCTCTCTTTTTTTGCTTTATCAAGGAAATACATAATAGATCCTTTACCATGATGTTGTTCTATAATATCGATAATCTCTCTTGGTAATCCAATTTTTTTTGCTTTTTCAATACCCAATTTTACATGGGATTTAATAACTGCAACAGAAAGTGAAGGTTTCATATCATCATGTAAATTTTTTCCACCTTTCTGATTCTCTATAAAATAGAGAGGCTGGTCAATTTTTCCAATATCATGATAATAGCCTCCAGCCTTTGAAAGAAGAGCATTGGCACCAATATGCTGTGCTGCCGATTCAGCCATATTTGCAACAGATATGGAGTGAGCATAAGTTCCAGGTGCTTTTATAAGCATACTCTTTAGTAATGGAGCATTTAAATCGCATAATTCGGCAAGTTGAAAACATGTAGGGATTCTAAGGGCATGTTCAAAAAGAGGTAGAAGAGATAGAGTTAAAATCCCGGATATAATAGAAGATGATACTGAAAAAATAACAGTAAGAAGAATATTTGAGCTACTTACTAATCCTACAGATATCATGTATAGAACAAGTAATGTTTGTAGAATAGCTAACTCTCCACTAGCTTTAATTAAGTCTATTCTTCTCTCTACATCGTGAATTATTACTGTACTTAAAATTGAAACAATTAATGTAATTGTAAAAGAATAAATTGAAAAATCTGTTATAAGAAGTATTAGAAAACCATATAAAACAGATAAATATACTCCAAACCTATTTCCCAGCAGGAATGTAACAAGCATTGAAATTAAAACAGTAGGTAGAATTAAAGGATATAAAAAACTATACTTCGTATATATAAAATACTTTAACAGAACAGAAAAAAGTGTGTAAAACAGTGTAACACCAAGTAATAAAATTAAATCCCTTTCTTTTATCTTTTTTTGAGTAAAGCTTTCGGAAAAGAGAATAAATCCAGCAGCAAACAGAATAAAAACATATCCGATAACAAGTAAAACCTTGGAAATGGTATCTCTTTTTATACTTGCTTCTGCTAGCAGGACTCTCTTATACAAGTCTGATGTAACAACAAAGTCTTTCCTTATAAGTATCTCACCATTTCTATAGTAATCGGTCACAGCTTGGACTTTATTTGTTGACATCTCTCTATTATATTTTGTCTGCTCAACATCGTAATAACAGTTAACCTTAATAAAATAGTTTAAAAATTTACTTATGTAT
>JAFGYD010000156.1 GCA_016936295.1 Spirochaetales bacterium | reverse complement strand
GCTTCGGCTAATTTATTTGCCTTTGCTGTTACCTCATTAACAGAGTTAATATTGGCTACCATCTCCTCCATTGAACTTGAAGTCTGATCTACAAATGCAGCCTGAGTACTTACATTCTCTGTAATTTTTCCCAGAGAATCCAAAGTTCTCTCTAAAGACTCTTGCGACCCTTCTACCACATGTTTAAACTGATCGGCATTGCTATTAATCTGTTTCACAGAAGCTACCATCTCCTCTGTTGCTGTAACTGTTTTATACAGAACATTTCCAATAGCTGCTGAAGATTCAGAAACTTTATTTGCACTACTTGTTACATTTTTAAACATTGTCTGCAGTTTATATAAAAGGTTATTTAAAAGTTCGGATAGTTCCCCATTGGTATCCCCTTGTACAATTAATACTCTTTGAGTCAAGTCAGCTTCCCCTTGGGACATGCTATACAATATCTCCTTTAGTATTTTTATCTGAGTATCTTTAGATCTATCTATAATGATATTTGCTAAAATAACTATTGGAAATGTAAAAAGAACAACTGCTAAAATCAATAAACCAGATTTTTTACCTAATGCTTCAGGAGTTTCATTTTTAATAATTGGTGGTTTTTCACCGCTATTCATATTATTTTTAACTTTACCCAGTAATTCATTTTGTACTGTTCCTTGTGGATTTATAGATGACGATATGTATTGAGTTAGTGATATTTCTGCATAAATCATTGTTGATACTATAAATACCGCCGAAGCATAAACTTGAATTTTACTCATGTGTCTAGCAAAAAACTCTTTTTCTGTTCTGTCTATACTATATATTTTTAATATGGCTCTAGGAGCTGACATTGCCTTTTGATAAAGTGATATTTGTACAGCTGATAAAAGAAGATTTATTGATATATCCTTTACTAGTGTCAAAAATATAAAATTACTATCTTCAGCAGATAATAACGTGGTTACAATTGATATTAATACAGGTATAAAAATATCAATTATCAGTATTATTCTTGGTATTCTAACCATTCTTTTTATAGCTTTAATACTATCTTCTTTAGAAACATCCTCACCATTTTCATTTTTTTTCATTACATTATAAATTGGTTTTATTAGTATGGAAATTGTGATAAATGATATAATTGCAATAGGGAAGAAAGAAGATATTATTCCTTGGAGCAAAAAGTTAAAGAAGCCAACTATATTTCCTCCAGAGAAAAGAATTCCATGAATTCCTACATCTACCACAGTAATAATTGATATTACAGTTAAATTTGTTAATAAGGTTATTAAGAACATTTTTAATCTAAAATTTTTACTTGATGAATTATTTAAATGTGTAAAAACACTTGAGGTTATTAAGTTTTTCATTTTCATCTCCATATTATAAATATAACAAGAATCGACAAAAAAGAGTAATAAATATTAATTAATTACAAATTTCTAATATATAATACCTCCATGATAAAAAATAAGCTTATTGAGCAGATGAAAAATAGAATCTTAATTCTCGATGGTGCAATGGGTACCATGATTCAACAGGCAAAATTATCCGAAGATGATTTTAGGGGAGAACGTTTTAAATCTCATCCTTTACCTTTACAAGGGGATAACGATCTATTAAGTATAACAAAACCTCAGCTAATTCAAGATATTCACCGTAAGTTTTTATTAGCTGGTGCAGATATAATTTCAACAAATACATTTAATGCAACATCTGTTTCACAAGAAGATTATGGAATGGAAGATTTAGTTTACGAAATCAACTTTCAGAGTGCTAAAATAGCTAAAGAGGTCGCACAAGAATTATCAACCTTGGAAAAACCTCGTTATGTTGCCGGTTCTATAGGTCCTACTAGTAGAACTTTATCAATAAGCCCGGATGTAAATAATCCAGGCTATAGAAATATTGATTTCGATACATTAAAAGATGATTATTTAGTTGGTATCAAGGGATTAATAGAAGGTGGCGCAGATCTCCTTTTAATAGAGACTATATTTGACACTTTAAATGCAAAAGCCTGTATTTTTGCAATAAAAGAGGCTTTTGACTACTTTAAAAAAGAGTACCCCGTAATGGTTTCAGGAACTATAACAGATGCAAGTGGTAGAACTCTATCTGGTCAAACAGCAAAAGCTTTCTACTACTCTATATCCCATATAAACCCTATCTCTGTTGGTTTCAACTGTGCCTTAGGTGCAAAGGATTTAAAACCACACTTAGAAGATATAAGCAGTATTGCCTGGTGTGGTGTATCAACTCACCCCAATGCTGGGCTTCCAAATGAATTTGGAGAATACGATGAGAGCCCTGAATTCATGGCAGGAATTATTAAGAAATTTGCACAGGATGGTTTACTAAATATAGTTGGAGGATGTTGTGGTACTACACCAGAACATATAAAAGCTATAGCGGATGCAGTATCTACAGAAAAACCCAGAAAAATAATTAATAATCCACACCGGAGTTTCTATTCAGGCCTTGAACCTTTGATCTTAAACGAAACTTCTCTGTTTCAAAATGTAGGGGAGAGAAATAATGTTACTGGATCTAAAAAGTTTGCAAGGTTAATAAGAGAAAAAAAATATGAAGAAGCACTTGAGATTTCGAGAAGCCAGGTAGCTAATGGTGCAGATATAATTGATGTAAACCTTGATGAAGCAATGCTTGACTCTAAAGAGGAGATGAAAATATTTCTTAATCTTATAGCATCTGAACCAGACATTTCAAAAGTTCCAATAATGATTGACTCTTCAAAATGGGAAGTAATAGAACAGGGGCTAAAATGTGTTCAAGGGAAACCAATTGTTAACTCTATAAGTTTGAAAGAAGGGGAAGAAAAATTCCTATATTATGGGAAAAAGATTATGGACTATGGGGCTGCTGCAATTGTAATGGCATTTGATGAGGTTGGACAGGCAGATACAGCACTGAGAAAAATTGAAATTTGTGAAAGAAGTTATAATTTATTAGTTTCTAAATTAAATTTTCCACCTGAAGATATTATATTCGACCCAAATATTTTAGCAATTGCAACTGGAATAGAGGAACATAATAATTATGCAGTTGATTTTATTAACGCCGTAGCAGAGATTAAGAAAAGATTACCATATACAAGAATTAGTGGTGGTGTTAGTAATGTTTCATTCTCCTTTCGGGGTAATAATCCTGTTAGAGAAGCTATACACACTGTATTTCTATATTATGCTATTAAAAATGGTATGGATATGGGGATTGTTAATGCAGGGCAACTAGGTGTATACGATGAAATACCAAAACATCTTTTAAAATTAGTAGAGGATGTTGTTCTAAATAGAGACCCGGAAGCAACTGATAGATTAATAGAAGCTGCAGCTACATTCCAAGCATCTGGAAACAAAGCTGTTGAAGATCTCTCATGGAGAGATGCACCGGTTGAGGAAAGACTCACACATTCCTTGGTTAAGGGGATTACAACCTACTTACCAGAGGACGTAGAAGAGGTTCGTTTAAAGTGCGAAAGGGCATTGGATGTTATAGAGGGGCCATTAATGGCTGGAATGGATAGGGTCGGTGATCTTTTTGGTTCTGGTAAAATGTTTCTTCCTCAGGTTGTAAAATCAGCAAGGGTTATGAAGCAAGCTGTAGCAATCCTAATGCCTTTTATTGAAGCAGAGAAAACTGGAACATCCACTAGCAAGGGTAAAGTTTTAATGGCTACTGTAAAAGGTGATGTTCACGATATTGGTAAAAATATTGTTGGAGTAGTGCTTCAATGTAATAACTACGAAGTTATAGATCTTGGGGTTATGGTTCCTTGTGAAAAAATATTAGAAGTCGCAAAAAAGGAAAATGTTGATCTTATTGGTCTAAGTGGATTAATAACACCATCCTTGGATGAAATGGTTCATGTTGCAAAAGAGTTGGAGAAATCTAATTTAAATATTCCTTTGTTTATAGGTGGGGCAACAACAAGTAAAATTCATACAGCTGTAAAAATAGCACCTATGACGAATAATCCTGTAGTATATGTTCCAGATGCTTCTAGGAGTGTTGGGGTTTTAAATTCTATTTTAAGTAAAGAGGAAGGAGAATCTTTTGCAAAAAAGATTGCCAATGAATATAAAGACTTAAGGGAAAAAAGAAAAGAGCGAGAGGAATCTAAACCTCTTTTAGCCCTCGAAGAAGCAAATAGTTTAAAATATCAAATTCCAAGTGATTATGTAGATGTTGAACCTCAGTATTTAGGTGTTAGACACTACGATAATATTAAGGCCGAAAGTTTAATAGATTATATAGATTGGACATTTTTTTACTATGCCTGGGGAATGAAAGCAAAGGACGATGGTGCAGATAAACTTTTTGAAGAAGCCAAATTGATGCTTAATAAAATGATTAGTAAAGTGAAGGTTTCTGCTTATGTAGGTTTTTATAAAGCTGTTACAAAAGGTAATACCATAGTTATTACAGATGAAAACGGTGCTGACCACTATTATCCTACCCTTAGGCAACAGGAAAAAAACCATAAAGGTTTTTGTTTAAGTCTTTCAGACTATATCTC
>JAFGYD010000155.1 GCA_016936295.1 Spirochaetales bacterium | reverse complement strand
TATGGATCATTTGCAGGAGGAAACCTGGGTAATTTCCACGCTATTGATGGGTCCGGATATAAATTCATTAAAAATAAAATAGTGGAGATAGATTCATTTAATTCCCATATATCATCAGCGCTTGCAGGTGCATTTCAATCATTTGCGTATGTTGATGATAATCAGGCAAAATTAATGAAAATTGAATTGGAAGATATTTTAACAAATAAAAATATAACCCCGGGCTTATACGAGATTGTGAGTAAAACCCTTAAAGCAAGGAAATAGATGAAAATATCCGCTAAAGGAAGATATGCTGTTAGAGCAGTTATTAATCTCTCCCGTTCCCTGGAACAACAAAAGTCTGTAAGGGAAGTTGCAGAGGAAGAGCAAATATCCTCTGTTTTCCTGGAAAAGATATTTGCAAAACTAAAAAAAGGCGGGGTAATTAAGTCGGCTAGAGGAGTAAATGGTGGTTTTTCATTGAATAAAAAACCATCGGAAATTACTGTACTGGAAATTTTAAACTCCATAGGAGAGGACATGAACCCTACTCCATGTGCCTCTGAAAAATGTGGGAAAGAGTGTGATATTTCCTATTTTTGGAGTATGACTAAAGAGTATATGACAGAGTTTTTTGGAAAAATTTCCATTGGCGATATTATTTATAGAGAAATTAAAATATAAGGATAAAAAATGAAAGAAGATAAATTTGAAAGGTCGGAGATTCCAGGAATGTTCAATGGAGCCCTAACTCCAGTAATTATGAAACTCTCCATGCCTATTTTAGCGGGAATGGTTTTCCAGCTGCTATATAATATTGTAGACACAGCATTTATAAACTTTATTGATCCGTCTAATCCCGCTATTCTAGGGGGTACAGGTTATGTTTTCCCAATTATATTTGTTGCTATAGCACTTGGGAATGGATTATCAGTTGGTATGTCTGCCCTTGTTGCCAAAGGGATAGGTGAAAAAGACGATAATATTATATATAAAACTGCTGAATCTGGGTTATTTATTGCATTAATCATCTCAATAATAATGTATATATTTGGTTATGGTTTTTCTAAACAGATAATAATATCCCTTGGTGCTACTGGTGATTATTTTACATATGGACACGACTATTTTGTATACATTCTCCCTATAGCAGGTTTTATGTTTTTTGGTAATGTTCTTGCAGGTATCCTCCAGGGCGAAGGTTTAATGAATAAATTTATGAAGTTTATGATTATAGGAACTGTAATTAATATTATACTCGATCCTATTTTCATTTTTAATGAAATTGACTTAAAATTTATTTCTATTCCTACTCTTGGTCTTGGGGTAAAAGGTGCAGCTATTGCAACTGTAATAGGACAAGCAGTCTCCTTTTTATACTTAGTATCAATTTTTTTAAGAAAACAGACTCTGGTAACAATAGAGTGGAAATTTTCCCATGTTACTCCATCTATTATGAGTAGGATAATAAAAATTGGATTTCCTCAAAGTTTTGGTCAATTAATCATGTCTGCAGCATTTTTAGTAATGAATAGAATTGCTACACACATTGATCCAATGATTGTAACATCATCATCATTAGTTGGAAGAATGGAGCAATTAGTTTACATGCCAATTTTTGCTATTGCCGCAGCGACAATTACAATAGTTGGGCAAAATTTAGGTAGAAACAACCTGGATAGAGTTGAAAAAACATGGAAAACAAGTATGTTAATATCATCTCTAATTGTGTTTGTTATAGCTGCACTATATTTCATCTTTGCACAATATATTTATGGTGCTTTTAAACAGAGTGATATTGTTACAAACTATGCAATTGCTCAAACAAGGGTAATTATGCCTTTTACAATGCTCTCGGTTATAGTAATAATTACAAGATCTGTATATCAGGCTATTGGTTACCCTATTGCTGGGTTAATAATAACCTCACTAAGATTTTTTGTAGTTGTAATTCCAGCAATGATTTTGTATGTATATGTTTTTGATTTAGGATTTTACGGAATGTTATATGGTCATATTACATCTATTTTAACTACAGCTTTAGTTGCCTGGATCTGGATGAAAAGCTCAATGAAAAAATTAAAAAACGGGACTCTTAAAACCCTTAAATAAGGATTTAAAAAAAGGCTCTTATAGAGCCTTTCCTTTGAATAATGTTCTTGGCTCTTCGCCACTAATTAATTTAGACAGTTCTTTAAAACCACTTCCAACAATTGTATCTATACCACACTTGGTACAAGTTTCTGCGGCTGTTACCTTGGAAATCATACCACCTAAGCCTAAGGAGTTAGTTTCAGGCGTAGCCATTGCTTTAATTTCATCTGTAATATTATCTACTTGTTGAATAAGTTTAACATCTTCATCTTTTTTAGGATTACCATCGAATAGACCATCAACATCGGTTAACATCACTAATAGATCGGCCTTTAACTCTTTAGCAACTAAAGATGATAGAATATCGTTGTCTGTAAACAATCTTTCGTAATCCATCTCTTCTTTATTAACAAGGTCATTCTCGTTAATAATTGGAAGGATTCCTCTTTCAAGATATGCTTCTATAATATTATGAACAGAGTCTTTCTCTTTTGGTGTTGCAAAGTTATGATGTGTTACTAAAATCTGGGCTACAAAGATAGATTCATCCCTAAACCAGTTTCTATAAAACTCCATTAGTTTTACCTGTCCCTGACCAGCTAAAAGTTGTAATTCCAATGTTTTCTTAGGTCTCTCTTTAAGGTTTCTAACTTCCATTCCTGCTGCAACAGAACCTGAAGAGACAAGTATAATCTCATGACCTTCTTTCATTAAACCTGAAATCTCTTTAATTTTATCACCAAGCCAGTTGTAATTTATACTACAACCTCTACTTATTAAAGCACTTCCAATTTTTACAACAACTCTCATAAAATATCCTTATGGGTAAACTTCTTTTTACCCTCTGCATAATCGGCAACGATATCTCCGTTACCTACTAGTTTATACTTATATATGGTGAGCCCTTCTAACCCAACAGGTCCCCTGGAATGAATCTTGTTTGTAGATATTCCAACTTCTGCTCCAAAACCATATCTATTTCCATCTGCAAATCTTGTGGAAGCATTTAAATATACAGAAGCAGAATCAACATTCATTAAAAAACGATTCCAATTATCCATGTTTTTTGTAACAATACAATCGGTATGTCCGCTACCATGAGAATTAATATGCTGCATTGCTTCATCTAAATTTTCTACAACTTTTATGGATAAAATATAGTCGTTATACTCTGTGTCCCAGTCCTCTTCTGTTGCACTATTTATATTAATTACCTCAAGTGTTTTTGAACATCCACGTAGTTCGACACCCTCTTTTTCAAGTACTGTTTTAACCTTTGGTAGAAACTCTTTTGCTATATGTTTATCAACCAATAGTGTTTCAATTGCATTACATACAGCAGGGTACTGACACTTGGAATCCCTTGTTAATTTGAGCCCCATTTCAATGTCACCATCTTTATCCATAAAAAGATGACATATTCCATCGGTATGACCCATAACAGGAATTTTAGTATTTTCTTTTATATATTGAACAAGGGAGTTTCCACCCCTTGGAATCATTAAATCGATATAATCGTCAAGTTTAAGTAACTCTTTTATATCTTCCCTGGATTCGGCTAACTCTAGTGATTTACCAAGTGTTATATCCACACTGTTTAAAGAATCTTTAATTATTGAAAAAAGGGCTCTATTAGTATGTAACGCCTCTTTCCCTCCCTTTAAAATTCCACAGTTACCTGATTTAACAAAGAGTGATGATATCTGAACTAAAGCATCGGGTCTTGATTCGAAAATAACACCAATTACACCAATAGGAACAGAAAATCTGGTTAATACAAGTCCTTTATCCAGTTCCCGTTCCATTTGTATATTACCTAATGGATCTTTTAAGGAACGAACACTTTTTATTCCATCTACAATTTCTTTTATTTTATCCTGGGTTAGTATTAATCTTTTATATAAAGAGTTACTAATATCTTTGGCATCATCCAAATCTTTTTTATTCTCTTCAAGTATAAACGGGATATTTTTTAATAGATTTTCTTCAATTGCAATTAAAGCATTATTCCGGGTTTCTAATGAAATTGAGAGTAGACTTGAACTAATAGTTTTTAAAGTTTTAACCTTTTCAATTAACATTTCTGCCCTAACTCCCTGCTTTTTTTTACTGTAGCTTCTACAGTATTATTAATAATTTCATCAATATTTGAATTTTCCAAAACTCCTCTACCTGCAATAGTTGTTCCACCAGGAGAGCTAACCATATTAATTAAATTATCTATATCCATATCCTTTTCCAGGATTAACTTAGCAGTTCCTAAAAAAGTATTAACAGCAAGTTTTCTTGATGTTTCAGGTGTTAATCCCTGACTTATTCCTGCATTTATAAATTTTTGAATTATCCTTGCCACAAAAGCGGGTCCAGAACCACTTATACCAGTAACGGCATCCATTTGAGATTCTGAAACCTCTATAGCCTCGCCAGAGCACTGTAAAAAATCCATTACTCTTACTATCTCAACCTGGTTAAAACCTTTATCAAATGAGACTCCTGCAGCCATTGCGCCAACTAATGATGGTGTATTTGGCATAACACGAACAATTTTGGCATTTGGTAAACCAGATTTTAAAAATTCAATGCTTTTACCTGCAATAATTGAAACTGCAATGCCCTTAAAAGAATTAAGACTTACAAAAACACTCTCAATTACCTGGGGTTTAACTGCTAAAACGATAAAATCGGAATCAATACATAACTCTTCTATAGAGTTATAAATTTGTGAATTATTGAATGAATCCTTAAATAAATTTACACGTTCAGGATTAATGTCATACAAACCAATTGTTATATCTTTCTTCTTCTCGTATAGTGCGGAAGCCATTGCAAAAGCCATATTACCAGCACCAATAAAACATATTTTACTCATGTTATTATAATGTCTTATATTATTTTTTGTTGCAATAAGTTATGAACATACAATATTTATTATTGTATTTAATTAATATTTAAATTATTGTAAATCAATGAGTGAAAAGGATAGAAAAAAAACCAGATTTATAGCGAATTTTGATGGTGTCTTCCGTTTCAAAGGTAGTACCGATTGGCAAAACTGCTATATTTACGATATTAGTGAAACAGGTACCCTAATAAGAATGAAACAGACATTAATTGTTGGCGATATATTAGAGATATCCCTGGATCATGATGATAAGACTAATATAATTACTGGTAAGGTAGCCAATGTTAGTGGCCAAGTAGCGGGGGTAGAATTTATTTCAGGAGAAGTTGGAAAGATTGTGGATAAAGCAATAAAAAGGGCTTTTTCTCAGTCCAGACCATTAAAAAAAGGGTGATTATCACCCTTTTTTTTATTTAGATTCAGAAAATTCTTTCTGTATTTTTAAAAATGATTCAAGCCCTACTGCATCAAAGGGATTAAGTGCATTATCACTCCCTCCCCCAATAATCATCATTTCAGGAAACTTAATTTTAGCTAGCTCAGCTGCTACACCTATAGCTGTCTCTTTGTCAATTTGTGCTTTAGCCTCTGGCGCTAGACCAGCAGAAACAAGAAGTCTGTTTTTTTCTGCTTCTGCCCTTGCTAGAACTAGTTTTGCTTCAGCTTCCTGCTGTGCTCTTTTAAGTTCAAATTCAGCAACTTCAAATCTCTTTTGTGCTTGTGTAACCTCTTTTATTTTCTCAACATTTTCAATAGCTTTAGCTTCTGCTACCTTTGCCTTTCCCTGTTCTTCTGCTGTTATGGCATCTTGTTTTGCCCTTTCTGCGTTTGCTTTTGCAACAACTCTCTGCTGTTCTGCCTCTTTTTTCTTTGCTATTAATGAATCAATTGTCTGATCAAAATCAATATCTTTTATTACAAATTGTAATACCTCTATTTGGTACCGGACAAAGGGGGAATCCTTCCTAATAACTCTAGATCCATTTGAAGCAACTTTTAATTTTACATATCTCTCTATAAACTCGTTATTATCTGCATCTGATGTTTTAATCTCTTCAGATTCCGTCTCAAAAATTCCTAATTTAACCTGCTCTTCTGCTAAAGAGGTAAACTCACTTCTTCTGGAAGAGTAGGACTCTTCGGCCTTCATTAGAGTAGCGGTTTGCATTAATGCTTCAGTAACAACCTGTCTTACAAGATCTTGTTTTACCGCTTCGTAGGATTTGAAATCCGAATGTAGTTTTAATTGAGTATCTTCAATAAGTGATAATCTATATTTTATAGAACCAGAAATTTCTGCGGTACCACCATCGTTAAATCGCACCTTAATTGGGGCAGCTTCAAAACCTGAACCACCCTCGGAATCGTACTTTGAGAAGTAATACATATCAGAAATCTGATAATCAGTAATATCACCAAAGAGTTTAGCATACATTCCAGGTTTATTTCTTACACTCATAGTTCCTGTTACCGCTGCCTGTTTAACTTGGTAATAACCCGACTTATTTGTAGTTACTAATGAATTTGAAAGAAAAAAAGCTGCCGCTAAAACAAGTACGACAACTATAATTACTCCAATATTTCCACGTTTTTTTAAATTACCCTCTGCCATAAATTACTCCATTTTTTACTATTTTTTTTCTGTTGGATCTTTTAATTTTAACTCAACTTCCTTAGTAAATGGACTCTCTTTTTTATGTTCAACATCAACTTTAGGAGGTTGGTTTTTCTTAGCTTCCATATTTGCTAAATTTCTATCAATTATTTCCTGATTCCGTTTTTTACCAGTTTCATTAGCTCGTTCAGATGGTTTCATATCCTGTTCTTTTCTCTCGGTATAACTAATATGACCCTGTTCATCACTCTTAACAATGTCCATGAACTCTTCGCTTGATAAAACTTCATCGTGCATTAATCTTTCAGTTAATGTTTCTAAAAGTTCAATATGTTTTTCAAGCAGTTTTTTTACATGATCAAAACGCTCAGATAGAACTGTTGATATTTCATCATCAATATATTGCTGAGTACTTTCAGAATACTCCTTGGTTGAACCACCACCCTGTAAATAGGAATTCTGCTGTACGCTCAGTGCTACATTTTTAAACCTTGAACTCATACCATATACAGTTATCATATTTTTAACTATTTTTGTTGCTCTCTCAATATCATTAGAAGCACCAGTTGAAAGTTTATTGTAAATAATAACTTCAGCAGCTCTACCACCCAATAGAACATCTACTTCACCTATCAACTCCTCTTGGGTCATTAAAAATCTATCTTCTGTTGGGGTTTGCATAGTATAACCCAATGCACCAAATCCACGAGGTACAATAGAAATTTTCTGAACAGGATTTTGATCAGGTGTAAAAGCTGCAACTAATGCATGTCCTACTTCGTGATAAGCAACAATCTCCCTCTCTCTAGGGTTAATTAATCTATTTTTTTTCTCAAGTCCTGCTACAGATTTCTCAATAGCCTCTTCGAAATCAACCTGTTTTACTGTTTTTCTACCTGCTCTTACAGCAAGTAAAGCGGCTTCATTTACTATATTAGCTAAATCAGCACCAACAAATCCAGGAGTTGCTTTTGCTATATCTTTAAGGGAAAGCTCTGCATCCAGTTTAACACCCTTGGAGTGTATCCTTAAAATTTCTTCCCTACCCAATAGATCTGGTTTATCAACCAAAACCTGTCTATCAAATCTTCCTGGTCTTAAAAGTGCTGGATCCAGTATTTCAGGTCTGTTTGTTGCAGCTAAAAGGATTACTCCTGTCTGTGTATCAAATCCATCCATCTCTACTAATAATTGATTTAGTGTCTGTTCTCTTTCATCGTTGGTTGAAAGAGATGCTGCTCTACTCTTTCCTATGGCATCCAGCTCATCTATAAAAATAATTGCTGGAGATTTTTCCCTTGCCTGTTTAAACAGATCCCTAACCCTTGCTGCACCTACACCAACAAACATTTCAACAAAATCTGCACCGGAAAGTCTAAAGAAAGTTACTCCAGCCTCTCCTGCAACAGCTTTAGCCATTAATGTTTTACCAGTTCCCGGAGGTCCTACAAGAAGAACACCTTTAGGTATTTTACCACCTATCTCTGTATATTTTTTTGAGTTCTTTAAAAAGTCTACAACCTCTTCAAGCTCGTATTTAGCTTCTTCGCAACCTGCAACATCGTTAAAGAGTACTCCTGTATTAGTTTCTGATAGTATTTTAGACTTATTTTGCCCAAAGTTCATAACGTTGGATCCGCCCATACCACCAATTTTTTTAAACATAAACCGCCAAATTAAAAACATTAACCCTAAAGGTATAACCCACTGTAAAAGAATTGCTATTAATGGATTGTTATCCTCTGGTATAACTTCGTACTGAACTCCAGATTTTTCCAGGAGATCGCTAAAAGTGGAGTCTGTTAAACGTGGAAGTGGTACGGATCTATAATTTGCACCCCTTACCAAATCTGAATTTGAGGGATTAGTTACATACCCTTCATAAAAACCATCAATAAGTTTAACATATTTAATTTCACCTGTTGAAATTTTATATTTAAAATCACTTAAAGGTATTGAGTTAGAACTTGTATTAGAAAAATATGCATTTATTGCAAAAATTACAACGACAATACCAAGGAGATATATCATTGGAAATTTTCCACTTCCACCCTTAAATTTTTTCATTAAATCGTCTAATTTATCGCTAGGATCTTTGTCCTTCTTATTATTTTCGCCACCGGCCACGTCTTTGCTCCTTGATTGTACTACCCTCAATTTATGTATAAAAATATAAAAAGTAAAGTAAAACCCTATTTTATATTTGTTTGATTATAAAAATTTATAAAATCGCTGCTATCCAAAGGTTTACTGTAATAAAATCCTTGGATTAGCGAACATCCTAAATTTTGAATTAAGTTTTTCTGCTCAATTGTCTCTACACCTTCTGCAATTACTTTTAAATCCAAATACCTTGCAAGTGTTACAATTGTCTTAACAATAGCCACATCACCTGGATCAGTTAGTATGTGATCTACAAATGATTTGTCAATTTTTAACTTATCAATTGGAAATTTTTTTAAATATCCAAGGGATGAAAAACCTGTACCAAAATCATCTATAGCTAACTTAAACCCCATATCCTTTAAACTATGCATAATTTTAAGAGCTACATCTATGTCATCAACAAATGCGCTTTCAGTTATCTCAAACTCTATCATAGTTGTATCTACTTTATTATAAAAAATATTTTTAATTAAAGGAAGTAGCCTTTTATCGTGAAATTGGGCACCAGAAATATTAATGGACATTGTTGTATCTTTTATATTATTCTCTTCCCATATTTTATATTGAGTATATGAATTTCTTAAAACCCACTCTCCAATTGGTGTAATTATTCCCTTTTTTTCTGCTAAAGGAATGAATTTTGAAGGGGCAACACTACCCCTCTCTTTATTGTCCCATCGAATTAATGCTTCAGCACCAACAGTTCTGCTTAGTCCAGAATCAACCTGTGGTTGATAAACCATTTTCAGCTCTTTTCTTTCAATGGATTTTCTTAAATCGCTTAATATTTGAAATTGCTCTACTACAGATTCATTCATAGTTGGTTCGTAAAAAGAAAAGGTATTGAATTCCTCTTTCCTTGACTCCTGCATAGCTGAGTCTGCATTTTTTATTAACTCTTCCGGGGTTAGTCCATCATCACGAAACAGGGAAATACCTAAATTTACAGATAGAAAAAAATCATTTCCTTTAATGTTAAATGGCTCGTGAAATATATCTATTAACTCAAATGCTTTTGTCTCAATCTCTTCTAAATCGGAATAACTAAAATATAGAACAAATCTGTCTTGAACAAATGTAAATATATTTTCATTATTTAAACTACTTTTAAGTCTGTCGGCTATATCCCTTAAAATTAAATCTGCTTGAACATGTCCAAAAGTCTCTGGAATCAGTGAAAAATTATTCACATCTAAAAGAATAACAGCTACTTTAGTTATCTTCTCTTTTAAAAACTCTTTTAGTTTCTTTTCTCCAAAAAAACGGTTAGATATGTTTGTACTCTGGTCAATTTCCTCAAGATATTGAAGTTCCTGAAGTGTCTTTAATTTTGTTGTTATATCAGAAACAATTCCTAAATAGAGGTTTTTCGAACCCTCTTTAAAATGAATTATTTTCTGGTTTAAAACATAGAGTTTTTTCTGTTTATTGGAATCCCAGACTTCATCTTCCCAAAATCCATTTGATTCTATAGTTTCCCACATTCTTATATAAAAACCTGGGTCATGCCATCCATTTAAAACTGAAGTTGGAACTGAACCTATAGCCTCTTTATTAGTTAAGCCTGAAATTTCAAGATACCTGTTATTCACAAATGTAATCTCTTTTTGTGAGTTTATAACAAAGACTCCCTCGGAAGTGGAGTCCATGTATAGATCGATAAGTTTTTTATTAATCTTTGAGAATTTCACTACTTCTCTTCTTTTTCATCCTCTCCGGTTTTTAATGGTTTTGCATTCTTACATTTAGGGTAAGCACTACATGCTAAAAAAGGGCCTCTTCGACTATTTTTAACAACCATTTCGGCTCCACATTTTTCACAAATTTCACCTTCAACTTCTGGAAGTATTACAGGTTCACCGTTTTTATCAAGTGCAATTGTATTTTTACACTCTGGGTAACCACTACAAGCTAGGAATGGCCCATTTCTTCCAACCTTAACATCCATTTTACTTCCACATTTATTACAATTCATCTCAATTTGTGGAAGATGGATAATATTTCCGTCTACATCGAGGGATAATGAGCCCTTACAATCTGGATATTGGCTACAAGCTAGAAATTTCTTTCCAAAACGTGTTGTTTTTATAAGCATTTGGCTACTACATATAGGGCATTTTTCATCTCTATATCTTTCTGAATCTTCATCCTCAACACCTTCACCTGGCATTGCTAATAGCCCTTTACACTCAGGGTAGTCTGAACAACCAAGAAATGCTCCATTTTTTGAGTATTTAATAACCAGATCTTTACCACATTTTGGACATTTTTCTTCACCGGTGTATGGTCTACCCTTCAATGGTTCTGCTTTTTCTGTAGCTAATTCCAATGCCTCCATAAAAGGCTTATAAAAATCGTCTAATAGCTTTACCCAATCCTTCTCGCCATGTTCTACTTTATCAAGATCTGACTCCATGTCTGCTGTAAATTCCAACTGCATTATTTTTGTAAAATTCTGCTCAAGCATATCATTTACAGCAATACCCAACTCTGTTGCATGGAAGGATTTCTTTTCTAAACGTACATAACCACGTTCTTTAATTGTTTTAATAATAGGAGCATAGGTTGATGGTCTACCAATACCCTCTTTTTCCAAGGCTCGTACAAGACTTGCTTCACTAAATCTGGCAGGAGGTTTTGTGAAGTTCTGTGTCACTTCCAACTCTTTTAGTTCTAATGAGTCCCCCTCGCTTACTCCTGGAAGGTTTTGATATTTTTCATCCTCTTTTTTAGAATCATCTAATAGAACTGTATAACCATTAAATACTGTAACCCTACCCTTGGCTTCGAACTCACCTTTATCTGCTTCAACTGTTATTGTTGTAATGTTGTATATAGCAGGGTTCATTTGACAAGCTACAAATC
>JAFGYD010000002.1 GCA_016936295.1 Spirochaetales bacterium | reverse complement strand
TCGAAGAAAGTATAGGATATTGATGGTTTAACAAAACCACTTATATCAGCCAGATTCATCATTGTAAATGCACTTAGTGATAAGTCCTCGTTATCAAACAGATTTGAAATTCCAAAACTTGCGCCTAAATAGTGTTGGCTTCTGTTCATTAAATCGGAATAACCCAAATCAGAGTCAGCCAATAAGGCTACGTTACTCAAGTATTGATATGGAATTCCACTGATATCTCCTTGATATACACCCATGACATTTTTAACTACATCTGAATCGTTATCGTAACCTTCCCCATTATAGAAGTATTGAGCTACTAAAGAAAAATTGTTTTCCAAAATAGTCTTACTCCACATAAAACCTGCGGTACCGTTAAAGAAAAGTTTATCGTCGTATGTTTTTGTTAAATATTCATCTGTAATAAATGTTTTATCTGAGCCGTAGAGCCCGACAGCTTCTCCAAAGAATGACAATTTACCAAATGTAAAATTAGTACCATAGGTTGCACTAACCATTGCTCTTTTTGCACTATCTTTTTGGAAATAGATACCTGTACTAATCTCGGTATCTCCAATTAACATTTGGAACATTGGAGCCAAAATCAGGTCACTTATACTAGCTTCACCATCTGAAAAAACAGAATTAGGAACCGTTATATAGGTATAAAGGTTATTTAAACCAAATGGCATACTCATTTTTATTGCAATGGGACCTTCCCTATCTGCTGTAGGATTTTCCGGGTCTATAGTTTCAAGACTTAAAAAGTCAGCAGGACTGAAGAAATAACCAACACCCCATTTAGCATTCTGCTTTCCAACCCTGAAAAACAACTTATTATTGTAATTAAAATCTGTAAATAGCTCGTAGATCTTAATTTCAGGAATTTTTACTTCATAAAACATTGCTTTATCTTCAGCTCCTGGGTTTGCAGGGTCTTCAATTAATGCATTTGCAGATTTATAAAATGGGATCTCTGTTGTGAATTTACCAAAAAATCTTGTACTCTCTGTTGGCCTTGCATTAAAATGGAGTGAAGCAGAGAGATCTGGAGAAAAGCTCTCACTATAATAATCGTCGTTAAAAATATGGTCTGCAGATGGAAAGTCTGAATATGATACACCTGTTGTAATAGATGAATTAAAACTTCCACCCCATTCAACACCGGTTGTTGTTAGTAACTCCGATGATGGTGCAGCTATTTCATTGGATTTATCTTCAACAACCTCTAAAAATGAGTCATCGTTAGCATCTCCAAACATAGAATCCATATCCATGTCTTCGAAATTCATATCATCTGAGAAAAAGTCTTCATCTGCATCCTGAGAAAATAGAACAAATGTTGAAAATATTAAAAGTATTGGTAAAATCTTTTTCATAACCTACCCTACTTATTATTAATTCTTTCAAGATATGCTTTTGTAAAAACATCATCAGGTATTTGTGCATTAGAAATATCAGAAGCTGTCATCTGAGTTTTTTCACCCTCTTTTAAGTTATCCTGTATAAGAGTCTGTGCTGAGATATATTTCCCTCCAACAGTTGTCCATTTAGGTATAATTATTGTTCTAACAAGTCTGTCTGAAAGTGAATATTCCTCTTGTTTTAAAAGTAAATTCTTATCTGTTCTTACCCAAATTTTCATTTTAGGAGTGGTAACTTCGTTATTTTTTGCTTCAAGAGAAAGAATATAGGTCTCAACTTTACCTAACATACCAACTTCTGCCGATGTAATATTATAATCTTCTGCATACGACGTAGCTCTAACATCGTTATTGTTAGCATCGGAGTCACCAATATTCTCTTTTAAAGAAAAATGTGAGAATTTTCTACTTCCCGGGTCATACATCCATGCATTATCCCCAGACATAAGAAACCCTTGTCCTTTATCAACTTCCGGTTGTAAAAAGAGATATAGAGCATTATCCTCTGAATCTCTTCTAAAAATTTGAATTTTAGTAACACTTTTATCCTCACCAGGTTTCTGTGAAACAATTGTCCATATCATTGATAAATCTACATTTTCAAAATTTTGTAACTCATCAAGAGCTTTTAGAACAAATGTATAATCTGTCTCTGCAAAGGATGAAAACATCCCAAACAGTGTAATTGTAATAATTAAAAATATCTTCTTCATAATATCTCCTAATACATTGAGGCTATAGCTTTAGCCGGATCTAGTTTTGCTGCTTTGTTTGCAGGGAAAAGAACTACAAGAACTGTTAATATAGTAACCGCTGCAACATTCCTTAAAATAATTAAAAACGATGGAATAAATAATAAATGCCCATTATTTAGTAATAAAGCTATAAAACTTTCTGTTCCAAAGTTAATAAAAGTAAGACCAAATGCAACAATTCCTGCAAGTATTACACCTGAAATTGAACCAAATAGAGCTAAAAACATACCTTCAAAAAGAAAAATTGTTCTAACTCCACTTTTTTGCATTCCCATGGCCCGCATTGAACCTATTTCTTTAACACGGTCATACATAATCATTCTAAATGTATTTGCTATACCTACAATAATTACTAAAAATAAAATTCCTAAAACAACAAGACTTATTGCATCTATAACCTGTAGAAAAATATCTGTAAAACTTGTCATCTCTGTTATTGTAGTAAGTGTATACCTATCACCAAACCACTCTGGTTCCTTTGTACTAAATGCTAAAGACATCATTCTTGGTTTAGTACCTTCAGCATCTTTATCCTTTAATTGAAATTCATCTTTTAGTAAGGAATAGAGTGTTTCACCATACTTATCGACCTTCTCTATATCATCTACGGTTAAAATAATTGATTGAAAGTCATCTGCTTTTAGACTTAAAAGTGAGTTCAAATAACTAATATTAGCATAACCAGTATTAGATGCAAAAAAACTACTAGATTTTAATATCCCTACAACTTTAAAGTCTGCAACATTTGTTTGACCAGTTACTGAATTTAACTTTCCAATAACATAGTCACCAAGTTTAACATCCAGTTCCTCTGCCATTTTATCGGTAATTAATATAGCGTCTTTTTCATTTATGTTTTCCAGTCCACCTTCAACAAAGTTAAACCCTTTTTTAACCTCGTCTTCAATCTCCCAATTCATACCACTAAAACTTGACATTGAGTTATTATCCGAAAAAATAAGCTCTACCCTAACTTCAGATCTTTTATTTATTTTTGTTACAGGTATTCCTGATTCATTAATAATTTTAAGAATCTCATCCTTGTCGGCCATGTTAGAAATAATTTTTCCACTTTCAAGTTTTTGTTCACCGGAAATAATTATATGTCCATCTAGCATCTTGGTAATATTTTTACTCATGGACTCAACAACACCAAAGGAAAGCATACTAACAAGAGTAACAATAAATAAACCAAATGCAATTGCTGCAGCAGGTAAAAAAGATCTCTTTTTTTCTCTGGATATATTCCTAATTGCCATTTTAATATATTTCATTTCTATCTCCCTAACTCTGAATAGCTTTTATAGGATCAATTTTAAGTGCTATTGATACTGGATAAAAACTTGATACAAGACCAATTAGAACACTTATTAAATACCCTGAAATAATGGTTTTTATACTTGTTACAGGGTACAAAACTTCACCTGCAAATAGTGCTTCTAAAAGAGCATTACCACCAAAAGAAATACCTATTTTATTAAATATAAATAGTACAATTAGGGCTATTACAATTCCTATAGTTCCAAAAACCATTGATATTGTAAATGTTTCGGCGATAAACAGTCTTCTTACAAAACCTTTTTGAGCTCCTACAGCCCTCATTGTTCCAATTTCAGACGTTCTTTCCATAATAGAAACAACAAGTGTATTCATAATGATAATTACAGTTACAATTGCAACTATAATAATAAAAATATTTATTATGAATTTTAACTGTTTTACAGTCTCTCCCGTAGAACCCGCAGAATCTTCCCAGGTTTGTACTTCCAAAGGTATATCATTCTCTAATGCCCAAGTCTCAATGTCTGTTTTTACTTTTTCCATATCACTAATTTTATTAAGCATTATTAAAGTAAAACTCCATGTTCCGGTACTCGGTTTTGTCTGGGCCTCTCTTACAGAAAGATCACCAAGAACGGAATCAAAGTCAAAATTATCGTCGGTTGATGCGACATCAATTTCGTCAGAGAACATTGTATCAAAATCAAAATCACCTTCTAAAAGTTCCTGTTCTTCGTCCGCAACTTTTATATCGTCTGTTGTTCCAACAATCATTCTTGCTAGAACCCTGTAGGATTCAACATCGATAATACTCATGTTAAATACAGATCCGTTACCATTTCTATATTTAAATATACCCCTTAAAGGTACTTCGTATAACTTCATTCCACCAGATAATGATTGAAAAGTTACAATATCCCCAACCTTTAACTCTTTTCCAATTTCTTCTTGAATATCTTCAATAAGTCTATAATTTAATATAACCCCGGATTCACCTGTTTTTAAAAACTCACCCTCCATCATTACTATATTATCTGGGAACATATTGGTGTAAGATTCAGGGTCAATTCCCCATAAATTCGTAAATGCAACATTATCCATTGTTTCATCAAACTTTATTAAACTATTAAGACCTGCTGTTTGTGAATTTACTGCTTTTGCTTCGGGAATTGAGCTTAAATAATCGTAAACTTTGGCATATTCTGGAATTGTAGGGTTTTCAGATCCACCCATCATCATATTTGCCATTCCTGCTTCATACCCAAATGCGGACATCTTTCCCTTTTCCATTTTTTTGGAAACTAGTAGATGTGCAGTATAATTTTCAATAAAAACTTCTTTACTACCCTTTTCTGCAGAGTCCAGTATTGAGTTACTAAGAATCATAACCATAATACCAACTGCAATAAGAATTCCTATAATAAGAGTTTTTGCTTTATGTTCTTTAAGGTTTCTAACTGCTATTTTTTCTATAGTACCCATAACTACCTACTTATTCTTTCGTTTCTTATTACCTGACCATCTTTAAGTCGAATAATATGGTCTGCCATTTCTACAATAGTTGCATCGTGGGTTGAAAAAATAAATGTAGTATTATCTTCCCTATTAATTCTTTTCATTAAATTAAGAATGTCCTCACCAGTTTTTGAATCGAGGTTTGCTGTAGGCTCATCTGCTAGTACAATCTCTGGTCTAGTAACTAATGCTCTTGCTATAGCAACTCTCTGTCTCTGTCCTCCAGAAAGCTCATTGGATTTATTCTTAATTCTGTCGGATAGCCCAACCTCTTCAATTAAATGCTCTATCCACTCTTTCTCTTCTTTTCTATTTCCTCTTTTACCCTTACCCAAGAGTAGTGGGAACTCAATGTTTTCATATACATTCAATACAGGAATTAAGTTAAACGATTGAAAAATAAAACCTAATGTTTCGTGTCTTAAGTTAGTAATTGTTCTATCTTTTAATAATTTTGTATCTACACCATTAATTAATACATTTC
The DNA here is from genome assembly GCA_016936295.1 of Spirochaetales bacterium. Lineage (GTDB taxonomy): Bacteria > Spirochaetota > Spirochaetia > DSM-2461 > DSM-2461 > Thiospirochaeta. Next base: position 1,854 of record JAFGYD010000002.1, on the reverse strand, counting down.
CTGCAGATGCTGTATCTATGCAACCAATCATGTTTAGAGTAGTAGATTTTCCAGATCCCGATGGACCTGCTATAGACACAAAATCCCCTTTTTTAATTTCAAATGAAACTCCTCTAACCGCATGAACCTCTGTTTTACCTAGAGGATATGTTTTATGAACATCTTTTAGTTCTACAATAGCCATTTCCATCTCCTTTATGTTTAAAAAATAATCAATTACTTAATAATAATCAAATCTATTTTCATTAACAAATTATTAAGAGTTTATTAAAAACAGTATAATCAATAATTGACATTAGTAATCAGTAGTAATAACCTATCCCAAAGCAAAACTGGAGGGATAATGGAACTTTTAGCACCAGCAGGTAATATAGAGAAACTAAAATACGCTTATGAGTATGGTGCAGATGCTGCATATATAGGAATTAGAAATTTTAGTTTAAGAGCTAAGGCTGATAATTTTACAGAAAATGAACATGAAGAAATTGCAAGAATTAAAGGTGATAAAAAGTTATATTGTGCACTAAATATATATTTCATGAACGAAGATATAAAGAAACTGGAAGAGGAACTTGAATATTTTAAACAGTATCCATTTGATGGTTTTATAATTAGTGATTTAGGTATATTAAAATTAATGCAAAAACATTTCCCTAGTAAGGAATTGCATTTAAGTACTCAAGCAAATTGTACGAACTCGGAAGCTGCAAAATTGTATTATGATTTAGGGTTTACCAGAATTGTACCTGCAAGGGAAATCTCCCTTAAAAATATTTCAGAAATTAAAGCTGCGGTACCCAACCTTGAAATTGAAGCATTTGCCCATGGAGCTATGTGTTTAGCATATTCAGGTAGATGTTTTTTAAGTAGCTGGATGACTGACAGATCTGCAAATCAGGGGGAATGTTCCCACTCTTGCCGTTGGGATTATAAGGTTTTAGAAGAGGGGAAAAGGCCGGGAGAGTACTACCCTATTTATGAAAATGACAGAGGTGTATCCATAATGTCTTCCAAGGACATCTGTATGATTAACCATTTAAAAGAGATGAGAGATGCCGGTGTTGATAGTTTAAAAATTGAAGGAAGAATGAAATCTATCTACTATACAGCTGTTACAACAAGAGCCTATAGAAAGAGTTTAGATGTACTTAATGGTATTGAAGTACCTGATTTATCAGGCTATCAGGACGAATTAAGTAAGGTTAGTCATAGAGAGTTTTCTACTGGGTTCTATTTTGACCATGCAGACATAACCAGATCCAGTAAAGAGTCATACTCGAGGGAGTACGTATTCCTAGGAGCTATTGGACAGAAGCAAGATGATGGAACATACCTTATTGATGTAAAGAATCAGATTGCTGAAGGTGATGATTTAGAGTTTATAGGTCCAGATACTTTATATATTAAAGATTCCAATTTTAAATTATTCGATAGGAATAGAAATCCTGTAGATAAAACAGATCATTGTAAAACTTCGTTTATTAAAACAAGTGTGCCTGTAAAAGAGGGGTATATTATTCGTAAAAAAGCACCACACTTGCTAGGTGGCAATAGATAAGTGAAAAAGATTATTTTTCCATTCCTCCTAAATGCCTTTATTTTATTTTCTCATCCCCATGTTTTTATAGATATAAATATGGAGATAGGGGATTTAAGTAAGGCTAAGATAGAGTGGACTTTTGATCTAATAGAGTCTCAAAATAAAATATATTATTTTGATGATGATGGCGACGGTTTATTAAATGAAAATGAGATTGATAATTTTTATAATGAAGGGTTTAAAAGTGTAAGGGATTTTAATTATTTTATAACACTAAAAATTGGAGACAAAAGCTACCCTGTTCAAGAAATTGA
>JAFGYD010000154.1 GCA_016936295.1 Spirochaetales bacterium | reverse complement strand
TTCCCTTCTCTATTAAACTGTTTTAAGTCACTTTAGCTTCTCTCGTAAGAGTTGCTGTTGCAACGCTCGATGAATATAACAAACTCACTTTTTTTTGTCAACATATAATTTTTAATTTTATGTATATTTCTAATTATTGGTAAAAAATCGTGAACTTATTTCTTTTGAATGTTTCAATTGCTTTATTTAAAACATCAGATCTAACTGCTACATAAAAATTTTCGTAAGTAGAAATTATCATTATAGAAATATCATCTTTAGCTAAAGTTTCTGAAACCCTGTTTATTTGCCCCGCTACCTCAAAGTCCAAACTCTCTTTAACTCTAATAAGTTTAAGATTATCAATACTTGCTCGACATGAAAAATCTATTTCTGAATCACATATTATTGTTAACCCAGAATCGGTTCTTGTTGCACTAAAAAAACCAGACACATATAATTCTCTTGGTATCTCTCTATTCTCATCTATATGATAGAGTGAATATTTTTTATTTAAAACTTCCAAATTCATAAATCTTTTATAGCACTAAAGAAGTCAGTTGTATAGATTTAAAATTCATCTTTTTTACTTAATTCATTTATTTTTTTGTGTATAATACTATAAACGATATTTAAGGATAATAGATTGAATAATTTAGATACAGCTAAATGTACTCTTTGCTCCAGCAAATGTACCCACAGTTACTCAAAAGATAAAAAAAGAGAGTATTTTATATGCGAAAATTGTAATGTAATATTTGTACCTCAACAGTTTTATTTAAATAGTATTCAAGAGCTTAAGAGGTATGAAAAACACAATAACAGTAATACAGATATTAAATATAAAGATTTTCTATCCAGAATAGTTCCTCCAATTATAAAATTTATTAAGCCAGGCTCAATTGGTCTTGATTTCGGTTGCGGTCCCGGTCCGATATTAAAAGATATTTTCCAGGAATATAAAATTAAAATTGAAGAGTATGATTTATATTTTAAAAATAACAGTTATTTATTAAGTAAAAAATGGGATTTTATTGTTTCAACAGAAGTTTTTGAACACTTGCAAGACCCAAACACTGTTTTTACAAAACTATGGGATCTACTAAACCCTGAAGGAGTCCTTGCTATAATGACGTCTTTAACCGATTATGTTAATGAATTTAAATCTTGGTATTATAAAGGTGATCCAACACATATTACTTTTTTCTCTAAAAAAAGTTTTCACTGGTTAATGTCTAATAAATTTGGTGAAATTCAGTTTTTTGATAAAGATATTATCATTTTAGTAAAATATTAGTATATTAATAATAAGGAGCATTTATGTTAAAAGCACTATTTGGAATTATTGCGTTATCACTTTCTGTTTACAGTTTTATAATTTTTGTTAGAATCCTTTTTAGTTGGTTTAATTTAAAAAATATAAATAATGGTTTTACTCAGAGTAAAATTGTATCATTTTTATATTCTATAACTGATCCGTATCTAGATTGGTTTAAAAGGTTTAAATTCTCACAAATTGGAATGATAGATTTTTCACCTTTGCTAGGTATTGGAGTTTTATATTTTTTTAGTAATCTTTTTGCTCAAATTGCTACAACCGGTGTTCTTTCAATTTCATTCATAATAAAACTTGTAATATCTACAGTTTGGTCATTAATTTCTAGCGTTATATTTATATTTATTATTTTATTAGCAATAAGAATAATATTTATACAGTTAAATAAATATTCTCAATTTTTTTATGCTATTGATGGATATTTAGAATCTATAGCAAGAAGATTTTCTAATTTATTTACAAAGAAATTTACTTCCTACAAAATCAATCTGCTAATATTAGTTTCAGGTTTAATTATTTGCAGATTTGGAATTCAATTTTTAATTAACTTATTATTTAAATTATTCTAGTTATGTTTATTAGTCAGCTTAGCCAGCCTGTTGACAGAATTAAAGGGGTTGGAGTGGAAATTTCTAAGGATTTAGAGTCTTTAGGGATTAGAAATATTTCAGCTCTATTAAAAAATTATCCAATAAAGTGGGAGGATAGATTAAATTTATCCCCCATATCTTCAAGTATACAAAAAGGTTATGTATATACTATTGCAAAAGTAATTGAGCACTCATCATTTGGTTATGGCAGAAGTAAAACTATAAAAATATTGATTCAAGATGATACCGGGTACCTTTCCCTTGTTTGTTTTGGTAGAAACTTTTTAGCAAACAAATTAATAGTAGGTAGTAGTATTTATATTTATGGAACGAATATAAGTTATAAATTTTCTGAGCTTCAGTGTTCAACCTTTGAATTTGAAGACTACATTGCAAATGAATCCCCTAAAAAATTTGGAAAAATACTACCAATTTACCGTCTTAGTGGAAAGTTAACACAAAACCATTTACGAAAATTTATAAGTATCGCATTAAAGCAATATATAAATGAAATTTATAATGAACTCCCAGATTACATTATTAAATCTGAAAGTCTGATTGATAAGAATCAGGCGATAAATCAGATTCATTTTCCTACAAATTTTGATGCCTTGGAAATTGCCAAAAAAACACTTATTTTCGAGGAGTTATTTCATCTTCAAATTATTACAGTTAGAAAAAGTATAGAACATTCAAAATATTTTAAAAGTGAAAAAGATTTACCTAGAAAATTACAAGAAAGATTAATTAATAAACTACCATTTGATTTAACATTAGATCAGAAAAAAGTAGTGGATGAAGTTTTATTTGACTTAAATTCTAAAAAAATTATGAATAGATTGATTCAAGGGGATGTAGGTTCAGGTAAAACTCTAGTAGCTTTTTTATCAGCAATTCCTGTAATTGAAGGTGGAGGACAAGTTGCACTAATGGCTCCAACTGAACTTTTGGCAAAGCAACATAGTGAAAATGCTTATAAATTACTAAATTCAATAGGAATTAGAACCGCATTTATTTCTGGAAATATAAAATCATCATCTAGAAATATTCTATTAAAACAACTTGAGGAAGGAAATATAGATTTTATAATTGGGACTCATGCTCTATTTACAAATGATGTTTTATATAAAAAATTAGAACTGGTTATTGTAGATGAACAGCATAGATTTGGTGTTGAACAAAGACTATCCTTAAAAAATAAAGGTAATAATCCCGATCTTTTATTAATGACAGCAACACCAATTCCAAGAACTTTAACTATGACTTTTTTTGGAGATTTAGATATTTCAACTATAAAAACAATGCCTGTTGGAAGAAAAGAAATTGAAACTCATTTAGCTAGAATAGGCAATGAAGAAAAAGTATATAACTTCGTTTTTAATGAACTAGGAAAAGGTCGACAAGTATATTTTGTTTATCCATTAATAGAACAATCCGATAAAATTGATCTTAAAGATGCAGAGAGTATGTACCATCATCTGCAGCATATTTTTAAAGGTTATAATGTAGGATTGATACATTCTAAAATTCCCGATGATGACAAAGTAAATATTATGGAGTCATTTAGTAATGGAATTATAGACATATTGGTTGCTACAAGTGTTGTTGAAGTTGGAGTTGATGTTCCAAACGCAACAGTTATGGTAATTGAACATGCTGAAAGATTTGGATTATCAGCACTACACCAACTACGAGGAAGAGTTGGTAGAGGATCGCATCAATCCTACTGTTTTCTAGTTTATTCAAATCTTTTAACAGATGAAGGGAAAAAAAGATTACTTACAATGAAAGATACTAATGATGGCTTTAAAATAGCCACAGAAGATTTAAAACTTCGTGGTCCAGGAGATATTGCAGGAGTTAAGCAATCGGGATTCATGAAACTATCAATAGCAAACCTTTCAAGGGATCTAAAAATTCTTGAAAGAGCTAGATCCTATGCACAGGATCTGCTTTTAAAAGACCCTGGATTATTAGATTATGAACATAGATTTTTACGGGAACTCTATACAAACCATCCCCCATTCTCACCAAATTACATCTCCCTTGGATAATTTTTTTCTTGTATAGAATAATGATCTCCCCTATTATGTAATTTATAATAGGAGATTACATGAAAAAAGCACTAGAGTATAAGCTTAGTATCAAAAAAGATTATAGTTCAGATATTGTTGAGGAATTGAGACATATTGACAAATACTTCTCAAAATATATTAATGCCAATGTCGAGATAATTGTAACTGAATTAAACGATGAAGAGATTGATGATTTTATAGTGGAGTTAAATGGGAAAAAAGTCCTTGATCCATCTATTTCAAATATAGTAGACATGGCAAATAAAGAGGTTATGTTGAACTAAAGGAGGGTTTATGAGAATAACAGGAGGAAAATATCGTAGTAGAGTGGTAAAATGTCCTCCTGGAGAAATACGCCCTGCAATGGATAGAATGAGAGAGTCCATGTTTTCTATATTAGGAGACTTAAGAGATCTTTCATTTCTCGATGTTTTTTCTGGATCTGGAGTTATTGGCTTAGAAGCTGCTAGTCGAGGAGCAACTGATATACAATTGGTAGAAAAAGATAGAGGAAAGAAGAAAGTTATTCTTGAAAACCTTACTATTGCCAAAGAAAATATTAGAGTAAATTTTATTGATGCAGAAACTTTTTTACTTAATGTAAAAAGAGAATTTGATGTAATTCACTTAGACCCCCCATTCCCATTGCAAAACAAACTTAAATTCATAGAGATTATAGAAAAAAATAATATATTGAAATCGGGGGGAACATTAATGATGCATTATCCCGATGAAGAATCATATCCAGATTTTATTGGTAAACTTAGAAAATACGATCATAGAAAATATGGCCGAAGTTTATTAATTTTTTATACAAGGGATTAATTAAACATTAAGAAGTTTTAAATAATTTCGATAATGAAATTATGAAAAAAACAATTGTAGCTTCTCTAATTTTTTTGACAACCTCATTTTTACACTCAGAGGCTCTTATACATAAAGTAAAACTTGGTGATACTATATTTAGTATTTCTCAATATTATAAAATTTCAACAAATGAATTAAAGATTCAGAATAATTTAGAAAATAACATACTTAAAATTGGACAAGAATTACATATAGAAAAAGAAGAGCCAGATTTATATACAATACTAACTGGTGATACTTTATCTGGAATTTCGTTAAAACACGACATAACCTTAAAACACCTTCTACTTGTTAATAGAATTGATGGAAATTATGTATTAATTCCTGGAAATAAGTTAATTATTCCAACTACTCCCGAGATAAAAAAAGAGTATACAGTACAAAAAGGAGATACTCTAAGTTGGATTTCAATGACATATAACATAGAAACATCTAAAATTATTGAGTTAAATAATTTAAAAGATACAACACTAAATACAGGAATGAAACTTAGATTAATACCTGAAAAAGAAAATACTATAAAGCAAGCATCTATTAATATTCCTTTACCTGGGACAATTGAAATGAATAAAACGAAACCTAAAGCACTACAAGAATATATTGTAGAACCTGGTGATACTCTTTCTGGAATTGCTTATGAATATCAAACATCTATTAGTGACTTATACTCTATAAATGGAATAACAACAGATAATATCTTTATAGGTCAAAAAATTACTCTCCCGGAATATTCAAAAAAAAGAGAACCTATAGATTACAATATTTTCCATATAGTAGAAAAAGGTGATACTCTTTCTGGAATATCTTTTAAGTACAATATTTCCGAGACCCTGCTTATGGAGATAAATAATTTAAAAACAGATATAATTAAAGTTGGTGATAAAATTAAATTAATTCCTACAAGCAATAGAACACACAAAGTTTTAAAAGGTGAAACCCTTTGGAGTATAGCAAATAAGTATAATATATCAGTAGATCAGCTTATGCAGTATAACAATTTAAATTCAACCATAGTTCAAGAGGGTAAAAATTTAAATTTATACGATTATTATGTAGCTAAACATAACAATGGATACAATCTTGTTGCTCTTAAATACTCTCATAATACTAATGATTATCAAAAATCCAAAAATTATGTAATAGATGAACTTAGCAATCCATTAGATAAATATAATTTGGCAAAAGATTTATGGGGAAATTTCTCTTCACTAATTTCTAAAGAAGAAAAAATGTCAGATGATTTAAAAGGATGGACTATAGTTTTAGATCCAGGACATGGAGGAAAAGATCCGGGGGCAATTGCAACTGTAAATTTAAATGGAAATACTGTATATATTGTAGAAGATGAATATGCGTATGATACGACTGTTAGGTTATATGAATTACTAAAAAGAAATGGTGCAGATGTTTATATGACTATATTAAGTCCAGATCATATCTCCAGAAATCCTTTATCGAAAACAACAACCTTTATTAATGAAAAAAATGAAGTATACAATAATTATAAATTAAATCAGATAAATAACAGCAAAATTTGGCCAGTCGGTGGTGAATGGGGCTTAAAACAGAGGGTTGAAATTGCAAATAACTTTATTTCTACATCTAATAAGAATAAAACAATTTTTATTAGTGTTCATGCAGACAATGATGTTGATAGAGGTACCGGGAAATTAGTTCTTTATAGCTACAATGGTGGATATGAGGATGAAAAAGGGGAAAAATTTGCAAAGGAATTAATTAAAGAATTTAATAGTAATGCAACTGTTCAACCAATGGATCTTGCAGTACTTCGTGGAAACGAAGCTAAGTATAAAGTTCTGATAGAACTTGAAAATATGGCCCATTTATCTGAAGCTATGGATCTTTTAGATAACAATAAGCGTCAAAATGACGCACTTTCCATATTAAATGGAATAAAATCATTTGCTAAATATTCTCAAGAATGATAATTTCACCTATAATAACAAAACGGAGTAAATTGTGAAAGAAAAACTTTTGAAAACACCTCAAGGTGCTGAATCTATCTTTTTGGAGGAAGCATATAAACATGAAAAGATTAATGAGGCAATAAATAAGATATATACGGAATGGGGATATTTACCAATAAAAACGCCGGTCTTTGATTATTATGAAAATTATGAAAAACTGTTATCTACTAATAGTAAAAAGAATTGCTTTAGATTAATGGACAGAGATGGTGAATTGTTACTTTTAAGAAATGACATTACTCTGTTTTTAGCAAAACAATTAGGTCGTATGTTAAAAGAGTCTAATCAATCATTTAGAGTTCACTATGCTGATTCAATATTAAGACATCAATCTGAGATAGATATTTCTAGTAATGAATTTTTTCAAACAGGTGCAGAATTAGTTGGGTGTAGTGGAATAAATGGTGACCTTGAAGCAATTACACTTCTTCTGAAAATAATTTCTGAGTTAGAGATTAAAGATACAAAAATACATGTAGGATCTAGATCGATATTAGATGCTATTTTAAATAAATATAATTTAATAGATTCATCTTGCTTAATAGAACTTATTAATTCAAGAGATTTAATTAAATTAAAAAGCTATCTAAATCAATTTATGGATGAAACTAATTCAAATTTTATTACTAAACTGTTTCTTTTTATTGGTACATTCAAAGATTATTTAAAATTTATTACAACGAATAAAGAATCAATTGAAAATAATAATATTCCAAATGAAATTGAGTATTTAAAAAACATTGGTGATGTATTATTAGACTTAGACTTGATTGATAACTTTAGATTTGATCTATCAGAAATAGCTAATAGAGATTATTATACAGGTATAGTTTTTAAAGCATATACAAAAGATATTGATAGTCCAATTGCCTCAGGAGGTAGATACGACAATCTAATTAAAAGTTTTGGAAATGATATTCCTTCTGTTGGTTTTTCTATTCTATTAAGAAAAGTTGAAGATAGAATTAATAATGAAGTATATAATCCTCCAAAAATAAAAAACATATATGGAAAATTTGTTGAGGCATATAGAGAAGCAGAGATAATGAGAAACAACGGAATACCAGCAATCATTAAAGGAGAAAAATAGTGAAAGAACCATTAACTTTAGCCCTACCCAAAGGAAGATTA
>JAFGYD010000153.1 GCA_016936295.1 Spirochaetales bacterium | reverse complement strand
ATCGGAATCGAAGGGACCCATATATTTTATTTTTTTATTTAAAGTAAGTATAGGAAATGAAAAACTGAGATTAATTAAGGTTTTTACATCTTGGTAATCCGATAAATCCTCACTGTTAATATCTTTAAAAGTAACACTAATTTTATTTTCAAGGGATTGTTTTTTTACAGACTCTTTTAAAAGATTTGTAAGTTCCTCACATGTAATTGATTCTGCTTCCATAGTTGCACACATATGGCTACTTTTATCGTTACAACCGCTACAAGATGAGCAACTACTTGTTATAGGAGTATTAGACTCTCCGAATAAAATGATTTCGTTCATAAATCTATTTTGCACATTTAGAAAATTAATGTAAAGATAGAATATTTAATTAGAGGAATATTGTGGGAAGAATAGTAAACGGGATTGTTAGCATTTTTAATAAGTTTTTAAAAGATAGTTGTATTGTTAGAGCATCGGGCTTAGCTTATAGCTCATTACTTTCAATAGTACCATTTATAACTGTGATTTATGCCTTTGGAGGTTTTGATAATATAGGTAAAACAATAGTTGGATTGCTTTTAAAGGTCTTAGTTCCATCGCAACAGGAAATTGCCCTTAATTTTATAAATGAATTTACCAGGAATTCCTTGGCTACAGGTACTTTTGGTATGATCTTTTTTCTACTAACAACGCTGTTACTTATAAATAATATTGCCAGAAATTTTGATTCTATATGGGGTGTGCAAATAGAAACAGGGCTTTTTAGAAGATTTTCTACATATACTGCTGTAATTGTCTTTGGTAGTCTTTTATTAGGTGTTAGTATGAGCTCTATAGAAAGTTTTGAGACTTTTATTAACTCTTTATATAGTTCCGATGTAATTAATTATAAAAAAACCATGAATTTCTTTATACCTTTTGTTATTACATTTATTACTTTTTTCCTTGTATTAAAGATGATTCCATCTATAAAAATTAAAATTAAATCTGCACTTGTAGGCTCTTTAATTTCAACAATATTATTTGAAATAGTTAAAATACTATTTAAATACTGGGTTTTAAATTCAGTTAAAAACTCACTTATTTATGGCTCATTAGCTGTTATCCCTATATTCCTTGTTGGTTTATATCTTTTCTGGTTAATTATTCTAATAGGGGTGGAAATATCTTTTTTTGTTGAAAATAGAACAGATCCAACTAATGGTAATCCATCGGAATTAAATATGGAAGAAAAACTAATTATAGGGTTTGATTTATTTATATTAATAGCAAAAAACTATAAAGATAATTTTGGTGGAATTTCTTTTAAAGATATTGAGAGTTCAATGAATCTTCCAGGTGCACTACTTAGATATTTTATAAATTTATTCACAGAATCGGGATTAATTCAGATTGTTCATAATAAAGGTGTGAGATTTATACCAGGTAAATCCATAGATAGTATATATTTAATAGACATAGCAAATATAATTATAGGTACGAGTAGTCGTATTACTCCAAACTCTGGTATAGCCCTGGAAAATGCTAAAGAATTTGCAACTCTTGGTACTAATGCCTTAAGTAAAGACTCTATATTAAAACTTATTAAACTTTAAAATAAATCTTTTGCATTCTTATATAACGCTTTGTATAATTAAGGTATGAGTGAAGAAGAAAGATGTGCAATTTGTAGTTATAGAATCTCTAAAAATATGGTAGTTTGCCCCAATTGTGGTAATGTAATCCATAGAAATGATTTTCATATAATTACAAGCAACAGATATAATTTTAATATAGATAAGAACCTGGAATATTTAGAGAAAATGGATGATGCACTTAGTCATTTAGAAGAAGAATTAGATGCTATTCTTTGCCAAAAAAGATGAAAAATGGTAAATATTAGGCAGTTTAAACTTTTAAAAGGATTACTTTAATGTTACTCTGTGTTTTATTAAATGATCTACTAAAGAGATTGAATTAGATTGTCGATATTTAATGTAACACTTTTAAGGAGGTCCTATGAGAAGAGGGGCATTAAACTCATATAAAGAAACTAAAGTGACAACAGCTACACAGAGTAAACTTATAATAATGTTATACGATGAAGTAATAAAACAGATAGATATAGCTTTAGATGCTGTTAGAACTAAAAAAAGTAGAGATGTTTCCCACAATGCGTTTGTAAAATCCCAGGACTGTATATCGGAGTTAATGGTTTCTCTGGATTTTGAGAAGGGAGGGGATATAGCCCAAAACCTTTTTAGTCTTTATAACTTTTTCAATAGAGAGTTATTAGATGCAAATACCCATGGAAATTTAGAAAAAGCAGTTGCAGTTAAAGATATGATGAAGGAATTACGTGCTTCATGGGTATCTATTTCGGGAACAACAAATTATGAAACAGCACCTGATCGAGTTGGGATTAACATCGCTGGATAGGTTACAAATATTAAAAGACAGGGTTTTTATATCTATTAATGAGTATGAGACCCTGTTGAAATCTATTAATAAATCTTTTAAAAATAAAAAATCAGGCTCAATTCCTCCACTATTAAAACATGAAGTATTTCTTATGAAAACACTAGAACAAAGAGTTCGTGTATTCAAAGCACAATTAAAAAGTATAAAAAAACATGGTGAATTGGTTATTAAAATTGAATCAGAGGTATATAATGCTTTAAATGGACTTTATAAAAATATTGATAATTTCCAAAATGAGTTAAAGATTGACAAATCAATATTAGAAAAAGAGATATTCCATGTAAAAAAATTGGTTAAACCTTTAGGAAGGCTTAAGGATGAAACCGCACAAAGGATAGATATAATAACATGAAAGAACCACTATATATTCTGGATGGATATGCAATAATTTTTAGATCCTATTACGCTTTTATAAATAGACCATTAAAAAATAGCGATGGTAAAAATATAAGTGCCATTTTTGGCTTCTATAGAACACTTTTTAATATATTTAAAATGTATAGACCTACAAATTTTGTAGTTGCACTTGATAGTAAAGGGCCAACATTTAGAAATGAAATATTCCCTGATTACAAAGCTAATAGATCTGCAGCTCCCGAGGATTTAATTGAGCAGTTTCCTGTAATCATAAATATTTTAGAGGAGCTGGAAATACCATCAATAGCTGTCCCTGGATATGAAGCAGACGATATTATTGGAACTCTTGTAACTAAGTGCGAGGAAGAAGGACGGGAGAGTTTTATAATTTCCGGTGATAAAGATCTAATGCAGCTACTATCTAATAAAACATCTATGTTAAGGCCAGATGGAAAAGGTGGTTTCTCATTATATACACCGGAAACAGTTTTAAACGAAAAATTGGTAAGACCCGATCAAATAATAGATTTCTTATCCCTAATGGGAGATACCGCAGATAATATCCCTGGTGTTAAGGGGATTGGCGAGAAAACAGCAAGTAAGTTACTTGAACAATTTGGAACATTAGAGGGGATTTACGAAAATATAGACTCTATTAAGGCTAAGGGTGAAAAGACAAAACTTATAGCTGGTAAAGAGTCTGCATTTCTAAGTAAGGATTTAGTAAAATTAGATACAAATTGTCCAATTAACAAGATGCCAGAGGAGTGCATTTTAAAAGAAATAGACAGAGTTAAAAGTGGAGAACTATTTGCTGCACAGGGTATCAACGCTGTTGCTCCATCCGATGATAATAGTACTGCTCCTGTAAAAAAAGTCGAAGCAAGGAAGGGTATATACAAAACAATTTTAACAGAAAATGATCTGAATAGAGTAGTTGAAGAATCAATTGAAAAGGGTTTAATTGCTTTTGACTGCGAAACAGACTCCATAGATGCTATGATAGCAAATCCTGTGGGATTCTCAATATCATACAATGAATTTGAGGCTTACTACATCCCTTTAAAAGCAGCTGGTTGTCAATCCCTTCCTGCCTCTATTGTAAAGTCAGCTTTAGAGAAAATATTTAGTAAGTGTAGAATCATTGGCCAAAATATAAAGTATGACTATAAAGTATTAAAGAGATGGGGAGTTGAAATAGAGCATATTGTTTTTGATACAATGATTGCTGCATGGATATTGGATTCATCTCTACGAAGTTTTTCCATGGACTTTTTAGCAGAGAATTATTTAAATTATAAAACTATTCCATACGATGAAGTTGTTCCAAAGAATTCTGTTTTTAGCGATGTTGAGATTGATAAAGCAACAGAGTATGCCGCAGAAGATGCAGATATTACTTTTAGATTGTATCTATATTTTGTTAAAATAATTGATAAAGAAGAGAGTCTGAAAAAGATATTTTATGATATGGAGATTCCACTAATTAAAATTTTAGCAAAAATGGAGATGTTTGGAGTTCATTTAAATGGGGCAGAACTTGATGATTTTTCTACCGAATTAAGTAATACCATAACTGAAACAGAAAAGGAGATATTTTCTATCTGTGGTAAAGAGTTTAATATTAGTTCTACTAAACAGTTACAGGAAGTTTTATTCCAGGACAGAGGATTAACACCTGGTAAAAAGACAAAAACCGGATATTCCACAGATACAGCTGTATTGGAGTTATTAGCCAAAGAGGATATTGTAGCAGAAAAAATTATTGAATACAGAGTCTTAACAAAGCTTAAATCTACCTACGCCGATGCCCTACCAAAACTTATTAATCCTGTTACCGGTCGAGTACATACACACTTTTTACAAACAGGAACAGCTACAGGAAGGTTAAGTAGTAAAGACCCTAACCTTCAGAATATTCCGGTTAAGGATGATAGAGGACGAAGAATTAGAAGAGCTTTTGTTCCTTCCATGGGGAAAATCTTTTTATCTGCCGACTATTCACAAATTGAATTAGTTGTTTTAGCCCATTTAAGTAGGGATCCAGGTTTGGTTGATGCTTATAATCATGGAAGAGATATACATAGTCAGACAGCTGCAATAATTAATCAGGTAGAATTAGATGATGTTACACCAGCAATGAGAAGAGTTGCAAAAACTATTAACTTTGGTGTTATGTATGGAATGAGTGCCTTTAGACTCTCTAATGAACTAGATATTCCAAGAAAGGATGCTGCAGATTTTATAAATAGATATTTTACAGAATTTGCAGGGATTAAAACTTTTATGGATGAAACACTACTCCAGGCAGAGGAATTAGGTGCTGTAACAACCATTCTTGGAAGAAAAAGAGTTCTTCCTGGAATTCAAAGTAGTAATAAATTAATAAAAGCAGGGGCACAAAGAGCTGCAATAAATAGTGTTGTACAAGGTTCTGCTGCAGATATTATGAAGAAAGCAATGCTGGAAATTGATAGACGAATTGGAAGTGAATGCCCAAATTCTAAAATGGTGTTACAAGTACACGATGAGTTTATATTTGAAACTGATGAAATAGAAAAATCGACTTTGGAAAAACTTGTTAAAGAGTCTATGGAGGGTGCAATAAAATTAATTGTTCCACTAACATCATCAATTGAGTATGGAAATAACTGGGGTGATATACATTAATGGTTCTTGCTATCTCAGGTAAATGTTGTTCCGGGAAGAACTATATCACTAATTTTTTTGAAGAAAATAAATTTATTTCAATTGATGTAGATAATATATCAAAACAGGTATTTTCTTCACTTACATTAGAAATAATAAAAATTTTTGGTGCAGATATTATTGCTAATGGAAATATAGACAGGAAGAGAGTTGGGGAGATAATTTTTTCTAACAAACAGAAAAGAGTTGAACTGGAAGAGCTATTACACCCAAAGATTTATAATGAAATATTTTCAATAATTAGTAATAGAGAAAATGACTATATTATTAATATTCCTTTATTAACGAATAGAGATTTAATTGAAAGGTGCAATGCAGTTATTTGGATTAAATCTCCACTTTTTTTAAGGATTTTTAGGGCGCTAAAAAGAGATAGTTATAAATTAATATCAATTTTTTCAAGAATAATTGCCCAACGAAAACTTAGTGTTAAATATTTCAAGGGTAGTGTCGATATTTACTATATAAGAAATGGCTGGAGTTCCAGACTATTAAAAAAGGATTTAAAATTTGTCCTAAACAGGGTTCAAAGAGGCTAATATGACAGATGACATTAAAAAAGAGATGAGTGATACAAAAATTTCAACGGATACTCTCTTTGTTTTACTACTAGTAATAAGCGGAATTGCAGCAATTATATTTGTTGCATACCTTCTATATAAACCATACAATGTAACCAACGATGTAGTTATTAAAGATGTTGTCGTTTCAAGTATCTTAGTAGATGATAATCCAGTAATTGAGAGTGTGGAAGAGTCTTTGGAAAATAGTTATTTAGCTAAAGATGAAGTTTTACCAGAACCTGAAGTAGAGGATGTTCTACCTGTTATTGAGAAAAAACCGGATCCAGTAATTGCAGAAAAACCTATATTTAAACCAAAAGCTGTATTGGAAAAAACACCTACTAAAACAACAATAGTTAAAAGTGAAGAGAAAAAACAAAAATTGGTAACAGTAAAAGCCTACTGGATACAGGTAGGATCTTTTTCTACAAGTGCACAAGCATCTAAAAGTGTTGAAGCATTAAAGGAAAGAGGACTCTCTTCAAGGGTTGTTTTAAAAACAGTTGATGGGAAAAGTGTTTATAGAGTTCGAATTGGAGCTTATGAGAGTAAAGAAGAGGCTGATAAATTTTGCGATGAGGTTAAGAAAATAGCTGGTTATGAAGGTAGTTATGTTTCGGAATCTACAACTCAAAAATATGTGGATATTTAAATAATTTAACTTCTCCTTGCAGTTTAACTATTATATACTAAAATATAAAATAAACAGTAAAGAGAAATGATGATAGAACATGACAATACTTTGATATACAAAACTCTATTTAAATTACTTACTCATGATACAAGAAATACATTTGTAAAATTAAATGCTTTAGTTAGTGAGTTAAATTCAACTCCTGTTAAGGATATGATTGCAGACTCTATACAGGAACTTAATGAGATTATAGCAGCATCTGCTGGTTTTATTGAAGGGAAGAAAAGAATACAGTCTGTATACGATATAGTCTCTGAATTATCTTTAACTGAGGATAAAATTTGTCTTACAAATCATCATAGAGTTAAATTTACCCACGATCCCAAAATTTTTCTATTTGTAGAGGTTTCAGAACTTTTCAATCATGCAATTCTTAATATAATTGAGAACTCTTTAAAATACTCACCAGAATCTGAAATTGTAGAAGTATCTGTAGTCAGAGAAATAAATCATATCTCTATATATATTAAAGATCGTGGTATTGGTGTTGCAGAAGAAGATAAAGAAAAAATATTTAATTCGGGTTATAGGGCAAAAAATGCTTTAGATTATAATGGTACAGGAACAGGGCTATGGATATCTAAAAATATTATAACCAAGGATTCGGGAACCATAGAGGTTTTTGAAAATATTGGTGGAGGGTCAATTTTCAAAGTTACTGTACCAATATTTTTTACTAATAACTTGGAAGATTCAATGGATATTATTATTCTCAACTATGTTGATGATCCAGACGAGTTAAAGAAAAATATTGAGAGTGTAAAAACTTTAATTGATCTTCATAATCCACCCGAAGAATACCATTACGATTCGTTACTTTTTGCTAATCTTTTAAATTATCTTCGAAAAGAGAGAAGAAATAAAACTAATTCTCATTTTAAAGATAAATTACTGGAAATTAAATCCAAAAATCCAAATGGTAAGAGTGTTGTTATTGTTGATGACTCAACATACGTTCACTACTATTTAGGCTCATTTCTGTGTGAGTTGGGATATAGGGTCATAGATTTTGCTTTCAATGGAGAAGAGGGCATAAATTTATATGAAATACATAAGCCCGATTTAATTACTCTGGATATAACAATGCCAATTATGTCGGGACTAGAAGCTAGTGAAAGAATTATTGATATAGACCATAAAGCAAAAATGCTTTTTTTATCTGGTCTAGGGAGTCATAAGGGTTTAATTAATACTATTGAATCTAAGCTCCCAAAACACTCGTATGATATTTTGACAAAACCATTTACTATAGATGAATTAAAAGATAAGCTGGATTTTCTTAGGATTTAATACTGTAATCAATTGGTTTATTATATATTTTTGAACCTTTATCTACAGATTTTACAATCCACACATTACCACCAATT
>JAFGYD010000152.1 GCA_016936295.1 Spirochaetales bacterium | reverse complement strand
ATCATTGCCATTATACCACCTGCGGCAGCAGCTAAATTAGTATTTATTGCAACTAAAGATATTAATTCACCGTTACCAACGCTTAATGTAGATCCTGCATTAAAACCAAACCAACCAAACCATAAAATAAACACACCTAAAGATGCAAGTGGGATATTGTGTCCACCAATCATTTTAACCGATCCATCTGGTCTATATTTTCCAGTTCTTGGCTTTAAGATTATGGTTCCAACTAAAGCAGCTACTCCACCAGTAGTATGAACTACAGCAGAACCTGCAAAGTCTGCAAAATTAAGTGCAGATAACCAACCACCTCCCCATGTCCAGTGACCTATAACTGGATAGATAAAGGCAGAAATTAAGAAAGAGTATACTAAATATGCTTTGAACTTCATTCTTTCAGCCATTCCACCAGCTACAATAGTTGCTGCAGCTCCGCAAAATGCTGCTTGAAATAACCAGAAAGCAAACTTAGGTACAGCAGCACCACTCTCTGCTCCAATCATAAAAAAACCTGACCAACCAACAAAACCGTTACCAGATCCAAACATGATTGCATAACCGAAAACAAAATAACCAATAGATGCCATACAGAAATCTAAAAAGTTTTTAGTTAAAATATTAACCGAGTTTTTTGCTCTTATAAAACCAGCTTCAACCATTCCAAACCCGGCTTGCATAAAGAATACAAGGAAAGCGGCCAAAAGTACCCATACAGTATCCAGCCCTAAAGCAATTTCAGAAATGTCGGTAATTGCCAGTAAATTTACAAATAAAAAATTCATATTACAACTCCAAAAGTAATTTTGTTTTTTCAAATGCAATTAGCGTACCAACAATTAAAAAGCAGAAAAATAGGTTTAAAATGGATTATTTTGTAAACGCATCCTACAAAAAAGTATTTTATAAGAGGTAAATACTACAATTATGTAGCATGATAAGAGACCGAACAGTTACGACCATTTTCCTTTGCCTTGTATAACGCATTATCTGCTTGGGACATTAAATCGTCTATTGTCGACTCTTTTATTAACCATGGCGAGAGGGTACTAATTCCAATGCTAGTCGTTACAGGAAGACGTTTATTTTCATAAATAAACTCTTTATTTTCAATCTCTTTTCTTATTTTTTCAGCAATAATATAACCTGAATTTATATCACAATCGCTTAAAAAAACTCCAAACTCTTCGCCGCCTAGTCTGGCAACAATATCATTTTCTCTTTTAACAACTTCTGTTATGGTTTTTGAAACTTCAATTAAGCAGTAATCTCCAGCTGGGTGCCCATATGTATCATTAATTTTTTTAAAAAAATCCAGGTCCATTATCATTAATGTTAACTCAATCTTGTTTCTAACAGCCCAGCCCCAAACATTATTTATATTGTTAAAAAAGTCCCTTCTGTTCTTTAAACCTGTTAAACTATCAATAGTGGCTAAAATAGAAAGTTGTCTGTTTTGCTCTATAATCATCTCTGATTGCAGTGCATTATTCAAACCAATAGCAGCATAGGAGGAGAGAACTTCGAATGTATTCACATCATCGCTACTATAAGCGTTTTTATTCTGACTTTGTACAGTAATTAGGCCTATTACTTCCCCCTTAATTTTTAAGGGTTTATACATAACAGAAGATGGAAAGTGATTACCGGAGTTGCAATAATTTTTTATTTTATTTATAGACACAATATAGTTTTGAAACTCATTTTCAAAATCGGAAATATATACATTCCTATCATTTCTAATACACCATGCGGCAATACTATTTTCATCGTTTATACTTGTAAAGAAACTATCTACTTTTTTTCCGTTTTCTACAAACATTTCATAAGATATTTGCCCAGTATCGGCATGAAATCGAGCTATCCCCAATACTGAAAATTCCATTAATTTACTTATATTTGTGTATATTGTTGTGAGCATTATATTTAAATCCAGACTCTCTGTTATTCTTCGACCAATACGGCTTAAAGCCAAGATCCTATCCCTTGAAAATTCCAGTGTTTCAAGCTCTAGTTCCTTTAATTCCCGAACTGAATCCTGTTTCTGAATTTCACTCTCCAGCTTTACAAATTTTTTGTAGTAATCTAAAGCGCCTTTATAGTCCTCCCTGCTTTCACAAATACGTGTATTCAATTTAAGGATTTCCAAAAGATCAATTTTGGAATTTACTTCCATGCACAAATTTGTTGCAACTTCCAGGTAGTGATTAACTGTAGCCCAATCTTTCTTATCAAAATAGTAATTAGCTAGGTTTATATGAGGAGCTATATATGTATATCTATCCCCTCTTTTAAGGTCAATATTTATTGCCTCTTTCCACATATTAACAGCATCCTGCTCCCTCCCCTTTTTTAAGTAGAGAACACCTAACTCATCAATAGCTGGAACCATAATATTGAAGTAATTAAACTCCTTACATATATCAATGCATTTATATAAATACTCTTCAGCTTTATTTAGTTTGCCTATAGAATTGTATACACAACCTAAATTATTAAGGATTTTTACACCTATTTCAATTGCCCCCTGAGAACTAGCTGAATCATAGGCTTTAACATAGTATTCAATAGCATCATCAAAAGACTCCTTATAATGTAAAACCGTACCAATACCTAAAAGAATTCCAGGGAGCTCTTCTGTTAAGTTCGAAATATTGGAGTAATCCTGGGATTTACGATAAAATTTTAAAGCACCATCTAAATCCCCGGATCTTAAATACAAGGAAGCAACTGTAGAATATGCTTTTACAAGTCGATTTTCATCTCGAGTTTTTTTAAGGATTTCTATAGCTTCAAAAATTTTCTCTAATACTTCTGTAGTGGTTCCTTGTTCCGAAAGTATTTGAGCATAAGAAATTAAGGCTTCTGCTAACTCTATATCAAGGTGTTTTAATCTAGCTAAAGAAATAGCCCTTTCTGACATCTTATGAGAGAGATCAATATTAGTAAAAAAAAGCTCCTTACTATTTTCAATTAGCTCGACTATTTCATTATCCATGTACTTATAAGGTTAATTTACCGCGATATTATAGTCAACATAATACAAACTTTAATATTTTATAAAAATAAATGTTTACGTAAACAAAATTCCGTGTTAACTTATGTTCACGCAAACAAAGGAGAAGTAATGGAACCTAAATTACTATTAAAAGAAAAGGTATTTAAACAGCGTTACCTTTTAATGATGGCTCTGCCTGCTTTTGTATGGATGATTATTTTTAACTACATACCAATGTATGGAATTATCATAGCTTTTCAGAACTATAGAATTATAAAACCAATTATAGGTCAACCTTTTATAGGTTTTGACCATTTTGTTGAGCTTTTTACAAGTGGTGATTTTACTAACGTTATGAAAAATACCCTTGGAATTAGTTTTCTAAGACTATTTATTGGTTTCCCTCTACCAATAATTTTTGCAATTCTTTTAAATGAGATAAAAAGAGTACCATTTAAAAGATTTATTCAAACAGTTTCATATCTACCCCACTTCCTATCATGGGCTGTTTTAGGTGGTATTATGGTTAACTGGCTGTCAGATGTTGGTTTTGTTAACGAAATACTTATAAAGATGGGATTTATTAGGGAACCAATATTCTTTCTAGCGGAACCTTCAATGTTCTGGGGGATTACGGTAGCATCTGATATATGGAAAGAACTAGGTTGGGGTGCAATCATCTATTTGGCTGCAATCTCAGGTATAGACCCATCCCTGTATGAAGCCGCAACAGTCGATGGTGCTAACAGGTTCCAAAAAATGATCCATATAACCTTACCTTCAATAGCACCAACAATATCTATCTTCCTAATTTTAGCAATAA
Source organism: Spirochaetales bacterium (assembly GCA_016936295.1). Classification (GTDB taxonomy): domain Bacteria; phylum Spirochaetota; class Spirochaetia; order DSM-2461; family DSM-2461; genus Thiospirochaeta. The sequence goes on along the minus strand of JAFGYD010000152.1, from coordinate 374 downwards.
GTGGGATGTTAAATACAAACTTTGATCAAGTTCTTGTTTTAAGAAATTCACTCAACCAATCTCATAGTGATGTTATTGATGTATTTGTTTATAGAACAGGGATGATGGGAGGAAGATTTTCTTATGCTCAGGCTATTGGACTTTTTAAATCGGTTGTTGCCCTTATCCTTCTTGGTGGTGCGAACAAAATAACAAAACAAGTTAGTGGTCATTCACTATATTAAAAAGGAGTTAGAGTTGAAACTTATATCAAAAAAATTAGATGTTTTTACCATATTAAATACAAGTTTAATGATAATTCTTGCCTTTATTACTATTTACCCAATCTGGTTTACAGTAGTTTTAGCATTTAACGATGCTTCAGACGCTGCATT
>JAFGYD010000151.1 GCA_016936295.1 Spirochaetales bacterium | reverse complement strand
ATTTGATGCTATTTTGAATCCAAATTGTGGTAATATTCTGTGGTGTAAATAAAATTTAGAATATATACTTACTCTTATCTAGAAACAAATTTAAAAATATACATAGGAATTTTATGAACTTTAAATATCTTGGCTTATGGATTCAATTAATAATTTTATCTGTAACTTCGATTTATGCACAGGAAAGGATAAGAAATATCCTTGTCATACACTCATACTCGCCAGATAATAAATGGACACAAGAGCTAAATTTGGGTATAACTGAATATTTTTCAGATTTAAACCAGGATTTTAGCCTTTTTACAGAGTATATGGATTCTAAATATTTTTTCAATGAAGAGAGAATGAAGTCTATAGCGGCATTGTATAAAGAAAAATACTCTAATATAAATTTCGATGGAATTATTACTTCAGATAATAATGCATTAACCTTAATAAACTATTATGGGGAAAGACTATTTTATAACACACCCATAGTTTCTTGTGGAATTAATGGCCCTGTAGATGATGCTAATATGAATAGTAGAGTTAGTCTTCAAATGGAAAGGGCAAACCACTACGAAACTATAAAGCAGGCATTAAATCTTTTCCCTGCAACTAACAAAATTAATATTGTTGTAGATTCTACAATAACTGGAAAATTAATCTGCAAAGAAGTTGAGAATGAGCTGAATATACATAACTTAAAAATACCCTGGAATATAATTGCAGATGTTAGTTTTGAAAATTTAAAGGATATAATTCAAAATTTAGACAGTAATGAAATTGTTTATATTCTTCCATATTATAAAGATAGGGATGGAAAATATTTTACCCAGGGAACTGCGGAGAAAGCTCTTGCAGAAATATCAAGTGTACCTATATTTGTATCCTGGGAGTTTCAAATTAATACAGGCGTAATGGGTGGAAATTTAATTAGTTCTTACGAGGTCGGCAGGGATGCAGCAGAAAGAGTGGTTAAAAATATTAATAGTTCTTATCGTAATTTAATAGAAGAAAAGGTTTTAAAATCCTATAACGAATATGATTATAGAGCTTTAAAAAAGTTTGGAATAAAGCAAAATCAGCTACCACCCAAAACTATAATTATAAATGAAGAAAAATCGGTAATTCAAAAGTATTGGAAACTACTACTTATTATTATATTTATTACGTTATTTTTAATATTATTTATCTATTTATTATTAAGGAATTTAATAAATCAGAGAGAGATAAACAATAAAAACATACAAATCCTAGAAATTGAAAATAATTTTATTAAGTCTCAAAAAGAACTGATTTTAACTTTGGGTGAAGTTATTGAAAGAAGATCTATGGAGACAGGAGAGCATGTTAAAAGAGTTTCCGAGATAGCAGGGTTTATTGCTTAAAAATTATCTTTATCGGAATATGATATAAAACTTCTTAAAACCTCGGCGCCACTCCATGATATTGGAAAAATTGGAATTCCAGATAATATTCTTAATAATCCAGGGAAACTAACTTTAGAAGAGTTTGAAATTATGAAGGAACACACCGTAATAGGGAGGGATATACTATCAAAATCATCTAAAGATATTTTTAAAATGGCTAGTGATATTGCGTATTGCCACCATGAAAGATGGGATGGAAGTGGTTATCCTCAAGGGCTAAAAGGCGAAGAAATTCCAATTATGGCTAGAATTACCGCTGTTGCAGATGTTTTTGATGCACTTTCAAACGATAGAGTCTATAAAAGAAAGTGGAATGATGATGAAGTTTTAGACTACTTTATTAAAGGTGAGGGTACTTATTTCGATCCAGTTATTGTTAAAATATTTCTTAATCATTTTAAGGAAATTTTTAGCATAAAATGAATTATACTAACTATATGAGAAAGTTTTATTTTTTAATTATTTTATTTTATTTATTACAGAATCCTATTTTTTCAAAAGAGTATTTGTCCGATGACAGTGACACCCTTGATGTATATTTTGAAAAATTAGAAGAAGGTGGCTATGCCTTTTATGGTGATAATAGGCATTTTGTACCCCAATTTGTAAGTTTAGGATTCATTAGTATTATAAACTTATCAATGGATAGAGAAAATCCATCCAGAGTTGTTTTGCACCCCGGTGATGAACATGTTCTTTTATGTACTTTAATTCCAGTAGATTTAAAAAAATCCTACAGCTTCAGGAGTCGGTTAATACAAGTAATAGGAGACCCTTTAAATACAATTCCCAGCGATTTCTTATATCTTTTCCCATTTGCCCATGGGGAAAAGCATAAAATTGATCAGGGGTTTGGTGGAAAATTTTCCCATCAGGATGAAAATTACTACGCTGTAGATTTTTCCATGGATATAGGAACTCCCATTTATGCAGCAAGAGATGGAGTTGTTGTCGAAGTAAAAGAGGACTCTAACCGTGGAGGAGCAAGTTCTTCCTATGCTAAATACGGAAATTTTATATCAATTTATCACTCCGATGGTACATTTGCAAGTTATGTTCATTTAAAGAAAGATGGAGCAGAAGTTGAAGTAGGGGATGAAGTTTTTATGGGTGATCTAATTGGTTATAGTGGAAATACTGGACTATCCACTGGGCCGCATTTGCACTTTTCTGTTAATATTCCAACCTTAGATGGTTCAAGACAGTCAATACCAATAAAAATGATGGGCATTAATGGTGAAGCAGTCGATCCTGCAGTGGGGGAGTATTACTACTCCGCACATCCTGGGTTGGAATATTTTGAAGTAGTTTTTGGAAAGGATCTTTCTCCCGATTTATACAATGATTATTCAGCAATTGTTGAGGAGAGTGGAAAACTTGAATTTAGGGATGAACAGCTAGATGATACTACAATTCTGTTTTGCAGAAATGGTAAAAATGAAGGAGTAACAGGATCAATTCGTTTTCAATTTCAAAATTGTGGAATTGATAAAAATTCTCCTATTGATATTGATATCCCACCACTAACCGAGATATTTGTAGGCTTAATTAAACCAATAGATAGTAGTAAGCCTTTTGCTGTTTCATACACTATTTCGTATAGAGTAATGGAGTAACTTATGTTATATTGGTCAAACTTACAGGAGGTGTAATATGCCAATTAAGATTAAAGATAAGTTACCGGCAATTGAAATTTTAAATAACGAGAATATTTTTGTTATGACGGAAACCAGAGCTATGACTCAGGATATTCGTCCTCTTAAAATTGCTATATTAAATTTAATGCCTAAAAAGGTTACTACAGAGACTCATCTATTAAGACTCCTATCTAATTCTCCTTTACAGTTAGAAGTAGATTTAATACATCCTAAAAGTCACAAATCCAAGAATACTGATTTAGAACATTTAGAATGTTTTTATAAAACATTTGGAGATATAAAAAAACATAGATACGATGGTCTTATAATTACAGGAGCACCAGTTGAAACAATGGCATTTGAAAGTGTTGATTATTGGGAAGAACTAACAGAAATAATGGACTGGTCCAAAAAAAATGTAACTTCTACTCTACATATATGTTGGGGAGCACAAGCTGGGCTTTACTATCATTTTGGTGTAGAAAAATATTCTACACCTGAAAAGATTTCTGGTATTTTTAATCACTATGTGTTAAATAAAAATTCACCAATTGCTAGGGGGTTTGATGATAATTTTCTTGCTCCACACTCAAGACATACCGAGGTATTAAGCTCCGAAATAAACAGAGTTGAAGATTTAGAAATTATTTCTGAATCTGACGAGGCTGGGATTTATATTGTTATCTCTAAAGATGGAAAACAGATTTTTGCAACAGGACACTCGGAGTACGATCCTTTAACACTAAAAGAAGAGTATGATAGGGATATGAAGGTCGATCCCGAAAATACAATTATTCCTAAAAACTATTTTCCAGATAATGACCCAAGCAAGACCCCAATTGTAAATTGGAGAGGACATGCAAATCTGTTTTTCTTAAATTGGTTAAACTATTATGTATATCAAATGACTCCTTATGTGTTAGAAGATGAAGAGTAATTTTCTCCCAATTTCAAAAAAGGAGATGGATAATTTAGGTTGGGATAGACCGGATTTTGTAATAGTTACTGGCGATGCCTATGTGGATCATCCCTCTTTTGGAACTGCTGTAATAAGTAGAGTATTGGAAAGCCAGGGGTTTAACGTTGCTGTATTAGCCCAGCCAGACTGGAAAAATATAGAAACCTTTACAGTTTTTGGCAAACCTAAATATGCATTTCTTGTAAATGGCGGGAATATGGACTCTATGGTTAGTAACTATACTGCATCAAAGAAACCAAGAACATCCGACGCATATTCTCCTGGAAATAAACCGGGATTAAGACCGGATAGAGCTACAATTGTATATTGTGCCGCATTAAAACAGGCATATAAAAAGGTTCCAATAATTATTGGTGGAATTGAAGCATCTCTACGTAGAATGGCACATTATGACTACTGGAGCGATAAGGTTAGAAGATCAATTTTACTGGACTCAAAGGCCGATCTACTCGTTTATGGTATGGGTGAAAGGCAAATTCTGGAGATTGGAAAGAGATTCAAAGAGGGTCTTTCTATAAAAAATATGAAAGATATTCCAGGAACACTTTATAGAACTCATGAAAAGCCTGTCGGTGATTTTTTATTTCTACCAGATTTTAAAGATATAACTACTAGTAAAAGGGAGTTTGCCAACTCTTTTAAAATACAGCATTTAAATACAGATCATTTTAGTGCAAAAGTATTGGTTGAAAGCTACCCTGGTGAGTGGGTTGTACAAAATATTCCTGCAAAACCCCTTAATAGAGATGAGTTGGATTGGGTTCATGAACTTCCATATACTAGAAATTATCACCCTGCATACGAGAAAGATGGTGGAATTAAGGCCATTGAAGAAGTTCAGTTTAGCTTAATTAGTAATAGAGGGTGCTATGGAGGGTGCAGTTTTTGTGCATTAACATTTCATCAAGGGAGGGTGGTTTATTCAAGAAGTCACCAGTCCATAATTAATGAGGCAAAAGAGATAATTAAACTTCCTGGCTTTAAAGGATATATTCATGATGTTGGGGGACCAACTGCAAACTTTACAAAACCTGCATGTTTTAAACAGACCCAGAGGGGAGCTTGCCCGACTAAACAGTGTCTGGCTCCTGAACCATGTAAAATGCTTGAAGTAGACCATTCCGATTATTTACAATTATTACGGGAATTAAGAGAATTGCCTGGTGTAAAAAAGGTCTTTATTCGTTCTGGGATACGTTTTGATTATTTAATGCTGGATAAAGATGATACTTTTTTTAAAGAGTTAGTTGAGCACCATATAAGCGGGCAGCTAAAGGTTGCACCTGAGCATGTCTCGGACCATGTATTAGGTTTAATGGGGAAACCTGGGAACTCCGTATTTAAAAAATTCACCGAAAAATATTATAAAATAAACCAGGAATTGGGCATGAATCAGTTTCTTGTTCCATATTTTATATCTTCTCATCCCGGTTCTACCCTGGAGGATGCAGTAGAGTTAGCAGAATATTTAAGGGATACAGGATTAAGATCAGACCAGGTTCAGGATTTTATACCAACACCTGGAACTCTATCTACTGCAATGTTCTATTCGGGCTACGATCCAATAACTATGAAAATAGTATCCAGAGAGTTGTCCCCCCACGATAAAGCGCTTCAGAGGGCTCTATTGCAGTATAGAAAACCACAAAACCGTGAATTAGTTAGGGAAGCATTAATTAAGTGTAATAGAATCGATTTAATAGGAAATGGTAAGAACTGTCTTATCCCTGGTAATATTAATACAAATGTAAAAGCTAAGAAGAAAAATTCAGCTGGATCTCGAAATCGCCATAAGGGGTAGTGAATGGTATTGCTATAACCGGGCCTTTAAGAGGCCATGAAATAGTATGATTTGTCCCTTGAATAGTTAATGGCACAGTTATTTTACCATTATTGGGGTCAATTTTATTTAATGCATTACCACAAACTATATTTGCAAATTCTGATATCATGCCAGATATCATCTGTATGATTTCATCGGGATTTTCAGATATAAGATTTGCTTGATTTAATAGTTTAAATGCTAAAGAACGTTTTAAACGTATGGCAAAGATCCCTTCATAATTTCCTAATATACCTACCACACCAGAAATGTCCCATTTATGGGTGCTAAGATCTGTAACTTTATGAGCCTTACTGTAGATTGGTGTAAAGTTGTACATCTCTTTGAACATTGATATGGTATATTGAAGAAATGGTTTAATTAGCTCTTTATCCATTTTATGAATTATATTACATAGTAGCTTTTTTATCTATATAGTGTTGCACTATTATATTCTGCAAAAAGAGTTGCACCTTTTTTTAAATAATAATCTACAACCCAATCATTTCTATCTGCAATTAAATAGAGATAATCAACATTATTACTTTTTGCTATAGAAATTGCAGAGTTAAATAAAGCCTCTCCATAACCATGGTCTCTAAACTCTTCCAGGACTTCAAAATCCTCTAATTTCCCTATTTGATTATTGTAAAATATTTCACAATTCCCTTTGTATTCACCCTTGGTTGCATAAACAACAGTATCTATATTTTTTGTATTTAGTTTTAAATCTATCCACCTGTTTGTATGTTTTGTACAGACATCCCACATATCCTTGTTTAATTTTAATAATAGTTTTTCCAGTTTATCCTTTTCGTACTCATTTGCTAATTGGCAGTACTTGTTGGCATAAAAGGGTTCTATTTTAGCCATTTTAAAAATTAGAATATAGTGACATGTAAAATCAAAGTCTGAAAGTTCTGGTAACTCTCCTGCGTTTGGCAGGTATGGATCGAAAACAAATCTTAAAAATTCTAGGCTTTCAACTTCCATTCTCTTTCGTTCAGTTTGAATAATTTTTCTAATATCTAGTTCAGAGGTGAATCTGTTTATATATGTATAATTTTGCAATGGAAGTTCTGGTGTTGTAAAATCCCTGTATATAGAGTAATTGGGGTATTGGGTTTTATGGGAGGTGAGTTGCAGGTATATGTCTTCTGTCTTAAAAATATTATCTAGTAGTTCCACGTATTTATTATACTCTAAAAAAGCTCTGGTTGCTTAATATTTACAATATTTTCAAAGTCTAAATTGATAAATGGAAGTATTGATTCTGCTATTGGTTTTAACTGTTTATCTATATAGTGATCATAGTCAATATTCTGTGGGTTAAGCTCTTCTGGAACAGGTCCATCTACGGTCATTTTATATTTTATTCTACCCCTGAAATCCCCATCTTTATAGAGTAAGAGTGCTGCTTTCACTTGAGGTGGTATTATTTTTATATATTCAGATGCTTGCTTTGTCAGCCTTTTGTTATAGTAGAGGTCACTGTCCAGCTTGCCACTTTTTAACATTTTGATAGTTTCTTTTATATATGGTGCAACATCTTCATTTTTAAAGATCTTGTTAAATAATTCATACTGAAAATCTCTGGCAAGTTTTGTCCAGTCGGATCTTACATACTCTAATCCTGTAAAGGTTAATTCTTCTCCGTTATTTGTAGAAAGAAGTCCTACATATCTTTTTTTAGCCCCGGAAATCCCACCTCTTAAGCCTGGGAGAAAGAACATTCTAAAATGCTTTTCATACTCAATTTCCAAACAGGATTTAACATTAAAATCTTTTTCTAAAAGATCTGTTAAAAACTTATTAATTGAATTTGTTAAATTCTGGGCTGAAAGGTTGTAATTTTCAGTCTCATTACTTTTAAGCTCTATAAAGAGGGAGTCTGTATCACCATAAATTACTTGGTAGTTCTGCTCTTCAAGCATGTTTTTTACTGTGGTTAGTAGCCATTGACCTGTTCCTGTTATTGCCTTTGAAAGATTTGGGTGGTAGAAACGGCTTAATGGAGTTCCCATAACTCCGTAAAAACTGTTCATCAGGATTTTTATGGACTGGGAAAGGTGTATGTTTTTCTCTTTTTTTGCGGTCTCTCTTTTATCCATTAGTTCTTTTATAAAATTGGGAAGGATGCTGTGCTCCGGGGCAAACTGGACTCCTACGGGGGTGTTTACACTATTTTCATCCCTGTACAAATGGGCCACAGGGTCTATGAAAAATGTCCGGATAATAGAGGGATAGAGACTTTTAAAATCCAGAACTACAATGGAGTTGTAAAACCCGGGTTCTTTTATAAATACTAAACCTCCACTTCCCTGGTCTAGGGCATTCATATCTTCGGCATCCGGGGCTACAAGTCCGGCTCTATGGATTTTAGGTAGCATAAAATAGTCAAATGCTGCAACAGAAAGTCCTACTTTGTCCATTGAAAGTCCACTTGTAATTGCTCGAGTAAAGGTTAAATCTACTAACCCTGTTTTATTATATATCTCTGTAACCAATGCGCAATCAAGGAGGTTGTAGTATGCTAAACTCTCTTTATCCTCTAAAAATCTTCTCTCTATCTCTCCTACTTTCCCACTACCGGTAATATCTTTACCTTTACCTAAAAGTTCATTAGATACATATTCCAGTTTAAAACTTTCGAAGTTGTAAAATGCACCTCTTAGTGCTGGGGGACCATCTATAACTTCCCGGCCTGTTATATTACATACCCATAATTTATTTTGATTATGACGAATAGAAATTGGGGTATTCCCTCTTCCAATATTTAAAGGGATATTATAAAAATTACACCTGCGCTGAATAAAGTCCAAATCGAATCCTATCACATGCCAGCCAGCTATAATGTCGGGATCTTGTATATTAAACTCTTCAATAAAACCTTTAATAAGTTCTATTTCATTTGGGAAGTAGGTTATATAGCCATCGGTTTTAATGTTTTCTAATGAGTCATCCCTCATAAAGACTTTTTTAATTTCGCTGTCATTTATAGTTGTATGCATTCCAAAGGAGTATATAGTCCCATTTTGTCCAGTTTCTATATCCAAGGATAAAATCTTAAATGTTGGTTTGTAGTTACTGCTAATTAGATTGGGATTATAAAATGTTAATAGGTTATTACTCATCTTTCCATTTTGGGTAAGTTCTACACTCCCATAAATGAAACGCTCCATGAGATATCTCTCTTCGGGTATTATGTCACTTTCGTAACATTTAATACCCAACTGTTTTAACCTTGTTTTAGCAGTAAAAAGATCGCTACTACTTTTAAAGTATATTGCATCTACATTAACAAAATTAAAGGTTTTTAAATTCACACTCTTTCTTTGGGTATAGTGTATATCATTTGGTAGTTCTATATCTCTTTCAATAAAAAAAAGAGGATCGGAATTATTTATTACTATTTGAAATGGTCCTTTGTCCCCTGTTCCAGTGTAAACAAATTCTGTTCTGCCATATACTTGTCTTTTTTCTCTGGTAATTATATACCCTAAAATAGATTACTCCTTCTGATAGGTTCTTTTATGCCTTTGGTTCCAATGCCCCATAATTTCAGTTGTACTTGAAACACTTACAAAAGCATTTAAATCGACTGAATAGATAAAGTCTTTAAGTTTTGCCAATCTTGTAGATGGAATTACAGTATATATAACTGGAATAGGTTCCTTGTAAAAAGAACCTTCTCCATGGAGTAGAGTTGCGCCTCTATGTTGACTATGGAGATATTCCACTATTAGTGCATTTTCCTGGGAGATAATCATAACAGAGAGCCTGTTTTCAAAACCTTTTATTACTCTATCCATTACACTGGAGCCAATAAACATTCCAATTAAGGAGTACATTCCTTTATACGGCTCAAATATAATTGAGGCAAAACTGACAATTACTAAGTTTATTGCAAAAATAGTTGTTCCCATATTCATAGAATGTTTTCTTTTTAAAACAGCACTAATTATATCTGTTCCTCCAAAACTAGCTCTACTCTTAAAAACTAGTCCCATACCCAGACCCGTAAAAACTCCGCCATAAATAGCTGCAAGAATTTCGTGGGGTACATAGATAATTCCGGATAGACCCGATGTTGCATGTACAAAAAAAGAAAATGATAACATACCAACTAGTGAGGAGAGAATAAAGTGTTTATCCAGCTCTTTATACCCAAAGATAAAAATTGGAATATTAAATAAAATGATATAAATTGATGGAGTTATAGATGTTAAATGGCTAAAAATCAGGGCTAATCCTCCAACACCACCACCTAGAAAATTGTTTGGAATAAAAAAAATGTTAAAACCCAGGGCATAAACCAATCCTCCTAGGATTATTACTAACATTCTAGTAAGGTATATCCTTAGGCTTGGGATATCTTCTAATTTATTCATTTAATAAATCTTTATCAAAGGAATCGATTTGTTCTGGAGCTAAAAACTCTTTAGCATAACTCATATAGACCTCTTGCTTTACAAATATATCAAATAGATCGGGGTCTATATGATTTTCTTTTTTCATTTTATGCAATATGTGCATTGCTTCACTTAGTTTTTTTCCCTTTTTATACGGTCTATCGTAGGCAGTTAAAGCTTCAAATATATCGGCTATTGCCATCATTCTGGCCTGTATAGACATCTCTGGACGTTTAAGACCGTTGGGGTAACCTGTTCCATCCATTTTTTCATGGTGTCCTCCTGCTATTTCCGGGACATTTTTTAAGGATTTAGGGTAGGGTAGCTGTTTAAGCATCTCTATACTAACAACAACGTGATTATTAATAATTTCGCGCTCTTTAGCAGTTAGTGTTCCGTGTTTAATAGATAAATTTTCTATCTCGTTACTGGTAAGTAGAGGTTCTTCTTTTCCCATATTAATCCATGTTCTTTTTGCAATTTCTTTAACACGATCAATATCATTCTGGGACATTAGTTCACTACCAATATTTGCTTTTTTTAGGAATTCAAAATCGTTAGTAAGTTGATTTACACTATTTGTGAATTCAGTATAATCCGAAGGTTCTTTATTGGATTT
>JAFGYD010000150.1 GCA_016936295.1 Spirochaetales bacterium | reverse complement strand
GCCTCTTTTTCTTTACCCGGAACCTGCAGCTTTGAATAAACAGCAAGAGGGATGGTTCTTGTAATTCCTTCAATATTACCTGCAAATGTCATAGTTGCACCAAACTCCCCTAAACTCCTTGCAAACCCCAAGACCATTCCATTTACTACACCAGGCATTATTAGAGGTAGAGTGACCCGTAATAAAACCTCCAATCTGTTAGCACCAAGTGTTTTTGCGCAATTTTCAAGTTTTTTATCTACCATATCAATAGATATCTTTATACTTTTGTATAACAGAGGAAATGAGACTATCATAGAAGCAATAATTACTGCATTGGATGTAAATGCTATTCTAATTCCAAAGTTATCAAATAAAAATCCGCCTATAATCCCTCTTTTTCCCAATAGAATTAGTAGAAGGTAACCTGTCGTTACAGGAGGCATAACTAATGGTAGATTAATAAGCCCTTCCACTGTCCTTTTACCAATAATTTTTTTTCTAGACATTATTAATGCTAAAGAGATACTAATAGGCAAATTAATCAGGGTTGCAATAAGCCCCATTCTTACCGATAAAAAAATTACAGATATAACAGATTGTGTGTTCATAGTTTAAATCCATATTTTAAATATATCCTTGAGACGTCTTCATCCTCTAAAATAAATTTATAAAACAATTGACCAACATCTGTTATATTTTTTGTTGTTCCACAAAAATATTGTACAGTTGTATGGGATTCTGATGGAAATGTTCCAACTATTTTTACTTTTTTAGACTGCATAGCATCTGAACTATATACAATGCCCAGTTCAGCTTCACCATATTCAACAACTGCTAAAGCTGCTCGAACATCACTGCATGGTTGTAATCTACTACTTAACTCTTTATACCATCCAAAATATTCCAGGGATTCTTTACCATAAGCTCCTGCAGGCACATAGTCAGGATCTCCAATTGATAGTCTTCCAGTAAAAATTTTAGGTAAATCCAGCTCTTTAGTAATTAAGACTTCATTTTGCATGGAATCTATTGGAGCTATTAATACCAGGGTATTTAAAAGATAAGAGGAAGAATTATAAATTAAATTTATTTCTATAGCGTAATTCATCCATTTTTCAGATGCAGAGATAAAAATATCAGCTTCGGCCCCCTGCTCAAGTTGTTTTGCAAGAGTTCCGCTACTCGCTGGATTTGATACAACAATATAACCTGTTTTTTTAGTAAATAATGCAGATATCTCATCTACAAGATCTGTAGTACTGGCAGCATTAAAAACAACAACGCTTTTAACCCGTTCGTCGGAAGCAAAAACTAACATATTAAATGTTAGCACAGTTAATAATAAATAAATTCTTTTCATTTTAATTCCCCTTTGGGAGTTAAAACAAACCACACATAACAAATACATGGTAATATAAAGTTGTATATTTAATCAAGTATGCAAATAAAATTTTTATAACTACTTAAATGTACGTATTAATTTCATATATTTACATTAATGTTAATTATTCAGCCTAAAACCAATATATCTGGTTAATACAATTGGCATAACAATTGCTATATATTATATGGAGAAGCAAACCACATAACATAACACTATTTAACCATGAAAATTATCCTCAATAAATAGAATCTTTATAGTCTTCACAACATTAATTTTATTTCAAAAAAAAGAAATTTCCTACTAGTTTACAAAGTTTGCCTCAGTTTTATAAAATGGGTAGCTACTTAACTGTGGACTTACCCCAAAAAGGTCTACTATCCTCGTTTAATTTGCTTTTTATATCTTTATCAATTGTTAAATAATCCTGTGAAGGAATTGTAAATTCGTAATAAGAATCAGTATATCCTGTGGCAATTCTACGCCCACCCTGGTTATCTTTTAAAGCAATAAAAATTCTGTTTGGGTATCCAACCAATCCAATTTTCACACTATCTTTATCCAGCCATTTATTTATAACCATATAGGATGGTGAATAATTTTTAGGCGACTTGATAAGTTTATTAAGCAGTCTTGGAATTTCCCATATAAAATCGTTTTCGCTGGAACTTATAAATTCTCCACTGTTCTCTTTTCTTACTATTTCAATAATTTGATTGTTTATTTTAATAAGATCCTCAATTTTTTCACTTTCCAATATAATTAAAGCATTTTCCAATAATTTATTTATATATATAAATGATTCCAAATCCGGTTCTATAAAATGAACAGGTCTTAAATAATTAACAGTTCTAAAAGTTATATCACTTGGTTCTTTTAACTTTGCTTCTATAAATTCCTTTTTATTTACTGTAGGAATCATATTATTTATTCTTGTAATTGTGGATAGTGAACTATTTAAAACCTTCTGATTCCATTTCCCATAATTGGTAAAATAGAAATCATCGTTCTGTTCATAAGTTGTTTGGAAAGAGGCTAATTTTATAAAACTATTGGGTAGTGATGCCTTCCAATAATCCTCATTATATGTTGTTACTTTTGCCGCTGTTTCCTCAATTTTAGTATAAAGCTTGTTAAAGTATTCCTGCTGATCCTCATCCTGATTTAATAGAGATACTGCAGATTTACTGCCTAAAGTTGCTAATAAATCCAGACCACTTGCAAAATTTCTATTTTCTATAGAGGGGGACGATAAATAACTAAATAGTTTCTGTGTACTTTTTACGCCATAATTAAATAGGGAAAAAATCCCACTATTAGTAACAAAGCTGTATAAATTATCATTATCTACTATAAAGTATGAGAAGACTCCAAAATCATTTGATTCCATTATTGTATTAAAATACATAGGATTAAAGAAAGAAGATTCTCCATATATATAATTATAAAAGTTATTCAAGGAGGACCAAAGTGATTTAATTTCTGCACTGTCCTGGGTTAACTTATAAATGAGTAATGATATTCTTACAGAGTCAAGATTGTCTTCACTTATAGTAAACCCTGTTTGGCCAAGCCAGGTTCTAGCCATGTAGTACCCAAATAAACTATCGTTTGAAAGATAGTACCCCTGGGGTAAAAACATGGAGAAGTCTATAGTTCTATTTAGTAACAAAGAGTTATTTATACCTGTTTCTTTTAAAAGCAACCGATATTCATTAACAACCTCTTCAGGGTATTCCTGTAATGTTTCCTCTAATTTAGTACTACTATTACTATATTTAAGTAGTAAATCTGCCATTAAAAAATAGTTTTTTGTCCATACAAGTGTGTTTGTATATAGTTCATTTTTTAATGTATCATCTTTTTGTAATTTATTAATTTCATCTATATAGAGGGTTACTAATCTCTTTAATTCAGGAATGTAGATCTCATCCTCTTTATCTTGTACCACTTCAGAAATTAAAACCTGGCTCGAGGATGATATAAAATCCGTTGTAATAAATAGAGAATTAGATCTTACACCTGAATCATTTAAATAGTTTGTAAGAATAGACTCATTGGTTTTTTCAAACGCTACTCTATTATCTTTTAGATCTTTTATTATGTTGGAAGTTAATTGGTAATTACCATTAAATGGGTACCATTTATCACTTTTTTCATCTTTAGTATAAAAATAGGAGTCTCTATCTGCCAGTTCCAAATCTTTGTAAATTACAACGTCGGCACCCCAAACTAAACCTTCATTACCATTTATAGTTGTTTTATAAAAATAGTTTAAATCACCCTCATATTTAAAATGATTTTCAAGTATTGTATCCTTAATATCAACGGTTTCTAAAATGGGAATAACTGTTCCAATAGGTAAAGGTTCTCCATCTTTTATTTTCTTTATATCTTTCTGGGTTTTTAAATCGACCATAGGGAAAATAAGTGCTTCTCTACTTGAAACAACTGCAAAAATTTCACCCGAAATATCACTTTTAGGAAAAGTTGAAAAACTCACATCATAGTTTTTTATATTTAAAGAATACTCTTTTGGAAGTTCAACTATAGGTTCAACTTCAACTGTTTCGTTAATCACAGTATCATTTTCAGGTATGTCTACAATCTCAACTTGTTCTTTTTTAATAAACTGTGAACAGGATGTAATAAATATAATAATTATAGTAAATAATATAGGTCTCATTTAATCATTAAACCAAAAATTATTCAGGTTGTCGACCATACTTTGGCATTCTTTAAAAAAAATTATATTTTCCCACTCATAAGGAAACAAAGATTTATATAAAGGGGTATTAAATCGGCTATCAACTAAAATAGCTACACCCCTATCCTCTTCGTGTCTTATAACTCTACCAACACCCTGTAGTACTTTATTAAACCCAGGGAAAGTATATGCATAATTATAATTAAATTTATCCTTAATTAAATCTCCGTAATAGGATATTTGTGGTAACCCAGTTCCAACAATTATCACTCCTATAAGCTTATCTCCTACTAAATCAATTCCTTCACCAAATATACCCCCCATTATTGCAAATGAGAGTAATTTTTTACTATTTTCAAATTTGGCTAAAAACTCTGCTCGCATGTTTTCATCCATTGCCGGTTCCTGAATATTAATCTCATCTTTTTTATTCATTAAGGAATATACTTCATTTAAATAGTTATAGGATGGAAAGAAAACTAAGTAGTTCCCCTCCTTTACATTTATAACATCGGTAATTAAATTTGCAACTTCTTGGTAATATCTTCCACGATCTTTATATGTTGTTTTAATATCATCCCTAACAATTAATTTTAAATTGTCCTTTTTAAATGGAGATGGAATGTTTATATATTTATAATCTATGTTTTTTAATAACATATCACCATAAAAGGTAATGGGTTCTAAAGTAGCCGAGAAAAAAATATGGCTACTGGTTTTTTGTAACTGTTTAGAAAGTAGTTCCGATGGATCTACACAATATATCTCTATATATATTCCTTTACCACCGGTGTTATTTATTAAAAAAATGTGTCCATCTGTGTATAATTCACTTAGTTTAATAAAAAAAAGGGCATTAAAATACTGGTCTAAAAGTAAATTTTTCCCTTTAAAATCCCGATTGATTATATCTTTTTCAACTTCTAGTGTAAAATTTCTTAGAAGCTTTAATAATATTTTTGGCACCTTCTCCTCTCGGCTAAAGCCTAAAGGGTTTTGTGAATTTAGTTCTAGTAAGTAATCATTAATTTTATCAACAATACTTTTAACTTTAGGAGAGACATCTTGTAAAACAGAAATTAATGGGGGTAAATCCTCTCTTACCAACTTACAGGAGTAGGAATTTCTTAGTCTGTCTGGCAGGTTATGTGCTTCATCAATTAATAGTGTAAAATCCTGCTTCCCACCTTCAAAAAATCTCTTTAACTGAACCCTTATATCAAAAGCGTAGTTATAATCACATATTACAATATCTGAATCTAAAGAGAGGTCAAGGGATAATTCAAATGGACAGAGGGTATATTTCACACCATAATCCCTAATATTCTCTTCATAGAGATCTTCCACACTATGTAACTCTTCTAAACACTCCTTTAACCTGGAGTAGTATCCGTTAGCAAATTTGCATTTTTCAGGGTCACAATTAAATTCATCATTTATGCAACTTTTTTCCTTAGCCGTTATAATAATGGACTTTATCCTGCACCCGTTTTCTCTTAAAAGATTTACACTATTTCTAGCTGTTACTCGACCAATTGTCTTAGCTGTTAAGTAAAAAAGTTTGGAAGTTTGTCCCTCTCCCATATTTTTTAACGCAGGAAATATCGTGGCCATTGACTTACCAGTTCCAGTAGGTGCTCTAGCAAACAGAGTACCTGAATCCCTAATTGATCTGTATACAGCAATGGAAAATTCACGTTGTCCTGGTCTAAATTCATTAAAAGGAAATTTTAAATTTAATAAAGTTTTATTCCTACTCTCAGTCCAGCTAAACTTATAGGATAGGTAGTTTAAATATGGGTTTACAAAGGATAAAAAAAAGAGTTCTAATTCATCTTTTGTTAAAACTTCATTCTTTTCCCACTCTTTATTATCTCTAATATCAACATAGAGTAATTTAACCCCTATCTCATTAATTTCTTCACCCTTTAACCTTAATTCTATTAAATATAAATATGCATAAAGTTTAACTTGAGCCATATGATCCGGGTTAACATTATCTGTGGTGGTGGTTTTAATCTCTTCAATTATTGGAGGTTTTGTTTCACTATAGATCCCATCTGCTCGTCCAAAAATTTCAAGTGCGTATCCATCACGCTCTATAAGAGTTTTGAGACTATACTCTTTTTGGTACTCATCACCTCTACTATTTTGAATTCTTCTATGTTCGGTAGAACCAATAAGTGCCCTTGTAGATGTTTGTACACCTCCACCAAGACTTCCTTCGGATGTATTAAAACTTATAAGATCTCGAACTGATATACTATATTTAACCACAAAAAATAATAGTATAAAAATTTATTTGGAGTAAACCCCCTCATTCTTTTATTATTAAATTCCAATAATAATACAGTTATTTCTTATTTAAATAGGGAATTTTTTATACGCTTTTATAGCCTCTAAGTGATTATCCCAATCTCCCCTACTATCCATAAAAATATGTCCATCGGGTGTTTTTTTTATATCACAATCTAAACTTCCTGCAGGTACAAGTATTACATCCTCAAAATCTATGGGTAACCCAGAACCACAAATAGAGCAAAAACTTTTATTATGTCTAGTTCCTTTATAGTTATATGTAGTTACTTTCTCTTCACCCTGTATCCATTTTAATACTCCATTACCAAAGAATAAATTAGATGCATGAGCACTACCTGTATCCTTCCTGCAATATTCACAATGGCATAAATAAAAGTTTGATATTTCACCAATCACTTTAAATTGTATTTTCCCACATAGACACGATCCACTATATTCCATTTTTAGCCTTCCATATTTATTATTGTACGTCCTTTTGATTCACCTTGAAGCATTAGTAAAATTTTTTCATTTAAATCCTCAAGAGAAATCTCACTGTATGTGTTAATTAAATTATCAGGTTTCCAATCTAAAGCTAATTTGTTCCATAAATTTATTCGATAATTCATTGGTAAATTCTGAGAATCTATACCAACTAGAGTTATACCTCGTAAAATGAAAGGAAAAACACTTAGTTCTAATTTAGGTGAAGCAATATTACCACAGCATGTAACTACTCCATTAGGTTTAGTAGATTTAATAATATTTTCTAAAATAACACCACCAACAGTATCAATAGCTCCTGCATATACAGGTTTTAATAAAGGTTTATTATCTAAATTTTCGAATTCTTTTCTAATAATTATCTCTTTTGCTCCAAGGTTTAGTAAATAATTTCGTTCAGATTCTTTTCCTGTAATTGCGGTGACCGAATATCCTAATTTATTGAGAATTGCAATACTTATGGAACCAACACCTCCGGTTCCTCCGGAAACTATAATATTTCCATCCTTTGGCTTAATTAATTCTGAAAGCCTGAGAACAGATATACCAGCAGTCAAACCTGCAGTTCCAAAAATCATTGCTTCCTTCATTGATAAATTTTCTGGTAATTTTACAGCCCATTCACAAGGGACTTTTATGTATTCTCCAAACCCTCCATCTGTATTCATCCCAAGGTCATAACTTGTCACAATAACTTTATCATCAGCATTAAATAGAGCGTTCTCAGATTTAACAACAATTCCAACAGCGTCTATTCCAGGTGTATGGGGATAATTCTTTGTAACACCTTTATTCCCTGCTGCAGATAATGCATCTTTATAATTTAATGATGAATAATATACTTTAATTAAAAGATCCCCTTTAGGAAGGTCCTCAATATCTCGTTCTGTTATCTTTCCTATATATTTATTATCTACTTCATTTACAACATAGGCTTTAAATTTATTTTTTTCCACTATATATCCGTTTTTCCCTGTATGATTATCCCTGCTTCTTATATAAATAACATTTCAATTGATGATTATTGAAAATTCCTATAGCTTCTAAATACGCTTGAATAGTAACAGAGCCAACAAATTTCATTCCCCTGGATTTTAAATTTTTTGATATTTTGTCTGATAGCGCAGTCCTATTTTGGAAATTATCATCCATATTTTTAATTATTTTATTATTATTGAATCCCCATAAATAATTTGAGAAAGATCCAAACTCTTTCTGTATTTCATGGAATATCTTAGTGTTTTCTATTGCTGCCATTATTTTTTGTTTATGCCTAACAATGCCTTCATTGTTTAAAAGCTTAATAATTTTTTTATCATCATATTTTTCAATTTTTTCAGAATTAAAATCATCAAATGCTTTTCTAAAGTTATCTCTTTTCTTTAAAATTATTAACCATGATAATCCCGCATGAAATGATTCCAAAATTAACATTTCATATAGTGTATGATCATCATAAACAGGGACACCCCATTCTTCATCATGATAATTTTGATATATTTCGTCGTTTGTTACCCAGGAGCATCTGCAATTATTCATTCTAATCCCTTTTTCATCAATTATATATTAATAAAAAATTAGAAACTATCCCTGGTTCATAAGTGAGATATTAGCGAATTTAATATGGTTTCTTGATGTCTATATAACATCGTCTTGAGTTGAAAGTCTGCCCCGTATGGTTGGCGTTATTCTTGCATTCCTTACAAGAATAATGACAAAAGACTTTTCCTCTCAAAGACTTTGTTATATTTTTGCTTGAATCTTATTGTCTATATCTTCAATAGATAGTCCTTCATAAATTAATTTGTATTCAGGGTGTCTTTTAACTATGGCTTCCGATTTTTCTTTTAATTTAATAATCCTAATTTTATCTTTATTTAACTTGATTTCAGCGAAATAAAGTTCTTTTACAATATCATCTATAGCAACAATATCTATTTCATTTATACTTCCTTTTTCCCAATAAGTTCCTATTAATCCATATTTAGGAGATTCACTCATTATTTCAATAAACAATTTTTCTAACAAAGGACCCGCATATGTAGTTAAATCTCTATTAATTAGTTGGGTTACATAATCAAATCTTTCACCTTGAACTAACGTCATATTTTTATAAATAAATCTGAACCAAAATTTTAAAAAATTGTCTTTAATAGTATATTTCTGATTTCTAGAATCTTTTTTTGCTCCAATTGGTTTCACTTTTGTTACTATATCATATTCATTTTCCAATCGTTCTAAGTATCCACCTATACTTTTATCTAATATATTTTCAATTTCAGATCTTGATGTTTGTCCAGATGCTATTAATTCTAATATAGAAAAATATATTCCATAATCTTTTCCAAATTCTTGGATTAATAATGTTTTACCTTCCTGTATAAAAAAAGAATCCTTTTCTAGTATTTTTCCAATAATTTCATCCTTAGTGAAGCATTGGTTTTCAATTAGAATTTCTTGATATCGAGGCACTCCTCCAGTTATTAAATAATTGTAAAATATATTTTCATTAGAGTAGGATTCATTGTCTAATAGTATTTCTTTTAAAATTGACGGCTTAAAAGGTTTGATATACATGATTTTATCAGCTCGACCATATAAAGGCTCTTTTTCATTTTGGAAAATTTCTGTCATTAAAGAGTATATTGATCCAATAAAGATTATGTGGATATGAGTTTCAAATTTGTATTTGTCCCATAATTTCTGAATTTCTGAAAATGTACTTGGGTTGATATTCTTAAATTCTTGAAATTCATCAATTATAAGAACAAATTCTTTTTTTGTTCCTATTTTAAGTAACAACTCAAATAATTCTGTAAACACTGTTATATTTCCTATGAATTTTTCATTTGTAAACTCTTCATATTCCCTAATAAATTCATCACATAATAACTGTTCCGCTTTTTTACTTGTGAATAGATATAAGTGCTCTTTATCTTTAGCATATTTTTGGGCTAATAGTGTTTTTCCTATACGCCTTCTACCTGTTAAAACTGTTATTTTACCATATGATTTCTGACATTGTTTATATATATTATTTAGTGATTTTAGCTCTTGTTCTCGATTATAGAATTTCATTGCAACCTCTGTTACTGTAACATAGATTACATTATTTACTATTATTTGAATTTTAGCAACAAATATAGCGTCGTCTTGAGATGAAAGTCTGTCCCGTAGGGTTGGCATTTTTCCTCTCAAAGACTTTGTTATACCGTGATTTCCTCTTCAATTATTTCCTTATGATTTTTGATTTTTATTGAGCCATTAGTTGGGGTAAGATTAGACCAAAGTAGATTATGGTATTCAATTATATCTTTAGCACATATCATTGGTTTATCAGCAGTAGTATGACAATCTGAAATGACTACAATATTATAGTTTTTTAATAAAGCAGAGTGTATTGTTGCATTTACGCAAAAGTCCGTGG
>JAFGYD010000149.1 GCA_016936295.1 Spirochaetales bacterium | reverse complement strand
TCATATTTATAATTATAAATCATGCATAATATAATTACCAATTATTAACGACGAAGTATCTGATTATATTCTAAACGTAATCCATTGTAGTTTTCGGTTACAAAATATCTTACCCCGTTTTCGAAAAATGGTAAAAAGTTAGGGCCTTCAACTATTGGGATATCCATTTCAACTATTTGGGAATGTTTTAAATCTAGGTTATTTTCATTAAAAGCTATATGATTAATTATTCCACTTCCAATACTACTGTGTTGAATCCTATTTAATTTAAATTTAACTTTTCCATTTACGTAGTAGGGAGGGAGATACGAAAACCCGTGTTCCTGAAGACTTTGAAAAGTGTTGTGTATTGAGTCTGTATTTAAGACTATATGATCTATACCCTCTTTGTTTGAGAGTTGTAGTATAATTTCTTCACCTGTAGGGCTAATTAATAATTTTTCATGACTTAAGTTATTAATTACAATCTGCTTGATATTTGAATATTTAACATTGCTGTTTTCTGCTTCGTAAAATTCTAAAGTTACCTTAAAAATTTCAATAAATGCTACTCTTACACCATCTGATAATTTCGTTTCAAATGTAACAGGATAACCCTTTAATTTATACCATTCAATGGTTTTATCGAAACATGTTGTTGGTATCCCTATGTGCTGAACTTCTAACATTTTTTCCTCTCCAATATATTTTATATATTTATATATATTTTTTGCTATTAAAAAAAATTAAAAATTTTCCGGTTAGTGTAGAATATTTTACGGAAGTTGGTAATGCTATAAAAAAAGTTTTAACATATAAGAAAATCAGAGTAATAATGAAATATGTTCAATTTGATTTTTGTAGATGATGAATCTATTATACGAAACGGTATAGGTAGTTGTGTCCCATGGGGAAGCAATGGTTTTAACCTCCTTGGAATGTTTGAAGATGGAGAGAAAGCATATGAATTTATCTGTAATAATAGTGTTGATGTTGTTATAACCGATATAAATATGCCTAAAATGGATGGTTTAACCTTAAGCAAAATGCTTTCTGATAAATTTCCTGGAATTATGGTGCTATTACTATCAGGTTATGATGATTTTGAATATGCTCAGCAAGCAGTAAAAAATCATGTTAGAGAATTTTTATTAAAACCAATTACAGCTAGTGAGTTATCACTTACTCTTGAGAATGTAAAAAAAGAGTTAACACAGTTGAGAGTACAGGAAAAAGTACAGAAAGAGATGCTTCAAAAACTAAAAATAAGTTTTCCTTTATTAAAAGAGCGTTTTTTTAACAGAATGATATTGGGACGACTAACATACGATAACTATATTAGACGAAAAGAGTATTTTAAGTGGGACGATTTAGGTGAATTTTATCAAGTTTCTGTTATTGGTATGCCAGAATCATGGAGTGAATTGGATCGAATCACACTCCATGAGTACATTAGGGGGAGTCTTGATTCTATAGATGAAGTATTTTTTAATACTAATGAAAATATAGTTTTATTAACTCAGGATATTAATCCTGATTCCCTTGAAAATAAAACCAAACAATATATTGAAAACTCATTTAGATTTACAACAGGAATGGATAAAGATCAGATATCTACTGGATGTGGTGACGTTGTAAAAAGCTATAATGAAATATCCAGTTCCTATGCAGGTGCTATAAATGCCTATGATTATACAAGAGTTCTTGGATTGTCTCAAATAATTTCTATTAAAGATGTTAGGTGTGGAAAGAAAATAATTCCTGAAACTTTTGTTATTATGCTATCCCAGGTTATTGAAGAGTTAAAAATTGGTAGTAAAGAAAAATCATTGGAAAGACTAAATAGTTTATTCAGCTATTTAGAAGAGCATTTCATTACCACGGATGAAGCATTTTCCTACTATTCCCGTATAAATCATGGTTTAGACCTTTTTATACAGGAGATGGGCTTATATACCGAAGATGATTTTATTTTTTTGACTAATAATCTTAAGTTTAGAACACTCGAACAGGCTCATAATGTCTTTATTGAATATTTAAATATAATTGATAAAAAAATTAATGATAGAAGACATGATATTATTATATCAAGAATAGATAGGGCTAAAGAGATTATAAATAAAAGATATTTTGAATTTAATTTCTCTCTTCAGGATATTTGTGATGAACTTTATCTTTCAATAAGTCAGTTCAGTTTTATATTTAAAGAGGGAACCGGTCAAACTTTTGTAGAATATTTAACATGGTTTAGAGTTGAAGAAGCTAAAAAAATACTTAAGTTGACTGATAAAAAAGTATATGAAATTGCGGAGGATGTAGGGTATAGAGATCCTAGATATTTTTCTCTTATTTTTAAAAAACAGACAGGTGTAACTGCATTGGAATTTAGAAAAAGGCTTGAAGCGTGAAATTAACATTTAAGATAGGAACTTTAGAATCCAGAATATATATAATTTTTACTATTATGTTATTTATGGCAATTTTTATAATGCAATTAGTTTTTTTTAAATTTGTAACCTCTACTGTAACTTCATCTACCTTAGAAAATAGAAAAACCCTTTTAAACCAGTTAGTGCATCAGATAGATTCATATATAGCTGGTATTGAGCGCATATCTCAAGTAATTTTGGATGATAATGATATTGAAAATTTTCTTGAAAATCCTAATGATTCAAATCTATTTACAGGTGCTAAGAATAAATTAACAAATTATAAAAACGCAAGAGAGGATATCTCTAATATTTTATTATATCCTAAAAATGGAAAAACCGTAATTAGTGACCCCTTTGGTATAATAAATCCCTGGTCTCCAATTAAAGAGAATACGTGGTATGAAAATGCAATATCTGAAAAAGGTCGAATTGTTGTATCCGAATCTTATGTTCAAAATATAATTTTAGGAGAGTATACTTGGGTCGTATCTTTAAGTAGAGAAATATTCTCCCCAAAAAGTGGAGAATCCCTAGGTGTTATTCTGGTGGATTTAAAATTTAATAGAATAGAAGAGTTGTGCAACTCTCTAGTTTTAGGAGATATGGGATACGATTTTATTATTGACAATGATGGGAACTATATTTTTCATCCAACACAGCAATTAATAAATAGTAATTTGAGAAGTGAACCTATTAACAAACTTTTAAATTATATACGTGATTGTAGTAGTAGATATTTACAGGATAATGATAAATATTATATTTCTGAAAAATCCCTTCTCACAAATTGGAATATTGTAAGTGTTACGGATAAAAGTGATATCATTACGGATTGGCAGAATGTACAAGTTATTTATACTTTAATTGGATTTATTCTTTTTTTAATAGTTGGTCCAGCTACAAAAAAAATATCTGTAGGGATCACAAAACCCATTCGAATGTTACAAAATAAGATGAAAACAGTAGAAAATGGGGATTTTAATATTATTGGGCCTATTAAAGCAACCGAAGAGTTAAAAGCATTGGCTTACGATTACGATATTATGGTTGGTAAAATAAGGGAGTTAATCGATACAAATAATAGGGATCAGGAACTTAAGAGAAAAAGTGATTTAAAAGCTTTACAAGCTCAGATTAATCCCCACTTTTTATATAATACACTTGATTCGATTATTTGGATGGGTGAAATGGGACAAAATAGAGAAGTTGTTCAGATGACTTCTGCCCTATCTAAATTATTTAGAATCAGTATTAGTAAGGGACATGAAATAATTACTATAAGGGATGAAATTTCTCATGTACAATCCTATCTTACTATTCAGGAGATGAGGTATCAGAAAAAGTTTGACTATCTTATTGATATTGACCCTGAACTACAAAAATACTCCATTTTAAAAATAACTCTACAACCTCTAGTTGAAAATGCAATCTATCATGGGATCAAAGAGAGTGATAAAACTGGATTTATTAAAATATCTGGTAAATTATTAGATTCTGTAATAACCCTTAGTGTTGAGGATAATGGGGATGGAATGTCAAATGATATGTTGGAAAAACTTATTAATGGTGTCGAATATGAACCAGAGACAGAACTTGTTCCAGAAAAAAATAACCAGGGGATGGGACTACGAAATGTTCACCAGAGAATTCAACTTTATTTTGGGTCTCAATTTGGTTTATCTATTACTTCCATTTTAGGAACGGGAACAATAATAAGTATTAGAATCCCCGCAAAAATATTGGAGAAAAAGAAATGAAGAATTTATATCTTTTTTTACTTAGTTTAATGGCAACTTTAGTTTTGTTTATGACATTTTCTTCGTTTTATAAAGTACATTCATCAACAGTCATTAAATTAAACCAACCTATTGAGCTTATATTAAAATCAACCCATGGTGAAACAATGGATTTTTGGCAGGATGTTAAACTTGGTGTAGAGGAAGCATCAAAGGAGTTTGGTGTTGAAGTTAATATGTCAGGTCCAAGATTTGAAAAAGATATTAATGAGCAAATAACTATATTTAATCAGAAGATAGATTTAAACCCTCCATTAATTATTTTAGCTGCTTCTGATTTTAAAAGACTTTCGGAATCGGTTAAAAGGGCGAGTGATCTTGATATCCCCATTATTACCCTGGATTCCGGGGTTGATTCGGAACTACCTAAATGTTTTGTTGGTACTGATAATTTTAGTGCTGGGGTAACGGCTGGAAATGAAATATTAAGATTACTTAATGGGGAAACTAATCCTGAAATAGCAATTGTTGCCCATTTAAAAGAGACTACATCGGCTATTGATAGGGAGAGTGGAGTTCGTGCTGTTTTAAACTCTGATAATATTGTTGGTACGTGGTTTTGTGATGTAGAAGAGGAAAAGGCTTACCGAATTACACTTGAACTTTTAAAAAATGAGAATCTAAGGGGGATTGTTGCATTAAATGAAGTAGCAACTCTTGGTGTAGCTAAGGCTTTAAAAGAAAAACTTGGAAGTCATAATGTAAAATTAGTCGGTTTTGATAATTCTGTTATGGAATTAACATATTTAGAAGAGGGTATCCTCTCGGCGACAGTTGTTCAAAGACCATATAATATGGGGTATATTGCTGTCAAAACAGCTGTAGACTATATAAAAGGTCATGATATTGAAACTTCTATAGATACAGGTTCTGTTCTAATTAATAAAAGTAATATGTTTAAAAGAGAGTATCAGGAGTTAATTTTTCCATTTAGCAATTAAAAGAAAATATTCTACATTGTCCGGAATATCCTAGATTTCGGCATAGAAAAAGCCATGGGATAATACTTTTCAGGAGTTTAAGTTATGAATGAAAAAGTATTATCGATGGTTGGTATCGATAAGCGTTTTGCAGGAGTTCATGCATTAAAGGGTGTTAATTTCGATCTTTACCCAGGGGAAGTACACGCTCTAATTGGCGAAAATGGTGCCGGTAAATCTACTATGATGAAGATTTTAACTGGAATACATCAGAAAGACTCTGGAGAGATCTACTTTCAAGGGAAATTATTCAATCCAAAGAATCCAAAAGAAGCACTGAGCATGGGAATTGGTATAATCCATCAGGAATTAAATATGATGGAGCACTTAACAGTTGCTCAAAATATCTTTATAGGCAGGGAGTCTATGAACGGTATTTTTTTGGATGAAAAAGCGCTTAATAGTAGGGCTAAAAAACTATTTGAAAGATTAAATATGGATATTGATCCAAAAGAAATTTTAGGGAATTTAACGGTAGGAAAACAACAGATGGTGGAGATTGCTAAGGCTGTATCCCACGATCTAAAAGTTCTAATTCTAGATGAGCCTAGTGCAGCTTTAACTGAAACCGAAATAAACGATCTGTTTATTATTATGAGGGATCTTTCTTGTAAAGATGTAGCAATGATCTACATTTCCCATCGTATGGATGAGATAAACCGGATTACTGATAGGGTCACAGTTTTACGGGATGGACAATTTGTTGGAACCAGAAACACTTCGGAAATAACAAAAGATGAAATTATTAACATGATGGTAGGGCGGGTTATTTACGAAGACCCTAAAACTAAGAGTAATGTTTCTAAAGATGCTGAGACTATTTTAAAAGTGGAGAATTTAAATGCTGGACGAATGGTTCAAAATATAAATTTTGAGCTTAAAAAAGGTGAAATCCTGGGTTTTGCAGGATTAATGGGAGCAGGAAGAACTGAAACAGCTAGGGCTCTTTTTGGTGCAGATGAAAAAGAGAGTGGTCGAATTGTTATTAATGGTAGAGAGGTTGATATAAAAACCCCAATGGATGCGGTGGCTCACGGTATTGGTTATTTATCAGAAGACCGGAAGCGATATGGAGTAGCTGTAGAACTTAGTGTTACCGAGAATTCTATAATGGCATCTTATGATGATTATGAAACTGGTCTTTTAATTAACGAAAAAAGAATTTCTCAAATTACTAACAATTTTGTTTCAAAGCTTAAGGTAAAAACCCCTAGTTTAACTCAGTTATTAAAAAATCTTTCAGGTGGAAATCAGCAAAAGGTTGTTATTGCTAAGTGGTTGATTAAGGATACTGAGATTTTGATTTTCGATGAACCAACAAGGGGAATTGACGTTGGAGCGAAAAGTGAAATTTACCACTTAATGAATGAGCTTGTTAATGAGGGTAAATCAATAATTATGATTTCGTCTGAATTAACTGAAATTTTAAGAATGAGTGACAGGGTTGTTGTTATGTGTGAAGGAAAGATTACTGGTGAGCTAGATATTAAAGATGCAAATCAGGAAGAAATTATGAAATATGCAACCATGAGGAATTAGGAGTTTAATAATGGAAAGTATTGAAAATAAAGGATTAAAAAGTAACTTAAAGGGTGTCGGGCTACAGAAATTTTTAGCACCTGCTGCTTTAGTTATTCTATATGTATTTTTTGGAATTTTTGGAAGAAATTTTTTCTCGTATTCCACATTAGTTAATATTCTGGATTCGTCATATTACATTGGGTTTGCAGCTATTGGTGTAACTTTTGTAATTATTACGGGTGGTATTGATCTCTCTGTTGGGACAGTAATGATGTGTGCAGCAATAATTGGTGGAACTGCGTATAAAACATGGCATTGGCCTATGTGGGCATCTTTAGCTCTTATAATGCTGGTTGCTACATTGTTTGGTGTTTTTAATGGCGTTATGGTCTCCAGATTAAAACTACCTCCATTTATAGCCACATTAGGTACTATGATGATATCTATGGGTGTTGGTTCTATTGTTTCAAATGTTAGAAGTGCAACTTTTCCAACCAGGTCAACAACAGGTGGATGGTTTAAAAATATTTTCAAGTTTATTGATAATGGAGGTAATTCTCTTCCTACAGGTGCTATCGTTTTATTTGCTGTAGCTTTTATAGCCTTTATTGTACTTACGAAAACAAAAATGGGTAGATATATTTTTGCAATTGGTAGTAACAAAGAAGCTGCCAGACTTTCTGGGGTTAATGTAAAAAAATGGGAGATGATGGCCTACATTGTTAGCGGTTTCTGCGCTGGTATTGGAGGTGTTGCATTTGCTGCTGTGTACACGACAGTTATGCCTGCACAAGGTCAAGGGTTTGAATTATTTGCTATTGCAGGTGCCGTAATTGGTGGGACTTCTCTTTCAGGAGGAATAGGTTCTGTATGGGGAACACTGATAGGTGTTTATATAATGAGTGTTCTACGTGCAGGTCTTCCCTCTATGGATTTACAGTCACACTACCAAACTTTTTTTACAGGTATTGTAGTTATTGGTGCTGTTCTTTTAGATATTTATCGAAATAAAAAAGCTGCTCAAATTAAAAAACACACAATCTGAAATGTAAATTTCAGTTAAAATATTGGAGGATTTTTATGAAATCACAGGTAAAGTTTAATTTAGTAATTTTAGTAATGGTTATGTTTTCTATTACTATCCCTTCTTTTGCCAACGGTAATAAAGAAGTATCAAAAAGTAAAGGGAAACCTTATATTGCAATTGTTTCTAAGGGTGAACAACATGACTTTTGGCAACAGGTAAAATTAGGGGCTGTTAAGGCATCCGAGGCTTATAATGTAGATATTACATTTGAAGGTCCTGCATCAGAAAGTGATGTTCAGAATCAGGTTGAAATGTTAAATAATGCTATGGCTAAAAAACCTGTTGCAATTGCTTTAGCAGCACTGAATACTACTTCTGTCCTAGACCAGTTAGAGCAGACAAAAAGGGAAGGAATTCCTGTAATTGGATTTGACTCAGGAGTTCCAAATGCGCCTGAAGGTTCAATTTATGCTAATGCTTCTACAGATAACTTTGCAGCTGCAGGTCTTGCTGCCTCTAAAATGTTTAATGTAATTAAAAAAGATATTGAAATGGCAACTTCTGAAAATCCTGTTAAAATTGTTGTTTTAAGTCAGGATGCTTCTGGTGAATCTAACTTAAGCCGAGGAAAAGGTTTTAGAGATGGAATGATTAAGCAAATATTAGATAATACCTCTTTAACTGCTAGCGATATTAAAGTTATGGGAAATGATGCTTATATAGATAGTAAAAGTCCGGTAAATGGTAAAAAAGTTATGATCGAGATGGTTGTTCCAGCTTCTACTGCTGCAACTGATGCTGCTTCAGCTGCTACTGCTATTTTTAATAAAGTTAATAGTGATAATATTTTAGGTGTTTTCTGTTCAAATGAGTCTACAGCTAAGGGGATTTTATCAGCTACTAACGATGGAGCAGAAATACCTGCTAAATATCCTAATGTGGTAGTAATTGGTTTTGACGCAGGAGAAGCACAGAAAAATGCGGTTAGAAAACAGTACTTTCTTGGTTCTATTACTCAAGATCCTTATTCTATAGGTTATAAAGCTGTTGAATTGGCTTTTAAAGCATATAGTGGTGAAACAGTCGCGGATGTAGATACAGGTGCAAAATTTTACAATAAAGACAATATGGATAATGCTGATATTAAAGGTCTTTTATACGACTGATAAATAATAATAATAATCTATTATTGGGCTGTTACAGGTGTTTCACTTTTAACAGCCTTTTAAATTTATAATACTCAAATACTAGTTGCGCTTCGTAAACAAAAAGATTATAGCTTTAGACTTTAGTAAATGTTAAAATATATATATGAATGCCCGAGCTCTACAATGTTTTATTATGGTTTACGAGAAGAAAAGTATTACCTCTGCCGCAAAAGAGGTCTATATATCACCCCAGGGTCTAAGTAAAGTTATAAAACAACTGGAGATAGAGCTTGAAACAGAACTTTTTTTTCGTGGTTCTCATGGAATGGAAGCAACAGAGTCTGGTGAACTTCTATATGCCAGGGCAAGACATATCTGTTATTTAATGGAAGATATTAAAAAAGAGATAAATATAATAAATGGTAGCCGTAGTGCCCTTAATATTATCATTTCCAACTCTGCAATATTTGCATTCCCGTTGGATTCTATATACTCCTTTTCTGAGGAAAACCCAAAATATCAAGTTAAAATACAGGATTATCCCGATACATTCCCCATGGAGACACTTTTTCAGGAACATGCCGATATTGGAATAATTTTAGGTCACGAAGGAATTGATAATTGCAGTTATGAAGTGTTATTAAAGGGTGAGATTGTTATAGTGGTATCGTTAGACCATCCTCTTGCAGATAGATCCGAAATATCTATAAGTGAACTTGAAAACGAGATGTTAGTAATAAAGTCTGTAGAATCAGGGCGGGATCATGTTCTTGTTGAGAAGTGCCTGGATTTTGGATTTACTCCTGTTATTAAACATAGTAGTGAAAATCTTGTGGCTGTACATCATTTATGTGAAAACCAGAGTGTAGTAGGGGTTTCTATTGATTTTCTAGAAAAAGTATTACCCCGGGATAACCTTAAGGTTATTAAATTAAAGGAAAGAATTCCTCAAAATATATATTATATCTCAAAAAATAGAGAAATTAAAAATGGTGCAGTTGATCTTTTAAAGCAGTATCTTAAGAAACAGGGAATTTGAGAAAATAGTTATGGCTGAATTAAAATATAGAGAAATTATAGATAAAATGACAATTGAAGAGAAGGCATCTTTAATGTCAGGAAAGGATTACTGGCAATCTAAGGATATTGAGCATCTAGGAATTTTTAGTATGTTTTTGGCAGACGGGCCACACGGTATTCGAAAGCAGGCTGTATCATCGGAGCAAATAGGTTTAAATGCAGGAATCCCAGCCACTTGTTTTCCAACAGAAGCAACTGTTGCAAATAGCTGGAATGAAGATCTGGGGGAGTGGGTTGGTTCATACTTAGGTATTGAGGCTGTTTCCCAAAATGTTAATGTTCTTTTGGGTCCTGGTTTGAATATGAAAAGAAATCCTCTTTGTGGTAGAAATTTCGAATATTTTAGCGAAGATCCATACCTAGCTGGAAAGTTGGCGGCGGCATACGTCCGGGGGATTCAGTCCCAGGGTGTCTCGGCTTGTGTTAAACATTTCTGTGCAAAAAATCAGGAAGAAAGAAGTATGTCTATAGATGCTATTATAGATGAAAGAGCACTTAGAGAGATATATTTAACTGCTTTTGAAATTGCAGTTAAAGAGGGTAAAACCAAGGCTTTAATGTCGTCGTATAACAAATTAAATGGTACATATACCAATGAAAATTTGCATATAATGCAGGATATTTTAAGAAAAGAGTGGGGATATACAGGCTGTGTTATTACAGATTGGGGTGGCAGTAATAACAGAATAGCAGGTTTGATTGCTGGAAATGAGCTTGAAATGCCATCAACAAACGGAGAAACTGATAGAGAAATTATAGAAGCTATAAAAAATGGAACTTTAGATATTTCCATTTTAGATGAGTGTGTTGATCGATTACTTCATTTAATTTATACAACTGAAAATAGTAAGTATAATCAAGGCGTAAAATTTGATATTGAGAGACATCACCGAATTTCACAAAAAATGGCAGAAGAGTCTATTGTTCTTTTAAAAAATGAAAATAATATCCTTCCAATAAAATTTGGGAAGAAGGTTGCTGTAATTGGTGATTTTGCAAAGAATGCAAGATACCAGGGGGCAGGATCATCCCAGGTTAATCCCACAATACTTGACACTACTCTAGACAGTTTCGATGAGTCTGGAATTCAGAGTGTCGGTTATGCTCAAGGGTTTAAAAGATACGCCAAGAGTAGTAGTAAACTAATAAAAGAAGCTTGTGATTTAGCAATAAAAGCTGATGTTATTCTACTCTATTTAGGTTTAGATGAAGCTACAGAGACTCAGGGGCTTGATAGACCAAACATGAAGCTACCTGAGAATCAGGTTGAATTATTAGAAGAGTTATATAAAGTTAACAACAATATTGTTGTTTGTTTGTCTTGTGGTTCTGCTATAGAAATGCCATGGATACCAAAGATTAAGGGACTTTTACACGGATATCTAGGGGGGCAGGCTGGTGCCAGAGCTGTATTAAGAGTCATTTCAGGGGATGTTAATCCTTCAGGTAAACTGGCTGAAACATACCCCATAAGGTATGAAGATGTCCCATCATCGACAAATTTTCATAATAGAGAAAGTACCGTAGAATATAGAGAATCAATATTTATTGGATACAGATATTTTGATACAGCTGGAGTTCATGTTCAGTTTCCTTTTGGGTTTGGGCTGAGTTATACAACATTTGAGTATTCAAACTTACAAATTACAAAAGAAGGTGTTTCTTTCTCAATAAAAAATACAGGAAAAATCGCCGGGATGGAAATTGCTCAACTCTACATTGGATGTGAGTCAAAAGCTATTTTTAGACCAAAGAAAGAATTAAAAGGTTTTAAAAAGGTTTTTATAAATCCAAGTGACACAAAAAATGTCATAATCCCATTTGATGATAAAACATTTAGATATTTTAATGTTAATAACAACACGTGGGATATAGAATCTGCAAACTATAAAGTCCTGATTGGATCATCGGT
>JAFGYD010000148.1 GCA_016936295.1 Spirochaetales bacterium | reverse complement strand
GAACCCCTTTTTACTTCACATATGACTAAAGGTTTTACATAAAAATTTACAATTGGACTTGTTCTTTCCAATGGTATATTTATAGATAATCCATATCCCTCTTTATTTATTCGTTCTAATCTTTTATTAGCAATTTCTTTTCGTATATCCATCTATTTTACGATCTCATCAATTTTATTTTTTAAAGCTCCAGACATTATCGCATTTGTAGCAAGATCAAATCCCTCTTTTATACTACTACATCGACCTGAAATAACTAAAGCAGCACCGGCGTTAAGACAACAAGCATCTATAATAGCTTTCGAACCTTTCCCATTAATAATATTCCTAGCCAAAACTGCATTTTCTTTAGCAGACCCTCCTGAAAGATCTGTAAGTTCATACATTTGAATATCATCATCTTTAGGATTATATATAAAATCCTGTATAGTATCATTTTCATCTATAATAACTATTCTTGTTTTGTCAGAGATAGAAATTTCATCAATTCCATCAAGTCCATGAACAACCATAACCCGTTTAACACCCAATAATTTTGCAGCTTTAGCCATTATTAAACAGTAATCTGAGTTCCAAACACCAATAATCTGATATGCAGCATTGGCAGGATTAGATAATGGACCGACTAAATTCATAATTGTTTTAATTTTCATTGCACTTCTTGCAGGTGCTGCAAACCTCATAGCTTTATGAAAATTAGGTGCAAATAAAAATGCAAAACCTCTATTATCTATTCTATCAGCGACTATTGAAGGATCACTTTCAATTGGTATTCCTAGTTCTTTATAGAAATCGGAACTGCCACTTTTACTTGAGACAGCTCTATTTCCATGCTTTGCGACTTTAACTCCACAAGATGAAGCTATTAGTGCAGAAAAACTTGATATATTAAATGTATTCAAACCATCACCTCCAGTTCCACATGTGTCAACTGAATCTGATTTTGTAATTACTGGAGTTCTTTTATCTCTTAAAACTTTTGCACAACCAGCAATCTCTTCAGGAGTAAATCCCTTACAGTTTAATGCTGTTAAAAATGAAGCTATTAAAGGATCACTTAAATTACCATCGGTTAGTTCGACCATAAACTCTTCTGCTTCACTAAATTCTAAATCATTTTTTAACATAATTTTTTCAAGAATTTTTTTACTATCAAAAGGATTTCTTTTATAATTTATAAAATTCCTAAAAAGTGCTAACCCATTTTCACTGGCAATTGATTCAGGATGAAATTGTACACCTTCAATATTATATTTTTTATGCCTTACACCCATAATTTCACCATCTATACTAGTAGCAGTAATTTCGAATTCATTAGGTAAAGAAACCGATTCCCCAACAAGAGAATGATATCTTGTAAAATTAATTGGAGTCCCTAAATTTCGAAATACTCCTTTTCCATCGCAATGTATAGGTTCTACTTTACCATGAACTATATTTTTAGCACCAATTATTTTACCTCCAAATGCCTGAATTATTGATTGATGTCCTAAACATACTCCTAATATTGGTTTTTTATCAGCAAAATGACGAATTACATCTAATGTTATACCAGCTTCTTCGGGTCTTCCCGGCCCTGGTGATAGAATAATGTGACTCGGGTTTAATTCCTCTATTCCTTTTATATCAATTTTATTATTTCTAATAACCTTTACTTCTAAATCTGTTACCTGAAGGAGTTGTTGGTATATATTAAATGTAAATGAATCAAAGTTATCTATTATTAAAATCATACTTCCACTCCTACAGCAATTGCTAAAGCTCTCATTTTTTCTCCTGTCTCTTCGAATTCCCTTTCAGGTGTCGAATCATAAACAATTCCAGCACCTGCTTGTAAATACATATGATCACCTTTTTTTAAAGCACATCGTATACTAATACAAGTATCAAGCTCACCCTCAACTCCCATATATCCTACAAGCCCCGCATAAAAACCACGTTTATTTTTTTCTAATTGTGATATAACCTCAATTGCCTTTATCTTTGGTGCCCCAGACACTGTTCCTGCAGGAAAAGTTGCTCTTACAGCATCTGAAGGTTTAAACCATAAAGGTAATTTACCTTGAACTTCGGATACTATATGCATTAGTTTTGAATATCTCTCAATTCCCATTAATTCAGTTGGAATAACAGTTCCTCCCAAGCAAAACCGTCCTAAATCATTTCTTGCCAAATCAACTAACATTAAGTGCTCTGCTCTTTCTTTTTCATCAGCTAATAGTTCTACTTCAAGATTTTTATCTTCTACATCTGTTTTTCCTCTTCTTCTTGTTCCCGCTATAGGTCTCATTAAAACCTTATCACCATGAATTTTTATATGAACTTCTGGACTTGCACCAAAAAGTTGATAATTGCCAAAATCAATATAAAACATATATGGAGAAGGATTAGCAGATCTTAAATTTCTATAAGCTTCAAAAGCTGGTATATTTGTTTTGATATCTAGTCTTCTGGATAAAACCCCTTGTAATAAATTACCCTTTATAATCTCTTCTTTAACTCTTTCTACACCTGAGATAAAATCATCTTTTCCTGCATTAGGAGTAATTATCTCCGATGAATATAGAGTCTCTTTTTTTATCATATAGTTAAAATTTAGATCATGTATCCGTTCCTCAGTTTTTTGAATTAATAATTTTAAATCAGCTTCAGACTCTTTATAATTCAAACCTATTAAATAAATTAAGTCTGAATAGTGATCCACAACAACAACTATATGTGGAAAAATAAATTCAGCATCAGGTAAATCAAGTTCATTTTTTTGTTTAGAAAAGTGAATATCATCGCAGAATCTTGAAAATTCATACGACAAAAAGCCAATACCTCCTGCCGGAAAAGGAAAATCTTGATGAACCTTAGGATGTTGACCTGAAAAATATTCTAAAATACTTAAAATATCCTTTCCTAAATAATTTAAATTGTAAGTTTTATTATCTTTAACTAGGACTATTTCTTCATTGTTTTGTTGAACTCTAAAAGCTTCTTCTATTAATAACAAAGAATAACGTTCCCTTCCTTTCTCTAAAGAAGAGGATTCTAATATTGCTTTAGCATGTAATTTTTCAGCTAAAACAAAAGGCGTAAATCTTTCTCCTGAAATAACCTTAATAATTCCATCTGTTCTTTTTTCCATTCCAACCTCGTTTCTACTCATAGTAACAAAAATATCAGCATTCATTGTTTCTGTCAATAGAAACAAATATTTTTTTACAACAAATATATATTTTGTTTTAAATTTCTCTTGATTAAAGAAAAAGGAATCTATATAGTTCTTTACTGTACTACGGGATGTGGCCCAGCGGCTAGGGCACCTGGTTTGGGACCAGGGGATCGCAGGTTCGAATCCTGCCATCCCGATAAAAAATATGGG
>JAFGYD010000025.1 GCA_016936295.1 Spirochaetales bacterium | reverse complement strand
GATGTAATTGATGATCTTGAGATTATTGCTGTAATAGGTGACAATATGAGGGGAAGAATAGGTTTTAGTGGTAGACTATTTAGTGCTTTAGGAGATGAAGAAGTTAACGTATTAGCTATAGCTCAAGGTTCTACTGAAAAAAATATTTCCCTAGTTGTAAAATCAGAAGAAAAATCGAGAGCATTAAACGTTATACATAAAACATTCTTGGGTTAGGAGAAAATAATGAAATTATTTAGTACAAGAGACGTAAACAATAAAAGCATTTTTAAAGATGCTATTTTTCAAGGATTAGCAGCAGACGGTGGATTATTTTTTCCTGAGTCATACCCAGATATGTCCGAATTTATTAAAAATTGTCATGGAATGTCTTTTAACGCTATAGCTGAACATGTTGTATACGAACTTATTAAAGATGAAACTTCTAAAGAGTCTGTTAAAAGAATTGTAAATAACGCTTTTAATTTTAAACCCGAGATTATGAGGGTTTCTGATGAAATAAGTATTCTTGAACTATATACTGGTCCTACCTGTGCCTTTAAAGATTATGGTGCTTCTTTTTTAGCATCTTCTATGGAAGAGTTTTTAGGAGATAGAAAAGAGAAGGCTGTAATTTTAGCTGCAACTTCTGGCGATACAGGTTCAGCAGTTGCAAAAGCTTTTGAAGGCAAAGAGAATATTGAAGTTGTTATTCTTTATCCAAGTGGTAAGGTTAGTCCACTTCAGGAAAAGCAGTTAACGACAATAGGAAAAAACATTAAGGCATTAGAGGTTAAAGGAACATTTGATGATTGTCAAAAAATGGTTAAAGAGGCTTTTGGAAATGCAGATTTATGTTCTAAAGTAAATATAACATCGGCAAACTCTATTAACATTGGAAGACTTGTTCCTCAATCTTTATATTATATTTATGCATATTCACAATTAAAAGCAGGAAATGAGATAATTTTTACTGTTCCTTCTGGTAATTTTGGAAATTTAACAGCCGGTCTTTTTGCTAAAAACTGGGGTCTACCTGTAAAACAGTTTATTGCTGCAACAAACAATAATAAAATTGTACCTGAGTTTTTAACAACAGGTACTTATAGTCCTAGAGCATCTGTTCAAACACCATCTAATGCAATGGATGTTGGTGCACCAAGCAACTTTGAAAGAATGATGACAATGTTTGATTCTAATGTTGATAATTTTAGGAATGTTCTTATGGGTGATTTTGTTTCAAATGAAGATACTATAAAAACAATGCAGAGATACTATAGTGAAAGGGGACAAATATTAGATCCACATACTGCTGTTGGAATATTCGCAACTGAAAGATTTTTAAATAATAATAAGTTTGATAAAAATACTTATCCTATAGTGCTGTCTACTGCACACCCTGGAAAATTTGTAGAAGTTGTAGAAGATGCTATAAAAGTTAGCCCTAAGCTACCAGAAGCACTGTCATCACTTCTTACTAAAGAGAAGATTTCTACAGTTATTGGAAATGAATATTCGGAATTAGAGAAATTTTTACTTTCAAACTATTAAAAAATATAAAATTTAAGTAAAAGAGGTCAAATAGACCTCTTTTTAAAATATTTCATAAAGATCAGTTAAT
The DNA here is from genome assembly GCA_016936295.1 of Spirochaetales bacterium. GTDB lineage: Bacteria > Spirochaetota > Spirochaetia > DSM-2461 > DSM-2461 > Thiospirochaeta. Next base: position 973 of record JAFGYD010000025.1, on the reverse strand, counting down.
ACATCTATACTATATTTACAGTTTTTAACATCACCAAAACCATAATTTGCAAATATAAAGGGTATATTGTTTAGTTCTGCTGCTTTTAAATCGCCTATAGTATCCCCAATATAAATAGTATTTTTTAGGTTATTTCTAATAATAACACTCTTAATATTTTCATCTTTTGGTTTACCGGTATTCCCTGAGCATTCGAAATCTTTAAAAAACTTTTCCAGTTTATGATATGAAAAAAATGATTCTATATAACCTGATTGACAATTACTGACAATATAAAGATCAAACTTATTTGAGAGATAGGATAATACATTTTCCACATCTTTATATAGATTTCCTCCATATTTTATTATTGCTGTATTCTCATATTCAAAGCACTCATTCATAATTTTATCTGCAAGAGCGCTATCAAGATCTGGGAAAACCTTTTTTGCTATTAAGTTGTGTTGCATTCCAAAAAGAGATTCAAGTTCTTGTATATCTATAGATTTTGTAACTTGATGATAAGTTGATATTACTTCATTCCAGGCTTTTAATATTATGTTTGAGGGATTCCATAGTGTCCCATCCAAATCGAATATTATACTGTCGAGGTTTTTATGAAACATATTCATTATTGTCTCCAATTGTTAATTTTATTATTTATAATGCTATAATATATGGAAAAGGTAAATTTATGTTAAAAAATATAGAAACAGAAAGATTATTACTTAGAAAATGGAAGTTATCTGATTATAAAGATATGTTTGAATATGCTAAAAGTGATTTAGTTGGTCCAAATGCTGGATGGACTCCCCATAAAAATACTGATGAGAGTAAAGATATTATAAAATCTTTTATTGAATCTAATGAGGTTCTGGCTATTGAATTAAAATCTGAAAACAAAGTTATTGGGGGTATAGGTCTCCATGATAGAAAACCTGATAATTCTATAGAAACATTGAAACAGAAAGAGATAGGTTATGTTTTAAATCCT
>JAFGYD010000147.1 GCA_016936295.1 Spirochaetales bacterium | reverse complement strand
GAGGCCTTTAAATCCCTCTCTCCAAATGATTTTTCATTTGATGATTTACAATATGCAAACTCTAATCTCCTTATTCTTAGTGGACTATATGGAGTACTAAAGCCATTAGACAGGATTATGACCTATAGACTTGAAATGAGAAATCAAGTTAAATTCTGGAAGGATCCTATAACTGAATATATAAAAAATGAGACTGAGAATTCTATTATTGTTGATTTATGTTCCAGTGAATATTCAAAAGCGATTAATTTTAATAATATTAAATCAACAATTATTACACCTGACTTTAAGAGTTTAATAAACGGTAAATTAAAATCAATATCTGTGTTTTCTAAACAGATGCGTGGTTTATTAGCAAAGGAAATTATACTAAATAGGGTTAAGACAGAGGAAGAGTTGCAGAAAATAGACCTTGAAGGCTATACTTTAGAAAATATAACCAACAAGAATTATTTATATGTAAGAAAATAAACTACTCAGATTTTTTTAATTCGTAGTAGTGATAGTCGCCTTCATATATATGCAGCTTACCATGATCTACTTCAAAAACCCGGTTAATAAAGTGCCTTAAAAAGTATCTATCATGACTAACTATCATTACAGTTCCTTTGAACTCTTTTAAAGCATCTAGTAAAACCTCTCTACTTGCAATATCCAAGTGGTTTGTTGGTTCGTCCAGAACTAGAAAGTTATAAGGTTGAGATAGCATACAAGCTAACATTACTCTACTTTTTTCTCCACCTGAAAGAACTGATATTGGTTTGTCTGAATCATCACCACTAAATAAAAAAGATCCTAGTAGATTTTTAATATAACCTACTGTTTCATTTGGTAGCATTGATGAAACTTCTTCAAATATAGTGTTGTCTGGATTTAATACATCCGATGAGTACTGACTGAAGTATCCAATTTCTGTACTAGGTCCTATTACTGCACTCCCTTCTGTTGCTTCTGTCTGGCCTGTTAATACCTTAAGAAGTGTTGATTTTCCGGCACCATTAACACCAGTAACAGCTATCTTGTCCAATCTGTTAACAGTTCCTGTTATTCCGGAAAAAACAGGATGTACTGAACCATCTTTTAATGGCCATGATTTGGCTAGATTATGCATGTCAACGACTATATCTCCACCTCGCTTAATTTCTGGAAGTTGCAACTTCATTACTTTTGGTTCTGGAGGGATTACTATTCTTTCGATTTTTTCAATTGTTTTAACTCTGGACTGAACCTGAGCTGCATGACTGGCTCTAGCTGCAAATTTTGCAATAAACTCTTCTTCTTTAGCAAGCATTGCATCCTGTCGTTTTTTTGAGGCTATTAATTGGTCTCTTCTAACAACCCTTTCTGTCATATAAAAATCATAGTCCCCTGAAAAAAGAGTTATACTTCCAGGTGATACTTCCAAGGTTCTATTACATAATCTAGTCATAAACTCTCTATCATGACTTGTCATTAGAATTGAGCCTTTAAAGTTTTTTAGCCACTCTTCTAACCATATAATTGTTTCTATATCAAGGTGATTTGTTGGTTCGTCTATTAATAATAAATCTGGATTCAAAAGCAAAATTTTTCCAAGTGCTATTCTCATCTTCCAACCACCAGAAAAAGATTCAACTGGTTCATCCCATCTTCCTGGTCCAATACCTAAACCTGTCAAAATTGTTTTTGCATTACTTTCAAGTTCATATCCACCTAAATCCTGATATTCACTTTGTAGTTTTCCATATAATTCCATAACACTATCGAGTTCATCTTGTGATAGATCTGGATCACACATTTTATGTTCAATTTCTGTAAGTTGTAGACCAATTTCAAAGGCATTTCCTGCTCCGTGTTGTACTTCTTCTAGGGCTGTTCTGCCCTTCATTTCACCAACATCCTGACTAAAATAACCAATAATATAGTTTGAAGGAACTGTCACAGTTCCTTCATCTGGTTTCTCTTCACCGCTTAAAATTCGAAATAATGATGTTTTCCCCGATCCATTAGGTCCTACAAGACCAATTTTATCCTGTGGCCTAATTATAAAACTACCATTAGAGTATAGATTTCTCCCGCCATAACTAAGGGAGATATTTGTTACATTTACCATGGCATAAATCTATAATATATATATGGTCATATCAAGTGGTATTACACTGATCCAATTAAATAACTATTAGCTTGCAGGTATTGGTTTTGATATCTATAATGATAAACCTATGAAAAACTATTTAATCTTTTTAATTTTATTATTATTTGCTTTATTATCGTCCTGCTCTAAGCATAAAGACCAAAATTTAACAAATCCTGAAATTTCTGTCTATTTAGATACGATTATACAGGATTGGGAGGGGCAGAAAGAGTTTATAAATGAGTTTAATAGATTAACAAACTCTTCATTATTAATTACCCAACCACCTCATCAGCAATATATGGATAAATTATTATTAAGTTTTTCAGATGTAAGTGCTCCCGATATTTGCGAGATATTACCAGAATATCTCTCTATATTTATAAGTAAGGAGTATATAATTCCATTAAATAATTTGATTT
>JAFGYD010000146.1 GCA_016936295.1 Spirochaetales bacterium | reverse complement strand
TTTGAAATTAAGAGTCCTGAGGATATACCTCCATTATTCATTAATCATTTTACTATTTTAGAAAATGATTATATTGTTAAAATTCCAGTAGATATAGAACGTAGAAATGCTAAGCCCGGGATGGATCTATATAGATTAATAATAATATTAAGGGATGATCTAATATTATTTCTTGAGAATAACAAAGGCTATGTAGAGAAAAAAGAACTAGAATACAATAATATTATCTCTATAAAAAATAATAATAATCTATTAACCGCAAATATTGAACTCTACACATTTACCGGTATAGTTGAATTTGAATATAATGTTGTTTCCCAAAAAATTGTGGATAAAATACGTGATGCAATTAGGGGAAAAATAATCCATTCCCAAACTACAAAAATTGATTTTAAAGAGATAACACTATCAGCAGATCTATCTTACTTTATGAATAATTTATTAAAAAAGATTTCAAAAAATGAAATTTTTAAAATAATAGGATTTCAGGATTTAAAAAGACTAAAAAGAAGGAAAACAAATCTTGTAAATATTATAAAAGATTCAATATTAAAGCCATATAAGAATTCAATTCTTTTTTTAACAAACTGTAGAGAAGTAGTTATAATCTCTGTAACAAAGGATTACGAGTATAGCCACATATTTATACCAATTGAAAATATTTCTTCAATTATACAGGTGGAAAATTTTCAATATATTAATACCAACAACATGCGGATACAGTTTGGAGATAATAGCCATCAATTACTAGTTGATTCTGATAATCCTTTAAAATATCCCTAAAACCAAATAGTAAATGGGAGGAATAATAATTGCAGGAAGTAGATTAGCACTTTTAATTTTTTTTATATCTAACATATTTAATCCCAGACTAAAAATTAGTATTCCACCAATTATGGATATTTCACGTATAATATCTTCTGAAAGTATTGGTTCTATAAAAATAGCAAGCATTGTTATAGCTCCTTGATATATTAATACAGAAATTGATGAAAACATAACTCCTATTCCCATGGTGGAGCTTAAAATTATTGAAGTAATTCCATCTAATACAGATTTTGCAAAAAGGGTATCGTAATCACCTTTTAAACCACTTTCTAATGATCCTAGAATTGCCATGGTTCCAACACAAAAAAGTAGACTTGAAGTAACAAAACCACGTGCTATATTATTGTCACCATTACCTACTTTTTTTTGCAGGAAATCACCCAGTTGCTGTAATTTCTTATCTAAATCAATCCACTCTCCAAAAATACCACCAATTACAAGACTGATAATAAATAGTATGGGCTCTCCGCCATTAAGCATACCACTTAATGTTGTTGATATTCCTATAAATAATATTGATAAAGATACACCATGCATTATGATCTGTTTAAATCTGTCTTGAAGACCATTTTTAATTAATAATCCAATTAATGCACCTATAATTATAACTGCAGAATTTACATAAGTTCCTAACATAGCACTATTCTATAGATTTGAATGATTAGATACAACTAAATAAAACAAAGCCCGGAACAAATCCAGGCTTTAGCTTAATTAGTTAGTTCTTAGAACATTTAATGCAGAACCAGCTTTAAACCAACTTATCTGCATCTCATTAAAAGTATGGTTTAGTTCAATCTCTACTTTAGAACCATTATGTTTATTTAATACAAGTAAAAGATTTTTACCTGGTGCAAATGTTTTAAGTCCTACAATTGATAATAAATCTGACTCTTCAATTTTATTATAATCGTCTGGATTATTAAATGTTAAAGCAAGTACACCCTGTTTCTTTAAATTTGTTTCATGAATTCTAGCAAAACTTCTTGTAATTACCGCTCGACAACCTAATAATCTAGGACTCATAGCTGCATGTTCACGGCTACTACCCTCTCCATAATTTTCATCGCCCACAATAATCCAATCTCTATTTGCTGCTTTATATTCCCTGGCAACACCAGAAAAGCTCTTTTTGTTACCAGAAAGTATACTAGTTGCTTCACCTGTTTCCAATGTAAAACTATTAACTGCACCACTTAACATATTATCGGATATATTGTCTAAATGCCCACGGTATTGTAACCAAGGTCCAGCTGGTGATATATGGTCTGTTGTACATTTTCCCTTTGCTTTACAAAGTAGTAACGCATCAACAATATCTTCTCCATCCCATGGCTGAAAAGGTGTTAATAGTTGAAGCCTAGAAGAATTTTCATCAACTAAAACTTTAACCCCCTGTCCTTCCGGTTTCTGGTATCCCGATAAATCTGACACAAAACCATTTACAGGTAGTTCATTCCCAATAGGAGGGTTTAGTTTCAATTCCCCATTTGGAGTTTTTATAGTATCTGTAATTGGATTAAAATCTAATCTCCCTGCTAAAGCCATAGCAGTTACAATTTCAGGTGATCCAATAAAACCTAAAGTTTCGGGATTTGAATCATTTCTAGCCCTAAAGTTTCTGTTAAAACTATTTATTATTGTATTTCTTTCACCTTTTTTAACATCATCCCTCGACCATTGACCAATACAAGGGCCACAGGCATTTGCTAGCATAATTCCTCCAACTTTTTCAAAGTCAGAAGTGAAGCCGTCTCTATCAATTGTTTTTCTAACCTGTGTTGATCCAGGTGAAACGAAATATGTCGACTTCATTTTTAGTCCATTTTCAATTGCCTGTTTGCATATAGAAGCAGATCTTTCCATATCTTCATATGATGAATTTGTACATGAACCAATTAAACCAGAGGATAAATTTAATTCCCAACCCTCTTTTTTCCCAACTTCTTTAATTTCGGAAAGTGGGTGGTAGGCATCCGGAGTATGTGGTCCTGTTATATGTGGTTCAAGAGCCGAGAGATCTATCTCTATAACTTTTTCATAATAGTTATATGGGTTGTCAACAACCTCTTTATCCGGGGTTAATAGATCAATATTTTTAAGTGCCAGTTCTGCAATTTCAGAACGATTAGTAGCCTCTAAGTACTTTTTCATTCTATTATCATATTGAAAAACAGAACATGTCGCACCAAGTTCAGCGCCCATATTTGTTATAGTAGCTTTTCCGGTACAACTTATGGATTCGCAACCTTCACCAAAATATTCAATAATTCGATTAGTACCACCTTTAACGGTTAACATACCAATTAATTTAATTATTACATCTTTAGCCGAAGTCCAACCATTCATTTTTCCAGTAAGTTTAACACCCACTACTGTTGGATTTTTAACTTCCCAGTTTAAACCTGCCATTACATCCGATGCATCGGCTCCACCAACTCCAGAAGCACACATTCCTAAACCACCCGCATTTGGAGTATGGGAATCTGTTCCAATCATTAAACCACCAGGGAATGCATAATTTTCTAATATTACTTGATGAATAATTCCTGCTCCGGGCTTCCAAAAACCTAAATTATATCTACTGGATGCCGAAGCTAAAAAATCGTAAACTTCTTTATTTTCGCTCATAGCTATAGCAAGATCTTTATCTTCACCTTCATGGGCTCTAATTAAATGATCACAATGAACAGTTGCAGGAACAGCTGATTCATCCCTACCTGAAAGCATAAATTGTAAAATGGCCATTTGAGCTGTTGCATCCTGCATTGCCACTCTATCAGGGTTTAGTAATAAAAAACTTTCACCTTGAGTTAAATCCTGACTCTTTGGATCTTCCAGGTGTCCATACAAAATCTTTTCTGCTAATGTTAATGGTTTTTGCAACCTTCCACGTACTATTTCTAAATTCGCTCTTGTCTTCTTATATGTTCCAGACACAAGTTCTACGGTTGTTTCTATTCCTGCCATAACTTCTCCTGCATTGTGAAAATATTCACAATGCAATTCTACAATTTATTTTTAGATTTGTAAAGAACTTGGATACTCACTTAAAGGCTCAATATGAACAGTTACTATAGAATCATTTCCAAAATGATTTTTTAATTTATCTTCAACTCTATGGGCAATAGTATGACCCTCTTTTATTGTTAAATTATCATCAATTCTTATATGCAAAGAGATAATAACCCTTTTCCCAACCATTCTTGTACGTATATTGTGTGGCTCACTACACTCTGGAACATCTTTTATAATATTATATATATCAAGCATAGCTTCGCTGCCTAAAGAAACATCAAGAAGTTGATCAAGGTTTAATTTTAAAATAGATAGCGCTTCTTTAATAATTATAATACCAACAACTATACCAGCCACAGGATCAAGAATACTCCATTTACCTCCAAGGAAGATAGCTCCGGCAATTCCTAATGAAACACCTATAGATGAAAAAGAGTCAGATCGATGATGCCATGCATTTGCAATAATACTGGGACTATTTATTTTTTCTCCAGCTTTTCGTGTATATCTATAAAGAGCTTCCTTAACAATAACCGATAAAATGGCTATAAGAAGAGCTAATATTCTGGGTGAGGGTAACTCATTCCCTCTGTATACTGAAATAAAAATATCGATAGAATCTTTCCCTATTACAATACCTGCTATTGCTAACATGAGACCAACAAGAAAAGCTGAAAATGTTTCAAATTTTCCATGACCAAAATGGTGGGAATTATCGTCTGGTTTCTCTGCAAAACTCAATCCAACATATACTACTAAATCACTGGCTAAATCTGACAATGAATGAAAACCATCGGCCAATAAAGCTAGACTTCCAAATAAAAAACCAACAATCAGTTTAACAACACTAAGAGCAATATTTATTGCTGTACCAACTAAAGTAACTTTTTTTCCATATGTATAATCATCATCCATATTACCCTCCACTTTAATATCCAAATACTTTTTTTAAATTTATTATTTCCAAGTTTACATCAAGTATAGTCTCTATTTCATTGATAGGAAGATTTTTTTTACTTCCTAAAATTAAGGTATGAAGAACCAGATCCTTAATATATTTATTAAAGAAATTCTCAAGATCATCAATAGTTAAATCTTTAACACCCTTATAGACAATCTCCCTAATATCCTTTTTCAAGCCGTATCGCTCCATATCTTTTAGAACAAAATACCTCTCTCTATCCAGTACTGATTCACTCTCAATATTTTTTAAAATAGATGATTTTACAGCATCGAAATAGTTATTTACTTTTGGGAAGAAATCCAATAAACCCAGAATGCATCTAATTACATCTGGAGCCTTATCACTTTGGGTCCCTACATAAAATGAAAATATAAAATTTTCATCTCTATTTCTAGGCATTGAATAACTGGCATAGGCAGAATATGCCAAACCTCTTCTTTCACGAATTTCCTGAAAAACAACAGAATCCATACCTCCGCCAAAATATTCATTAAATAAAAAGACAATAGGAATTAATTGAGCATTGAACTTAACACCTAACCCTGTCATTATTATTTCTGCTTGAACCATATCATAATGAGCGAGAAGAGTTTTAGGAGTACTATGCACTTTATAAGTAAAATCCTTTATTGAATTGATGCTATCTTCAATTTTTAATTTTTGACTTAAATCCTTTAACATATTTGATACGAAATCTTTATTGTCCGGTCCATAATAATAAATTTCAAATGGGTTAAGAAAAGCATTTTTTATTGTATTTAAAAATTCGGTACTCCCTATTTTTTTTAATTTACTCAAAGGGATATAATATCTAAAAGGATTATCCTTTCCGTAATGGATGTAATTATACAATGCTCCCCACAGAATAACTCTTTTACTATTTTTAGCATTTTCCCTAGTTACAGAGATTCTTTTAATAAATTTTTTAAAACTTTTTTTATCCGATTTTCCATCAAGAATAAAGCTTAGTAAAAGTTTTAATCCAAACTCAAAATCAACGGATCTTCCTTCCAGGGTAATAGTTGTTTTAGAGTCTTTTCCGCTAATTTCTAACTCTAAACCTCTTTTAAATAGTTCTTGCTGAAATTCACTAGGGCTATAATCTCCAGCTCCAGTATAATCCCTATACTCTACACCATAATGAATTTTAAGATCGTTAAGCCGACCTTTATCTACATTTATAATGAGTTCAAAAAGTTCATTTGTACTATTGTATTCGTAATATAGCTTTCGTTCATTACCTATATCTATAGGAATCAATTGATTCAAATCAGGGAAATATGCTTCTTTTCTCTCAACATTAACTTTCTTAAATTCTTGGCAAAAACTAGACTCTAAATCCCTATTAAAGACTACAGGTGTCAAATTAGGCTTATTAATATAAATTAAATTTTTGGGGTTTCCTTTTTTCTTGTACACAATAGTGTAATTATTTAAAAATTTTCTATTAATAAATGAGACCAACTCATCAAATGTGATTTTTTTTAATCTATCAATTCTTTTTAAATAGTTATCCCAGCTCAATCCAGTTATAAATGAATCCACAAAACTCTCAATTTTACCGCTATCTTCCAATTCATTTAACTTATCTATTTCAAAACAAGTAATAACAGCATCGTTATACCACTTTGCAAATTTACCTTTTTTAAGAGATGTTATTTCATTTTGTAGTAATGAAACTACTTTCTTTAAACTTTGATTCATTGCAGGAACACCGTAGAGAGAGAACCAACTATAGTCCCTATATACTTCGTATGATGATTCAGCTTCTAAAACAAGTTGCTTCTGTACTAGGTTTAAATCTAATGTTCCAGCTTGATTATTACTCATTATCATATCTATCAGTGTTAAATAGAGTTCATCTTCGCTTCCAAATCCATCAAATCGATACCCTAAAAGAACAAAGGGAGAATCTTGACCATAGACAGTACTAATTACAGGTTTTTTTATCTCATTTTCAATTATGGCATTTTTAACAGTTGGGCTCCCCGATGGAATATCACCCCAATATTTTTCAATTACATCTATTGTTTTATCAAAGTCTAAATCCCCTGTTAGAATAATTGCCATATTAGATGGCACATACCATTTATTAAGAAACTCTTCTATTTTCTCCATAGAAGGTTTCTTTAAATGTTCACCTTTTCCAAGAATACCAGTACGACCATAAGGATGTTTAGGGAAAATATTAGTTAAAAATTGATCAAAAGCTCTTGAGACATCATCGTCTTGAGATTGATTAAACTCTTCATAAACAACCTCTAGTTCTGGAGGAAAAAGTCTTAAGACTGGACTTGTAAACCTCTCTTTTTCTAATCTAATCCATCTTTCCAACTCAATTGTTGGTATATCGTTTTCATAAACAGTCTCTTCAAAACCTGTTCTTGCATTTGTATTTCTGCAACCCATAATTGAATACAATTTATCAAGTTCTCCAGGGATTGCTTCTAAACTAGCAGCAGAGGAAAGAGTATCAATTTCTAAATTTATCTTATTGATCTCTTCCTGAGACTCTTCATTAGCTAACTCTTCATATTTATTTTTTATTTTAGATATTATTGATGCTTCTTTTTCTCTATTAAGAGCTCCGATTAAATCGGTACCTTTGAACATCATATGTTCGACATAGTGGGCAAGTCCGGTTGCATCTTCAGGATCGGAAGTTGCCCCGGCTTTTACAGCTATTCTAGTTTTTATTCTAGGTTCATTAAAATCCTGGCTTAAATAAACTTTTAAACCATTTTTTAAAGTATATATTCTCACCCCATATGGGTCATTATCATAACTCTTGTACATATACCTCAATTATAAGAAAAAAATGACCTTAAGAAAAGTTCTAAAGGTCTCAATCTTTTTTTTACTGACCTTCGGTAGCAACTTCCGGTTCTGTTACTACTTCCGGTTCTGTTAC
>JAFGYD010000145.1 GCA_016936295.1 Spirochaetales bacterium | reverse complement strand
GAATACCGAACAAGTCTGGGTTTTAAAATTAATTTGGATAAACTTTCTTTAGGAAGTAAATTCTCACTTTCCTTTATTAACTGGCCAATATATAAAACTGATACAAATTATAGCCACAAAATAGTAGATAATTTGGCTTTAAAATTAAACTACAAAACTGAATATATAGAGTTTTTTACCCATAATTACCAAGCAAGTATTGAATTTAACAAAAACAACTGGGGTGTTAATTTCAAGTATAATCAGGATTTAAGTGCGCCAGGATATCCATGGGAATTAATTGGGGCAATTACTTTAAATTAGGGCTAGACAAATAAAAGTCATTTTGCTATATTATTCGAGCAATCTAAATGGCGCTGTACCCAAGTGGTAAGGGAGTAGTCTGCAAAACTATCATTCACCGGTTCAAATCCGGTCGGCGCCTCTAAAGGGAAATGTGTAATATCATTTCCCTTTTTTATAATCTATATTTTATATTGAAACTTATTGAAGTTCCTCCTGTAATCAAATCATTGTTTTTATTAATGTCTACTGATAAATTATTATTATCTTTTGCATCAAAAAAAGGAATTAACTGCTCTAAACCTAAACTGAGAGATAGATAATTTAAAAGCTGTTTTTCGTATTTAATATTTAAATCAACTAAATTTATATTATTGTATTTAATATCTAGAATAGATTGAGAAGTAGAAATCATTGTAGGTGTAAACCCTGTCCAAATCATATTTGAAACAGAGTAATCCAGCCTATTTAAATCTATATAAACCCTTCTATACCCTATCCCAATTGAAAAATTATTTAGGTTAATTAAAGAATTTATATTCAGATAATAGAAAATAACATCCGGTATATTTAAATCATACTGAATATATGCAAGATCTCCATATTTAAAAGGTTTAGTTATTCCCTTTACAATACTTGATGGAATATTTAGATATGTAAAATTGATAAATGTTTCAAAATTTAAAAACCGGTAGCTATTATACAAATTCAAATATGTAATTTCATCTGGAATTCGAACACCTCCAAACCATACTTTATTGTGATATAAATAAAAATTATTACTGTCTAAACTATAAGTAGAGTATTCACCTTCTAATAAAATGTCTAAATTTTGAAAATTAAATAATGATTTTACATTTATACTGATACTGTCTTTTAGCACATATACCAGACTAATTCTATTATTTATTTCGTCCTTATCAGAGGATATTGTTTTGTTATTAAAATAGATTTTCACATTACCAAATAGATATTTGATATTAAAAAAAAGGGACATTTCACTAAAATGATTTTCTATATTTAATGTTCTATCCAATGGGAGATTAAAAATATATTCGGGGAAATAGTAGTTATTAAGATAAAAACCTACATTCAAATTTCTATTTATAGGGATTGATAAATTACATTCAACATTACTGTTTTGTTTTAAATCCAAACTAAGATAATTATCTTCTGTTCCTATAAATAGAGAAGGAACTAAAGTTTTACTATCAATATTAATAGAATCGTTGTCTATGAAATCTATCTGATTTAAAAGAAAGAAATTGGCTTTAAAACTATTTTTTAAGTATGAAACTCCAAGATAAGTTGCATTTAAATTTGCAAAAATATCACTTGAACCCAAATTACCATTTAGTAGATAATTATACCTATTTCCAATATCAAAAAAAACTTCCTGACTTGTAATAGTATAAAGAGAGATTAATAAATAAATTAGAATTAATAGGTTTTTCAATTCGAAAATCATAATTTATTTTACTATAAAATAAAACCAAAATTTCAATTGATAATATTAAAATTTCGTGTAAAATCTAAATCTAAACAAAATATATTGGAGAAAAAATTGAAAAAAATATTACTACTTGTTTTTACTATGATTTTATTTTTTAGTTGTGATTTTTTTAAAGCTGTAAATCCAGAAGAAGAAGAACCAGCTTTAACAACAGAAGAAATTGAAGCATCTGCCAACCTGTTGCTAGATGAAGGGAAGCTGGACGAAGCATTAGATGAGTACCAAAAAGTTATCGATTCAGGGGAAGCATCGGAAGAAGCAATATTTTGGTGGACATCACTAAAAATTTCAAGCCTTGCAGTTGATTCCAACATTTTAGAAATTGCTACAAAACTTGGGTTATCAACATACCCTAAAACAATGAATGATGCATACATGAACGACTCGTTTATTCCAACAAATGGAAATATTATGCCCGCAATTGAAAACAGTTCAATGTTTACACAATTCGATTCTGACAACAATAATGTGTCGTCATCAATGTTAGCATTGTTGTATAATTTGCAGAAAAATTATCCTGATGGATTCGATGGTTTAATAGATTCTGCAATTAGTGCATCAGAGAAACTTGATGATATTCTGAATGTACTTACTAAAATTAGCGATGATGCTTCACTGGATCTAAAATATTCTATGTTTAATGATGATACATTCGACCCAACACTTGAAAATTGGCCAGTTTCTGTAGAAGGATCAACAACTCCTGCTGTGGTAACTGTTGGAAAAGCAGAAGTGTATTTAATGTGTTCAACAATTGAACTTCTAAGATCAATTCTACTAATGTTACAATCTGTTGATTATAGCGCAGATTTAGATGGATATTGGTCAATATTTAACCCCCTAAATGGTAACTTCTATACATTCGATCTAGATGGTACTCCTACAGGAATTAAGGAAGATTTTGATTATAGCAAAATTCCTAATCCATTAAACTCAGGATTTTTACAACAAAGTGATGATGCAATAGCAGTATTAGCTGAATCTAGAACACATTTTGCCAATGTATTTAAAAATATTAAGGCATCGAGCATTTTAATTTCAAATAGAACAGAATCTTCCAATTTCTTTTTATCACCTGCTAATGCATCTATTTCACTTGAAGATTGGAACAGTGTAATTCAATACCATTCATTATTGGAAACAACAGCAGATAAAATAATCGATTCTATTGAGAATAACAAAATAATATATATTCCTGAATTAGAAGGAATGACAGAAGATGATCTAAAAAGCTACTCTGACCCTGCTAAATGGCCTACATCTGGTATTGGTATTAACTTGGGGAAATTATTTAGTAAGCCTCTATTTGCTCTAGATAATATGTTTGATCTTGAAACTAATGGTGATTTAAAATTATATCAGAAGACAGGAACAACGTACTCATTAGCTACATCTTATAATGAAGCTGGTGATTACAGAATAAAAATTAAAGACATTACATTTAATGGACTTTTAAATCAGAATATTACTGATATTATTCCTCAAAGTATTGTGAATACAGAAGATATTTCTGGAAATGACATTTATTTAACTATAAATACAAAATTAGCGGGACATAAATTTACACCCAAAGGGTCAAATTTCACTTATAATGGTGCTACATTTACTTCTGCAGGTTCTATTTTTACTGGTTTCATAATAGATTTAGACAGCAATCTTAGAAAAACCGCAGATATAAATACATTGAAAGAGAAATATTATGAATTAGATATTACGTATAGCGAAAGTTCCAATCCAAGCTCATATTATAGTGATGACCATTTTAGATACATATACATAGATGATTCAAAGCTAACAGTATATAAAAGAACATATGATGATGATTACAATTCCATAATCACTTATAAAGACTATACTTATATAGAATTTGATGATGGTATAAAAATTGGTGAAAATTATGGTATGGTTTGTGATGATGGCGGTGATTACTATATGATTTATTTCGATAATTCAAAAGATTTCGTCGATGTAGACAGCGATAATGATTTAACCGAAATAGTTAATATGGAAGTTGAGCTTTGCGATGGAACAGGTACTATTCCTTACGAAATAAAAAACGCAACAGCTGAATAGATTATTTCTTTTTTTAAATATAATAAAAAAAACCTTCTAGCGCGAAGGTTTTTTTTATATTATAATATATATATGAAAAAAATTTGGATTAAAATAGCTTTATTAACAATTGGAACAAGTCTGATACTTACAATTACACTACTAATTTTATTATTTAACACAAATAACAGTTTAAAGAACAACTCATTGGACACACTGGATTCTGTATTAAGAACTAGTTTTGACAGAAGTGTAAACTGGGAAGTTGATACAATTAGATCAATTATTCTTTCTATGGATAAATTAGAACAAGAAGGAATTATTACAACAAGTGAAAAAAAGCTAATATCAGCTCATATTGCTAGGGAAGCAAAATATGGAAAAGATGGATATTTTTGGGTAGATACTTCCGATGGGACAAATGTAGTTCTCCTTGGAAAAAAAGAATCAGAGGGAAAAAACCGTATTAATCTACAGGATGTCAATGGGAAATACATTGTTAAAGAGATAATAGAAAACGGTAAAAAACCAGGAGGAGGTTTTACTGACTACTGGTTCCCTAAAGCTGGTAGTAATATACCACTTCCTAAAAGAGGGTACTCCAGTTACGTTGAGGAATATGACTGGATAATAGGTACTGGAAACTATATAGATGATATAGATGAGCAAGTAACTGAATATAAAAATATAATTGAAACTAATATGAAGAATATGATTAGGTTAACCTTTATATTTATATTTATTATTTTTGTATTAATCGCTGCTTTAGCAATAGCTATTGGTGTAAGGTTAACAAAAAATATAAGGTATACTACAGATGCACTTAAAGATATTTCTATGGGTGCCGGTGATTTAACTAAAAAACTAGAAATTGCAACAAGGGACGAAGTTGGAATACTATCTGCATCCTTTAATAATTTTAACGAAAAGTTAAGGGATATTGTTGTTAAGATTAAAAACTCGATACATTCAACAAATGCATCGAGCGAAGAATTAATTGCTACATCTACAGAAACTTCATCATCTGTAACTGAGATTAGTGCAAACTCTGCTTCTATAGAAAAACAGGTCGAAGTATTAAATAATAAAGTGGATAGCTCGGTTAACGCATTAACCTTAATGAATGCAAATATTTCAAAATTAGATAGCCAGATAGAGAGTCAGGTTCGAGCAGTTGAAGAGTCTAGTGCTTCTATTGTTCAAATGGTTGCTTCAATTAATAGTGTTACACATAAAACAATGGAAAAAAGTGTAGTTATAGAGGATATGATTAATATTACCCACAGAGGTAGAATCGAAATGGAGGCCACAAGAAATAATGTGGATGAACTAACAACCAGTGTAAATGAAATTTTAAAAGTAACTGGTATGATTAACGATATTTCTAGCCAGTCAGGGTTGCTGTCAATGAATGCTTCAATAGAGGCTGCACATGCAGGAGATGCGGGAAAAGGGTTTGGTGTTGTTGCAGGAGAGATACGGAAATTAGCTGAATCATCTGCGGTATATGCCAATTCTATAAATATAACCCTTACAAATAATATTAAATCAATAGATGCATTAAAAGAGACAGTAAATACATCGTTGAGTATTTTTTCTGATGTGGAAAAAAAAGCGATAGATACAAAGAATGTTTTTAGTGAAATATCTGGCTCTATGAATGAATTATCTGCTGGAGCCAACGAGATAAATAAGGCTGTTTCAGCGCTACGTGATCTGTCCAACATGGTTAGTGATAGCTCTAAAGGGATGAAAGAGAGTGTTAACAGTGTTGAAGAGTCCTCTGATGGGTTAAAGAATATTTCTGCAACAGTTGTAAATGCAGTTTCAGAAATTAATCTTGGTCTTTCTTACATTAATCAAGCAATGATAGGTTTAAACGATTCTGTTAATTCAATCTCTCAAGATCTTAAAGAAATTGAGGAACAGGTAAACATATTTAAAACTTAATATAGTAAAAACAGCATAGACAATTGACAAAATCCTCTTTTCTAAGGAAGATAACAGAAGATAACAGAAAACTGCTACTTCTGTTTTTTTTATTATTATTCTATGTTGAATAGATATATAATAAAATAAAGCACTTGAAAGAAGGATAGGAAAAATGAAACTAGGATCACTTATAGATAAAAACTATATTTTAGCAGGCAATGATTTTAATAATGTTATGGAAGCAATTGATGAATTTATTGAAATTTTTGAGAAAAAAAATATTCTACCTGTATCCCCAGAGGATGTAAAAAAGGTTTTTGCCGAAAGGGAGAAGCTTGGGAGTACAATCCTTCCTGGAGGGATTTCCATACCCCATGGAAGAATAGAAGGATTTAACGATTTATTAATAGGTCTATGGATTCCACCTAAACCAATCCAACAGGGAGATGAAGAGATTAAAGTAATGTTCTTTGTTTTAACATCTAAAGTTGGTTCTCAGTTGTATCTACCACTATTATCTGCAATTGCCAAAAGGGCTCAGACTCAGAATTTCCCCAATGAACTTATAGGGAAATCTCCAAATCAGATACATGAAATTCTTAACGAGATAACTTTAAAGAAAGAGGTTACAGTGGAGAATATAATGACACTACAACCTATTACATGTAAAAAAAATACAACATTAGCAGAACTAGCAGATATCTTTTACCATAATGGTTTAAGTTACATTCCTGTTGTTGATGATAATATGACACAAATTGGGGAAGTAACAATTAAGGATCTGCTATCGGAAGGTGTACCTGACTATGTAAAAAGATTAGGTAATGTAAGTTTTTTAAAAACACTATCTCCCTTCGAAGAGTTATTAAAGAACGAGGATAAAATTCTAGTAGAGAAAATCATGAGAAAATCTTCAAGGTCAATTAGTAAAGATGCATCAATAATAGAGGCAGTTTCTACTATTACTTCAAAGGGATATAGGCATCTGCCTGTTTTGGAAAATGGAAAGATTATAGGAGTTATCAGCGAGACTGATATACTTCAAAAGGTGTTAAGAGGGTAATATTTTGTTTCATATTGTATTTGGTGTAATATTTTTTGTATTACTATTTGTACTTATATCGTTGGAAGTTGTTAATAAGACAATTCTGGCTCTACTAGGCGGAGTTTTATTTGTAACCATGGGAATTATAAATCAAGAGTTGGCTTATGAAGAAGTTGATTGGAATGTTATTTTTCTGTTAATAGGAATGATGGTTATTGTAGGAATTACAAAAAAATCAGGACTATTTCAATATATTGCCATTAAAGCCGCTAAACTTGTTAATGGAGATCCTGTTAAGATACTTATACTTTTTTCATTGGTTACCGCTATTTTATCTGCACTACTTGATAATGTAACAACTGTTCTTATACTTACGCCTGTAATTATTTTAATCTCTGTCGAATTAGGATTAAACCCTACTCCTTTTATTATTAGCAGTGCTATGGCATCGAATATTGGAGGAATGGCCACACTTATTGGTGACCCTCCCAATATAATGATTGGAAGTGCAGCAGGTTTAGGCTTTATGGAATTTATAATTAATATGGGTCCTTTAGTATTAATATTACTTGTAGTTCATGCAGGACTTATTCTAATCTTTTTTAAGAAAGATATGAATGTAAACATGGAAAGAAGAGCTAGAATTATGGATTTCGACGAAAATGCTTCTATAACAGATAAAGGTATATTGATTAAAAGTATATCGGTTTTAGGTGTGGTATTAGTTCTTTTTTCACTACACGAAATTACACATTTAGAACCATCAACCGTTGCCTTGGGAGGAGCTGCCCTTTTAATGCTTCTTGCAGGTGGTGAAGAAGTTGAGGAATTTTTTCACGAAGTTGAATGGTCTACAATATTTTTCTTTATTGGTCTATTTATTATGGTAGGTGGTTTAGTTGAATTGGGAGTCATTGATTTCTTAGCTGGAAAATATTTAGCTTTAACTAATGGTGATATTAAAATAACTTCTGCGTCAATTATTTGGGTAAGTGGTTTTCTTTCGGCTTTCCTGGATAATATTCCCTACGTGGCAACTATGATACCCTTAGTTGATAAGCTAGGTGAAGAGATTGGTAGAACGGCTATAGAACCTGTATGGTGGTCTCTGGCAATTGGTGCCTGTTTAGGTGGAAATGGAACACTAATTGGTGCATCTGCTAATGTTGTAAGTGCTGGAATTTCAGGTAGAAGTGGTTACAAAATCAGTTTTATAGAGTTTACTAAATATGGAATGATTGTTATGGTTGCTACACTAATTGTTTCAACTGCTTATGTTTATTTAAGATATTTAATTTAGGAATGGAGCCTATAATGGGCTCCACATTATTCTACCATTCTCTTTATCCAATTTAATAATAACTTTTTTTATTGGTTCTGTGACCTCGAATTCGACATGACATATATTTATTGTTGT
>JAFGYD010000144.1 GCA_016936295.1 Spirochaetales bacterium | reverse complement strand
TTGATTTATTAGAGTTAACGCCATCATTGGTTAGATATGCTAATTTAAAGGTTGAAAAAGGAATTCTGATTTCATCAGTTGAAAAAGGTAGTTATGCAGAAGATGCAGGGCTGAAAGGTGGAAATAAAGATAGAGGAATAAGATATCAAAATAGTATTAAATATTTAGGTGGAGATATTATTACTAATCTAAACGATTTTAAAATAGAAACTTTATCAGATTTATTTTCGGCATTAGAGGATACAAAACCTGGAGAATCTGTTAATCTAGAATATATCAGAAATAATAAACTGATTAAAACAAAGATTAAATTATCAGCACGGAAGTAGTTATGCCTAAATTAAAAGTTGTTGCTCCTTTTTCGCCTTCAGGAGATCAAGAAAATGCAATAGAACAGTTATCTTCAGGGATTTTAAATGGGGATAAATATTTAACCCTTAAAGGTGTTACGGGTTCGGGAAAAACATTTTCTATGGCTAAGATTATAGAAAAAGTACAAAAACCAACACTAATCATTTCACATAATAAAACCTTAGCAGCTCAACTATATAGGGAGTTTAAAGAATTTTTTCCTAATAATGCAGTAGAATACTTTGTTTCTTATTATGATTATTATCAACCTGAAGCATATGTACCTTCAAAAGATCTTTATATAGAGAAAGATTCTTCAATTAATGACGAAGTAGATAGATTAAGACTATCTACAGCAGCATCTTTAATGGAAAGAAAGGATGTAATAGTTATAGCCACTGTTTCTTGCATTTACGGCCTTGGAAATCCAAAAGCATTTTTTGATATGCGGCTACAAATTGACTTAAAAAATCCTAAAAACATAGATGAATATGCAAAACAATTAATAACTCTTCAATATGAGAGAAATAACTATACACCGGATAGAGGTTCATTCCGAATTAATGGTGATGTTATGGAGATATATCCTGCATATTTAAAAGATGTAGCGTACCGAATTGAGTATGATTGGGATGAGATTGAATCTATAAAGAAAATACATCCATTAACTGGTGAAGTTTTAGATAGTATCGAATCTTGCGAAATTTACCCTGCAAAGCATTTTGTGCTGGAAGAAAATGAAATTTTAAAAGCATTAGATTTTATAGAAGAAGAGAAAACAAGACAGGTGGAATTTTTTGAATCCCAAAACAAACTTGTAGAAGCACAAAGACTTGAGACCAGAACAAATTATGATTTAGATATGATGAGAGAGATGGGTTATTGTTCTGGGATTGAGAATTATTCAAGAATTTTATCTGGAAGATCTCCTGACGAAAGACCTGCAGTATTAATTGATTATTTCCCTTCAGATTTTTTAACAATTATAGATGAATCACATGTTACCATTTCTCAAATTGGAGCGATGTATGAGGGTGATAGATCAAGAAAAAATAACTTGGTTAACTATGGGTTCCGTCTTCCTTCAGCACTTGATAACAGACCATTAAAATATACGGAATTCGATAAAATAACCCCTCAAAAAATATTTGTTTCTGCTACACCTTCACAGCGAGAGATTGATTTATCATCCAATGTTGTAGAGCAATTAATTAGACCAACTGGATTATTAGATCCAATAATTGATGTTAGGCCAACCGAAGGACAAATTGAGAATTTATATGCAGAAATAAATTTAAGAATAAAAAAGAACGAAAGGGTTCTAATTACTACATTAACAAAAAAAATGGCTGAAAACATGACAGATTACCTATGTTCTTTAGATCTTAAAGTAAAATATTTACACTCAGATATTAAGACATTTGAGAGGGTTGAAATTTTAAAAGAATTAAGAGAGGGTAAATTTGATGTTTTAATTGGTATAAATCTTTTAAGAGAGGGATTAGATATACCGGAGGTTTCATTAATTGCCATTATGGATGCAGACAAAATTGGATTTTTAAGATCGACAACATCACTTATACAAACTATTGGTAGGGCTGCTAGAAACTCACAGGGTTATGTTATAATGTATGCCGACAGAGAATCTATAGCTATGAAAGAAGCAATAGATGAGACTCGTCGTCGTCGGGCTGTACAAGAACAGTATAACATTCAACACGGAATCACTCCAACAACTATTAGTAAAGCAATTAAGGATATACTAGAAAGAGAGATTGATAAAAGAAAAGAAGCTGAATCTGAAAATATTGAAATTTTAAAAAGAAGTACCAATCTTCTAGATCCAAAACAGAAAAAACGGTTAATAAAAGCATTAGAAACCGAGATGATGGAACATGCAAAAAGAATGGAATTTGAAGAAGCAGCTATGCTAAGGGATGAAATTATTAAATTAAAGGAAGGGACATGAAAAAAAGCTACTTAGTGCTTCTAATAATATTATCGATATTTAGTTGTAAAAAAAAAGATGTATTGGTAATCTCTGTAGAATTACCAGAAACATCTGTAATAAGTAGCAACAGTAGATGGGGGGTTGTAAAATACCCATATATAAGAGTTAGAAAAAGTGCTGATTTAAACGATGTAATAACATCTGCTTTTAGACAGGGAGATATTGTAAAAATTCTAAAATCAACAGAATTTACCACTAGTGATAAAGGGGAAGATATTATATGGTTTTACACTGTGTTAGACGATGTTGAAGGCTGGGTTACAGGAGATGACTTAAGTATTTATGATTCTAGAGAACAAGCTATTACAGCATCAAAAATGTTTAATTAAATGGAGAATATATGAATAAGATAGATAATATTAAAATGATTAACGATTTAGTTCTAAGAACTGAAAGAGGCGAATTGGTTTGGGGTAAAAGTGAATATGCGGGGCATTTCCTTTTAAAAAACAGCAATGGATTAATTGAAATTAAAAAGCTAAAAAATGGTGATATCTCTTTTAAAATTGCAGGAAGCAAAGGTGATATTATTAGTGATGATCTATATATACTAAATAAAGATAGTGACTTACAGATTTATAAAGTATCAAATATTCTTTGGTCATTGGTTAAAGATCAACTTAGAGATAATAAAGTTGATTTCCAGGAAATTTTAAACTTCCTAGAAAAGGAAGAGGAATAAGGCGTGCAAGCGTTTGCCCGGAAATGGGCATTTTAAAAAAAACTTTTGACAATTAGATCTATCTGAAACTAAACTTATATTATCATTTAGTAATTAAAAGGAGAGATTTAAATGAAAAAAGCTATTCTGTTTTTATTAACAGTACTTATTAGCATACCATTCATTAGTGCAAACGGTACCAAAGAAGCTACAGCTACTAATGATAATGTTAGTATTGAAATGTGGACAAAAGAGGGTGATGCAGATGGTACACTTCAGTGGACTATGGGACTTGTTGAAAAGTTTATGGCAGAAAACCCAACAATAACTGTAGAAGTTGTTAAAAAAACTACAGTAGATGAATTACGAGAAGATTTTCAAACAGCTTCGTTAGCTGGTTATACACCAGATCTATTATGGACAGTTTCTGACCATGCAGGTCCATTTTTAACAGCTGATTTAATTCAATCTGTTGATCAATTTGTTGACTTAACAAAATTTGTTGAAACAGTAAAAACTGCTGATGGTTCATGGGCTGTTCCTATGTCTAGTGGAAACCACTTAATGCTTTTATATAATAAAGATTTAGTGTCAAATCCTCCAACTACAACAGATGAACTTATTAAAATGGGTATGGAATTAACTACTGGTGATCAATATGGTTTAGTATATAACCAAACAGAACCGTTCTGGTTAGTTCCTTGGTTAGGTGGTTTTGGTGGTAAAGTTTTTGCTGCTGATGGTGTAACTCCAACACTAAACACTAAAGAGATGATTGACACTTTACAATTTGTTTCTGACTTAAAAAACAAACATAAAATTGTACCTTCTGAGTGTGATTATAATGCTGCTGATACTTTATTCAAAGAAGGTAAAGCTGCAATGATTATTAACGGTGACTGGTCTTTAGGTGATTACGAAAAAGTATTTGGTGATAAATTAGGTGTTACTAGAATTCCTATGGTTTCAAGTACAAAAAAATGGCCTGCACCTTATACAGCAGGTATTTACTTAATGGTTCCAAAAGGTATTGATGAAGCAAAAGCAAATGCAGTAGCTAAATTAGTTAAATACTTTACATCAAAAGAAGTTCAATATTCTCAAGTTAATGATTTTAACAGATTACCTGGTTTATTAGCTGCTTATGATGCTCCTAAATTACAAGAATCTTCAATTCTAAAAGGTTCTTCTTATCAGTTAGAAGTTGGAACTCCAATGCCAACAGTTCTTGAAATGAGAGCAGTTTGGGATGGTATTAAACCTGAATTAGCTCAAGTTTTAGCTGGAAACTTAACTCCAGTTGAGGCTGCTGGGTTAATGCAAGCATCTGCGGAAGCAGGTATTGCAGCACAAAAATAATAATTAGAGGGGCTTAATTGCCCCTTTAAATTAAGGAGAACGTCAACATGAGCTTCGAAGTAGTAGCGAAAAGTCTTTCGCAAATAGGAGTAACATTAGCATTGATTCTATTGGCTTTTGGTTTAGTAGAGTTGGTGATTTTTTTTGTTTATAATAAAATATTTAAGGCAGGGGATAAAGCCCTGACTGGAATGTTATTAGCTCCTGCATTAATTGGTTTGTTTTTACTTATAGTTGTTCCTTTAATTTATGAGCTTATATTATCTTGTAGTAATATGAATTTACATCATTTTAAAGACCCATCTTTTGGTATCACATATTTTTTTGACAATATAAAAAGGGTTTTTACTACTAAAATATTAAAACAAATGACATTTTGGCCATTACTTTTCCAAACAGTATTATGGACCGTAATTCAAGTAACATTTCATGTTGTTTTAGGATTAATGTTGGCACTTATCTTAAATTCCAATATTAAATTCAGAGATTTATATAAAGGGATATTAATTCTACCTTGGGCTATGCCTCCTGTAATAGCAGGTTTAACCTGGAGAGGTGAATTCCACGCTGAATATGGATTTTTCAATATAATATTACGGAAAGTATTTGGTGATGGAGCTGCTATTCCCTGGATGACTGATGGTTTTTGGAATTTTGTTGCAATGAATATAACCAATATTTGGATGGGTGTTCCTTTTATGATGGTTATTTGTTTAGGAGCACTACAAGGAGTGCCTACAGAGTATTATGAAGCTGCAGCAATGGATGGAGCAGGAAAGGGTACTCGGTTATTTAAAATAACAATACCATTAATTAAACCTGTTTTGGCCCCATCTGTGATGTTAGGTATTATTTGGACATTTAATAACTTTAATGTTCCATATTTTATTAATCAATTTATGTTAGAGTCTTCAGATATTCTAGTAACAGCTTTATATCGAGCAGCATTCTCTTATAATCAATATGGTTTTGCAGCAGCTTTTGCATTGGTAATTTTCTTTATACTCTTTGGTATAAGTATTATATATATGAAACAAACCGGCGCTTTAAAAGCCGTGGGGGATTGATATGAAAAAAAATTCTACACTACTAATACAAAAAGACACTATATTTGAAACAATTATAAAACAGTTAGTAATGATAGTGTTTTCTGTTGTTACAATTTTCCCTGTACTTAGAATAATTTCTGTTTCTTTAAGACCTGGAGATAGATTACTATCAACCTCTTTAAGAATTATTCCACTAGATGCAACGTGGGATAACTATATTACTCTAATCACAAATGGCAAGTTCTTTTTATGGATATGGAATTCAGCATTAATAACTGCAATAACAGCTATATTAGGTTTAAGTATTGCTGCTTTTTCAGCTTATGCTGTTTCTCGATGGAAGTTTAGAGGAAGAAGTGCACTATTAGTTTTTCTTTTAGCAACACAGATGATACCTGCTGCTATGTTAATTATTCCCTTATTTATTATTGCAACAAAATTAGGGTTAGTTAATACATATCGTGGAATTATTTTAGCGTATTCAGTTCAAGCAGTTCCTTTTAGTATTTGGATTTTAAAAGGTTACTATGACACAATACCAAGGTCTCTAGAAGAAGCCGCTGAGATTGATGGTGCATCAAGAATGTATATTTTCTTTAAAATTATTTTACCATTAACACTGCCTGCATTAGCTGTTGCCTTTTTATTCAACTTTATGTCTTCATGGAATGAGTTTATGTTAGCATCAATTATGCTTAGAAAACCAACAATGCACCCATGGACATTAGGATTAAG
>JAFGYD010000143.1 GCA_016936295.1 Spirochaetales bacterium | reverse complement strand
GACAAAGATAACCCCATCCCTGCAAGTCCAGCCCCTAAAATTCTGGGAAATCTTACGTATAAGATATTAATTTCAGCATTAATTGGTAGATCTGGAATTATAAAAAATGGATGAATAGTATTTAATAGTATTTTTATTGTTTGCCCTATTGTTATATGGGCATAACCAACAGTTGTAGATATTACAACTGTTAGTATAAGTGCAAAAATAGAAATTATAACTGGTAATAAACTATTTTTAATTTTCAATTACTATCTCTGGATGAATTATAGATATTAATGCTTCGAGTCCATCTGCAATTCTTGGTCCTTGTCTATCAATTAAATCTGTATTAATTTGATATACTTTACCATTTTTAATTGCAGGCAGGAATTTATATCCCGTTGCCATTTTTAAACCATCCATTGTATTAAATTTATTGGTACAAATAATAATATCAGGATTTTTATCAATAATTTTTTCAAGTGAGTAACCCCAACCTATGCTATCTTTTGCTATATTATTACCACCGGCCAACTCTATTAAATCGGATATAAATGTGTCTCCACCAGCAGTGTAATCTCCTTGGTCACCATAAGCAACCACATAATATACGCTAGGCTTCTCAAGATTTTTAACTTGTTCTGTTAGTTTAGTAATTTTAGATTCTAGTTGTTTTGCATAATCTTCAGCTTGATCTTTTTTGTTTAGAACAAGTCCAATTTTTTTAATATCTGTATATATTCCATTTAAACTTCCTGATTCCTCGAAAACAACAACATTAATATTTAGATCTTCAAGCTTTTCAAGAACCTCTTTTTGAAAATGTGTACTAGCTATAATAATGTCGGGATTTAAAGCAACAATTTTTTCTATATTTGGTGACCATAAACTACCTATAGAACTTATATTAGTTACACTTAATGGATAGTCACAGTAATCTGTCCTTCCTACCAATTTTTTCTCACCACCTAAAGCATAGATAATTTCTGTAATTGAAGGTGCTAAAGATATTATTCTTTCAGGTTCATTTTTAATAATAACTTCTCGATTTTTACTATCGGTTATTTTTAAAAAATTTGAGTCTAAATCATTTGATAACAAAGGTGTTAAATTAAAAGATAGTAATAATATTACTAAAAAAGAGATGTTTTTCATTGTAACTCCTAACCTGTCCATCGCAGGTTTTTATTAGATTATTATGGGTGGTAATCCGACTTAAAAACTACAGTTTTATCACGGTGGCGGGACCGTAGAGGATTCAAACCTCTTTCCCCAATTACACTTTTATAATAAAAGAACCATAATAGCCACTATAATTATTGTTGTTTATGATGTCAATTGTTATACTTCTTAAAAAATAGAGGTAGGAATATGATTATTAATAAAAATAGTGTTGTTAAATTAAAATACAAATTAACAGACGCTTCAAATAATTTAATAGACTCATCTGACAAGAATGGATCTTTGGTTTTTATATACGGTGTTGGTATGATGATGCCTGGAATAGAAAAAATTATTGAAGGACAAACAACAGGTTTTGAGTTCAATGGTGATATTGAACCGGAAGATGGTTATGGGGAATACAGGCCAGAAAATGTATTTCCAATTCCAAGAAGTCAAATGGAACATTTAATAGATCAGATGGAAGAGGGTAAGTCATACAATTTTGATACAGGTGCAGGACAAATGCAAATGTTAAAGGTTGTAAAAATTGATGAAGAATTTGTAACTTTAGATGCAAATCATCCATATGCTGGCGAAATATTAAAACTGGAATGTACTATTGAAGGTGTAAGAGAAGCAACTCAAGATGAGCTTGAATCTCTAAATCATCACCATTCTAGTTGCGGTTGCGGAAACGATCATGATAGTTGCTGCTCTTCTGGAGATGGAGAACATTCTGGAGGTTGCTGTTCCTCCGGGGATCATGATCATTCAGGTGAATGCTGCTCGTCTGGTAGTGGTAATAAATCCGGTTGTGGATGTAAACATTAAGAAAAGGCAGAGAAATCTGCCTTTTCTTATAATCTAACTACAGAATTTTCGCTATTATACTCAGTTGGTGCATAATAATCTGCTTCCCAGTCATTAACCCATTTTTCTCCATCTATTAGGTATCTGTAATGATAGTCTTTCCCTGTTTCCAAATCTAGTGTAACAGAATAATCTCCATTTTTATTCTTTTTTAAAACTGTAACTTCTTTGTCCCATTCGTTGAAATCCCCAACTAAATTAACTCTGGAACCATCTTTACATGCTTCTTTATCTAAAACAAAAGTTACTTTGCATTCTGGTTTTGTTTTTAAAAATTTTTTTACTAATGACATAATTCCTCCAATTAATTAAACTAATTATAATTTATGATTAAACTAAATTCAAAATTTTTTATTTTTAAATTAAATACAATTTATAAAAAGAAGGTTATAATATTAAATTATGAATAAGAACTATAATATTGAATACGATTTATTGATTTCCAAAGTTCATAGGTGGGGAGAGGTAATACGTTTTGGCGGAACTCTTCTTATAGAAGATATAGAAGATGATATTAAAAACTGTATTGAGCTATTAAGAAACGATCGTGAATCTATTATTACTAAAGTATTTAATAAAAAAAATATAGCAGATGTAAGCAAGCTTGAAATAGAGTCAGTTGATATTGCCCTACTAGCACTGGTTGTAGGATTAGATTTAAGTATATCTGAAGATGATCTTTTGAAATTAGGTATTGCTGCATTATTAAAAGATTTGGGTATGAATAAAGTACCCAAGGAAATATTAAATAAAGATGGTGCATTAACAGATAACCAGTTGGCAGAGATAAGAAAACATCCTGTTTTCTCGGTTGAAATTTTAAAAGAACTGGGTTTCCAGGAAGAAATTACTAAAATTGTAATAGAACATCACGAAAGGTGGGATGGTAAAGGTTATCCACGAGGTCTTAGTGGGGAAAATATTAATTATTTATCAAGAATAATCTCCGTGGTTGATGGATATAATGCTATTAAAGAATCCAGACCATATAGAGAGTCTCTACATGGATATGATGCTATAAAAATGATTATTGGCGATAATGGACATAGATATGATCCAGCTATTTTAAATGTTGCTGTAAAAAGCATAGGCATCTATCCATTAGGTTCATATGTTGCTTTAAATGATGCCTCTATATGTAAAGTTGTAGGAATTAACAAAAATAAACCATTAAGGCCAATTGTTCAGGTGATTATAAACAAAAATGGTTCAGAGTCTAAAAGTAATACAATTATAGATATTTCAGATAATAATCATTTTTTTATTGTTAGATCTGTTCAGGTTTAACTGAATTTGGAAAGTTATTTAAAGGGTATTTCAGGTGAAACAGCGGCATGTGAATATCTTAAACAAAAAGAATATGTTATTATTAAAAGAAATTTTAGGTGTAAGTATGGTGAAATTGATATAATTGCCAAAGATAAAAGTGAAATAACTTTTGTTGAGGTAAAAACATGGGACGCGTTAGAAACATACGATCTATCATATGTTATAAATAGAAAGAAACTTAAAAGATTATCTAATGCTTCGGCTATTTTCTTACGAGATTATAAAGGTAAATATTCTTCGATTCGTTTTGATGTCCTTTTACTAAAGAGCGATCAGACAATTTATGAATACTATACTAATATATATATGGAGAATGGTCTTCCATGATTAAAATTGCGAAACATACTGACCCTAATAAATTAGAGCAGCTTAAGAGAATGATCCATGATGAGGATTATCTGAATATTGCGATATCAAGAATTGCAATAGATTTGACAAATGGCATACTTAGGCAAAAAGAGGGGACAAGTGAGTCAAAACACTAGTGATAAAAAGAACAGCAGATATAAAGGGAAAAATAGACCTTCCTGGAGATCTGGCGGTTATAGAAAAAAGAAATCTTCATCTGTGGCTCTTTATACATGCCCTGTTTGTAATGAGGGTATTAAAGAAGTTGGTAACGCTATAGATTATCTTGGTGGACCTTCCCATTTTGATTGTGTTATTAGATCTCTAACAGAAAAAGAAAATTTAAAACCTGGAGAAAAGATAACATATATTGGAAGTGGTAGATTTGGAGTTATTAATTATAAGAAAAATGACTCTGGAGTTCCTTTTACATTAATTCGAGAAATTGATGTAGAAGATAAGGAAAAAACACTTCCTTGGCGTGATGAGCGTAAAATTGATGTCTCTATTGAGGAAGATTTACAATAAGGTGAATTTAATCACCTTATTATTAAATTTTAACAGATTCAAGTAGAACAAGAGATTTTAAATCAACCATGTAATTACTTTGGCTACTTAATTCCTTGTACTCACCTTTAGGGTATATATCATAAGGGGAATTTTGAGCAGTATCAATTTTTAACACCCATTTTTTCCCTTCCGGAGCAGGCCTAAACTTGAATTCCATTTTTGTAGAAGTTGAATTAAGCATAATGTAAAAATCGTTATCATCGTTTTCAGCTGCAATTTCTTTTCTGCTTCCATCTAGCATAAATGCTATACATTTATGTTCTTCATTCCAATTCATTTCATGTCCAGTATAAGTACACCAGGTTATATCGGCTAATTTATTCATACTTATATCTAAACCTGTATAGAATTCAGGTCTCTTAAAAGCATCATGTCTTTTTCTAAAATTAATTATTAATTGGGCAAAACGCAATAATTCATCATTTTTATTAGCCCAATCATACCAGGATAATTCATTGTTTTGGCAATATGTATTATTATTCCCTCGTTTTGTTCTTCCTATTTCGTCTCCACCTAATATCATAGGTGTTCCCTGGGAAAGCATAAGTGTTGCTAATTGATTTTTAACCTGTTTAATTCTAATTTTATTTATATCAGGATCAAGTGTCGGTCCTTCAATTCCATGATTATGACTTAAATTATTGTTTGAGCCATCTCTATTCTCTTCACCATTTTCAATATTATTTTTTTTACTGTAACTAACTAAATCCATTAGAGTAAAACCATCGTGTGCTGTAATAAAATTTATACTATGAAACGGTTTTTTTCTTGAGTGGGAGAAAACATCGGAACTACCTGCAATTCTTGTCGCAGCTCGTTTGAAATAGCTTGAATCTCCTCGCCAGAATTGCCTAATATCATCTCTGTATCTATCATTCCATTCTGCCCATCTTGTACCTGAAAAATTTCCTGTTTGATGGGCACCAGCTGCATCCCAGGGCTCAGCTATTAATTTTGTAGCTCTAAGTATTGGATCCTCGGCAATTCTTCTTATTAAAATGGCATAGTCGTTTAAATCTCCATTCTCTTCCCTTGCAAGAATTGATGCTAAATCGAATCTGAATCCATCAACATGCATTTCTGTAACCCAATATCTAAGGCTATTGATAATAAAATCACTTACAATTGGATTGTTACAATTAAATGTATTTCCACATCCGGAGTAGTTTTTGTAATAACTTTTATCTCTTTCCAGCATATAATAAACTGAATTTTCTATACCTTTAAAAGAGAACAGAGGTCCATTTTCATTACCTTCTCCAGTATGATTATAAACTACATCCATAACAACTTCTAATCCATTTTTATGAAGTTCCTTAACCATAAATTTAAACTCATTAACCTGTGCACCAAGATCCCTGTTATGGGCATATAAACCCTTTGGAGCAAAGAATGCAACAGTACTATAACCCCAGTAATTTTCTAATAAATCCCCATTTTTAGGGTTTTTTCTATTTCCTTCAAATGAGTCAAATTCCTGAACTGGTAAAAATTCTAGGGTGGTAATTCCAAGCTCTTTAAAATAGGGGATTAATTCAAGAACTCCAAGATAAGTTCCCGGATATTTAAAATTTCCATTAGGATTTTTTGTAAGTCCAGCAACATGAGTTTCATAAATAATTGAATTTCTTAAAGGAATATTTAAAGGTTTATCTCCTTCCCAGTCAAACTCATTATCACATATAACAATACATTTAGGCATAATACCATGACCTGTTAAATCCCATTTAAACCCATCGGTTAATGCTTTTGCATATGGGTCTAACAGGAAATTCTTTTTATTAAAAAGATTTCCATTAGCTGGATCCCAGGGCCCATCTATTCTATAGAGGTAGAGTGTTCCCTTACTTAAATCCTTTATATGTATATTCCAGACATCACCTGTTTTGTTAACTTTAGGGTCTAATATATAGACTTTTGAAGGTTCATCATCTTTTTTGTTTTCAAAAATACATAATTCCACAGAAGTAGCATTTCTTGAAAAAATAGAGAAATTAACTCCTGTATCAGTAATTTTGGAACCTAAAGGTAGTGGCGAACCCATTTCAATACACTTTTCACTGTTCATGATTTTATTATACTCGAATTGACATGAAATACAAATAAAAAATTAAGCGCCTGATCGGAATCGAACCGACGTCATCAGCTTGGAAGGCTGGGGTAATAGCCATTATACGACAGGCGCACTTAATTTATATTTGAAAAGCGCCTGATCGGAATCGAACCGACGTCATCAGCTTGGAAGGCTGGGGTAATAGCCATTATACGACAGGCGCACTTTTCTGAAATTGTAAGATTAGCGCCTGATCGGAATCGAACCGACGTCATCAGCTTGGAAGGCTGGGGTAATAGCCATTATACGACAGGCGCACTAACAATTTCTAACGTTTGGTAATTTATCAAATAAAATTATTAAGGTCAAGAGAAAAATTATTTTTTGCATTTTTCTTTATCAATGTTGAATCATTTTTTATTAGGAATTATTATTAGTAAAACATAAAGGAGTTTACCATGAAGGAAATTAGAAAAGAGTGGCGTGGTTTCAAAAAGGGAAGGTGGAGTGAAGGAGTTAATATTCAAAGCTTTATTATGTCCAACATAACACCCTATGATGGTGATGAATCCTTTTTGGAAAAAGGAACTGAAAATACTAATAAATTGTGGTTGAAAGTTTTGGATCTTTTTAAGCAGGAAAGAGAAGCAAATGGACCTCTTTCTATAGATGTTGAAACAATTTCTACAATTAGTTCTCATAAAGAGGGTTATATAGATAAAACCTTGGAAAAGATTGTTGGATTACAGACCGATGAACCTTTAAAAAGAGCAATAATGCCTTATGGAGGGATTAAAGTTGTTGAAAATTCAGCTAAGGCATATGGATATGAGCTAGATCCAAAAATTAGTGAAGTATTTAATAAGCATAGAAAAACCCATAATGATGGAGTTTTTGCTGCATATAATAGTGAAATTAGAGCAGCTAGAAAATCAGGTGTTATTACTGGACTTCCAGATGGATATGGCCGTGGAAGAATTATTGGTGACTACAGAAGAGTTGCTCTATATGGACTGGATTATCTAATTCAGGACAAGAAGAATCAGAAACAATCCCTTGATGGTATGAAAATGAACGAAGATACAATTCGTTTACGGGAAGAGTTAACAGAACAACTATCTAGCTTGGAAGAAATTAGATTAATGGCTTCATACTATGGTTTTGATATTTCTAAACCTGCAAATAATAGTAAAGAGGCCTTTCAATGGGTTTATTTTGCATATTTGGCCGCTATAAAAGAACAAAATGGTGCAGCTATGAGCCTTGGTCGAGTATCTTCTTTCCTGGATATTTATATAGAAAGAGATTTTAATGAGGGAACACTTTCTGAAATAGAAGCACAGGAATTGATGGATCACTTTGTAATGAAGCTTAGAATGGTAAGGTTTTTAAGAACACCTTCATACGATGAATTATTTAGTGGTGATCCTATTTGGGTAACAGAAGCTATTGGTGGAATGGCATGTGACGGGAGATCTCTTGTAACAAAGTCATCCTATAGAATCCTGCATACATTATATAATTTAGGACCATCACCAGAGCCTAATTTAACGGTTTTATGGTCTACCAGAAGTCCAGAGAATTGGAAAAGATATTGTGCAAAAGTATCAATTGATACAAGTGCAATACAGTATGAGTCAGACTTTATAATGAGAAAAGAGTTTGGTGACGATTATGCAATAGCATGCTGTGTTTCAGCTATGAGAGTTGGTAAACAAATGCAGTTTTTTGGTGCAAGATGCAATCTGGCTAAAGCCTTACTTTATGCAATTAATGGTGGTAAAGACGAGGTTTCAGGTATTCAGGTTGGTCCAAAATTTGAGCCCGTGACATCTGATTATCTTGATTATACAGAAGTAATGAATAAATTTGATAACTTTTTAGGTTGGATTGCAAGTTTATATGTAGATGCTTTAAATATAATCCATTATATGCATGATAAATATGCTTACGAAAGCGTTCAAATGGCACTTCATGATTTAGAAGTTTTTAGAACTATGGCTTGTGGTATTGCTGGTTTATCTGTTGTTGCAGACTCACTATCAGCAATAAAATATGCAAAAGTTAAAGTTATTAGAAATGATGAAGGAACCGCAATTTCTTATGAAACAGAGGGCGAATTCCCAAAATTTGGAAATAATGATGATAGAGTAGATTCTATAGCCTGTGACTTGGTAGAGAGATTTATGCATAAGCTTCAGCAGAATAAAACTTATAGAAATGCAAAATTAACACAATCTATTTTAACTATTACTTCTAATGTGGTTTACGGGAAAAAAACAGGAGATACACCATGTGGAAGAAAGAAAGGTGAACCATTTGCTCCTGGTGCTAATCCTATGCATGGAAGGGATAGTAATGGGGCAATTGCTTCAATGGCTTCTGTTGCAAAACTTCCTTACGAGTATGCCCAGGATGGTATATCATATACGTTTAGTGCTTCTCCTTCATCTTTAGGAAAAACAGTAGAAGAACAAGTTAATAACTTAACAAGGATTATTGATGGATATGTTAGACAAGATGGTCACCATATAAATATTAATGTTTTAGAGAAAGAGATGTTATTAGATGCAATGGAACGGCCTGAATTATACCCGCAGTTAACTGTTAGAGTATCAGGATATGCTGTTAACTTTGTTAAATTAACAAGAGAACAGCAAATGGATGTAATAAACAGGACATTCCATACAGAATTCTAGAATTACCAGGAACCCTTGTTTTCCATTGAAAGCCAGGGTTCTTTTTTTTCTAAAGGTTCCCCTTTTTGAAGTAATTCTACAGAAATACCATCTGGGGATTTTATAAATGCCATTTTACCATCTCTAGGTGGTCTTAATATTATAACTCCCTTATTTTGCAGTTCAGTACATTTTTTATAAATGTCATTTGTTTCAAATGCTAAATGGCCAAAATTTCTACCTGTTGTGTATGGTTCTGTTTCGTCCCAATTATGTGTAAGTTCTATTTCCGGTTCCCCTTCATTTGTAGCCATAAAAATAAGTGAAAATCTATACTCTTGGTTATCAATCTTTTTTATAACCTTTAAACCCAAAATACTAAAAAAATTTACTGTTTTTTCAGGTTCTAAAACTCTAATCATTGTATGTAAAAATTTCATTTTTCCTCCTATTGAATAATACCATGAATTAAATTATTATTATATATCTATTATCAGATGGGAATAGGGGGTTATATGAGAAATATATTATGTTATGGGGATTCTAATACGTGGGGATTTAATCCTAAAACTAATGGAGGTCGATATGAATATCATTTACGTTGGACAACTGTAGTGCAAAATCTATTAAAGGATAAATGCAGAATTATTCCAGAGGGCCTTAATAGTAGAACAACTGCTTGGGACGATCCAATAAGGGATGGTGTTAATGGTAAAAAATATCTACTTCCATGTCTATTATCCCATAAACCCCTAGATCTTGTTATTATTATGTTAGGAACTAATGACCTTAAACATAGATTTAATTTATCTGCTTTCGATATCTCCTTAGGTATAGGGAAACTTATAGATATTGTAAATAAAAGTGAGTGTGGGCCTAATGGTAATAACCCTGAAATTTTAATTTTAATACCACCAGAAGTAAGACTACTAACAAATTACAAAAATGAGTTTGGAGATTGCCACTTAAAATCAAAAGAATTAGCAAAGTGTTATATAGATATTTGTAATGAAAAAAGTGTGAATTATATGGAAATTGGAAATTTTGTAAGATTAGGTGATACTGATGGAATACATTTTGAAACTAATCAACTTCCTATATTAGGGAAAATAGTTGCAGATAAAATTGAACAACTACTTTATTAAATTTGATATTAAATTTATCTTGTGGGAATGAGCTACGATTTAAGTCTAATTCAGGGCTATCCACAGGATGTTATAGATACAGTAGAAATACTTATAAAGAATAATAAATTAGGTGACTATATAGATAGCCGTTATACAGAAAAGCATGAAATAAAAAATAATACACATCTTTATGATTATGTTCAAACAATAAAAAAGAAGTATTTAAAAAATTCTCCACCATTACACAAAGTTAAATTCGACGATCACCTAGATAGACTTTATAGTGCATTAGGTTTAAATACCCAGGTATGTAGAGTACAAGGAAAAAAACTTAAATCATCAAATGAAATAAGGGTTTCTTCAATTTTAAAAGATGCTCCTTTAGAGTTTTTAAATATGATAGTTGTACATGAATTAGCGCATTTGAAAATAAAAGAACATAATAAAGAATTTTATAGTCTTTGTGACCATATGACCCATGATTATATGCAAAAGGAGTTTGATTTTAGACTATATTTGATACATAAGAATAGTTTTTTGTAATAAAGAAGTTGTATAATAATAATATGAATATTCTACCAAAACCATTAGTTTACAAAAAAATTGAAGGATACACTGTTTTAGATAAAACATTATGTTTAGAAATTAATAGCAGTATCTTAGAGTTTAATAAAAAATATTTAATTGAAGAATTATATAAGCAACCCAATATAAATTTTATTGAAAATGGGGATTGTAAAGTAAAAATTTCTCTTATTTTAAAAGAGGATTTTACAAATACCGAAGAGTATAGATTGGAAATTTTTAATAATTTGATAAAAATTGAATCTGGAGACATCTCTGGTATTTTTTATGGAATACAGACATTTCTACAATATATTTATAATAAAAATGAGATAGACAATTGTGTTATTGAAGATAAACCTCGCTTTAACTGGCGTGGAACAATGCTAGATGTTTCCAGGCATTTTTTTTCAGTGTCGGATGTGAAAAGATATATCGATCTTATAAGTTTCTATAAATTCAATAAATTACATTTACATTTATCCGATGATCAAGGATGGAGAATTGAAATAGATTCTTGGCCTGAACTTGTAAATATCGGTTCTAAATCGGAAGTAGGAAGTGGTTCTGGTGGTTATTATACTAAAAAAGATTATATAGAAATTGTGGAGTATGCTTCATTACGAAATATAACAATAATACCAGAAATTGATATGCCAGGTCATGTAAATGCAATTTTAGCATCTTATCCGCAGTTAAATATAGAAGGACAAATAGCAGAGATTTATAGGGGAACAAAAGTTGGTTTTAGTTCTTTAGATACAGATAATGAACTAACATATACTTTTATAAATGATGTTATAAAAGAAATTTCCGAGTTAACTCCTGGTAAATATATCCATATCGGGGGAGACGAAGCAAAAAAAACAGATTTTCCTAAATATAAGAAATTTATAGAGCGTGTACAGAAAATTGTTAAAAGTCATAATAAAATAATGATAGGGTGGGAAGAGTGTGCTAAAACAGCTTTGGAATCCGATTCAATTGTCCAGATTTGGACCCCAGAATCTGATAAATGCGGTATTCACAATATTCTTTCACCTGCAAAACATATCTATTTTGATATTAAATATAATGAAACTATAGGTCTTGGTCATGATTGGGCAGGGTATACAGATTTAAAAAAAGCCTATAATTGGGATCCTGAAACTGTATATCCTTTTGTTGATATCAATAGTGTTATAGGTATTGAATCTCCTATTTGGACAGAGTTTATTACAAATATAAATGAAATAGAGTTTATGTCATTTCCAAGGTTAATAGGTGTAGCAGAAAAAGCCTGGTCTCAGGATTCCAGGGATTTTGATGATTATTTAAATAGACTTAAAAAACACTTAGATTATTTAAGATACAAAAAAATTAATTTTTATGAGTGTGAGTATTTAAAATGAATAAACTTTTAATTACACTTTTTTTATTTTTGTCTATACCCTTATTTAGCCAGAATTTATACGATGCAAAGGATTACATATTTTATGTCGACGGTATAAAAGAGTATGCACTATTATCTACTCCTAAAATTGCAAAACCCATGAATGGATTTCCAATTATAATAATTATCCATGGACATGTTCCTGAAGAGATATATTCTACAGAAAATTCCTATAAGGGAATATTTCGTACCTATGCTTCAAGTGAATTTGTTGTAGTTAAACCCGATTTAATGGGGCATGGGAGATCAGAAAAAAGTAGGGAATATAACTCATTAGTTAATAAATTACTTTTCCCTAAGGATATAATTGCTTTAATTGAATCTTTAGATTTTGATAATTTTATAGATAAAAATAATATTTTTATTATGGGCCATTCTAATGGAGGAGAAACAACTTTACGTATTTTAACATCTTATCCCAATCTTATAAATGGTGCATCCTTATGGGCACCTGTATCTGTGAAATTGGAAGAGTCTAATTTTTACTATCGAGGTAGTGGTAGGAGAATGTTTGGATTAGAGGCTCTTGACAATCCTGAATCTAAAAAATTTATAGATGAAGAATTAATTAAATTAAAAGATCCAATTATTAATTTAGGATTTCCTAATTTAGATTCTGTTAGATATTTAAATAAACTTGGTAATATTCTCTCTCCAATTATAATTAGACATGGCGATAATGATAAATCAGTACCTCTTAGCTGGAGTTTAAAATTAGTAGACGAAATAAAAAATCAAAATAGTAAAATAGAGGTTACACTTGTTAAATATCCTGGAGATGATCATAATCTGGCTAAAAATCAGAGAAGCGCTCTTTTGGCAGATTTAGATTGGTTTAG
>JAFGYD010000142.1 GCA_016936295.1 Spirochaetales bacterium | reverse complement strand
GTTGTGGATGTAAAAGAAATATGAAAAAAATGGTTTATGCTTTCAGGTTTCTAACAACGTTGCCAATTAGATGGAAGGAAAATGAAAACCTTGAAGATGTTGCAAAATCCGTAAGCTATTTCCCTTTTGTGGGTCTATTTATAGGGATTCTAAATGCTATAATTTTTAAATTTCTAATCCAAGTAATTTCCGCAGAGTTTGCTTCATTAATTACAATTATCTGGTGGATTATAATTACCGGTGGACTCCATTTAGACGGGATTGCAGATAGTGCAGATGGTCTTTTTGGAGGTAGAACACCTCAAAAACGCCTTGATATAATGAAAGACAGCAGAATAGGAACTTATGGTGTTTTAGCTGTAACTATTACACTATTACTAAAGATTTTTTTAATAAGGGAACTTAACTTAATTAACACTTCCCAATGCTATAATCTGTTAATTATTAGCCCTGTTATTGGTAGGTGGAATTCAGTATTTCTAATTTTTACTTTTAAAACAGCAAGAAAAGATGGCCTGGGTAATTTCTTTAAACAAAATATTACTATAAAAAATTTGATTTTTGCCCTTTTATTTACAACAATTACTGTATATTTATTTTTTGGTATCCCAGGTTTGGCTACCTTATATATTGTAACTATAATTTCAAGTTTTATATCCCTGTTTGTTCTAAATAAAATAGGAGGTTTGACAGGAGATATATATGGTTCACTATGTGAAATGGCCGAAATTTTTGCACTTATTACAGGATTAATATGGTTGAGCTTACACTAGTTAGACATGGAGAATCTTATGGAGCAGGATCATATATTGGTCGAGGTTCCGATTTTAACCTTACTCAAAAGGGTATTGTAGATATTAGTTCATTAAATATAGGTAATCAGGATTTAATTTACACTTCATCCATGGCTAGATGCAGAGAATCTGCAACGATTATTATTGAAAAACTAAATAACAGGTTTGAAATTCTTCAAGACATAGAAGAAGTAGATTTTGGGGACTGGGAGTCTCTAACGTTCGATCAGTTAACTAATAAGAACCCTCAGGAATTTACAAATTGGCTTAACAACCCCCAGGATATATCACCACCTAATGGAGAAACACTTAAAGAATTACAGGCTAGGGTAATTAATTCGATCTCTTTTTTGAAGGATAAAATTACAGATAAAAAAAGATGGAGAATACTACTTATAACTCATAGAGGTCCTATAGCAATCCTACTGCTTCATTTTTTAAAATTAGATCTGAATATGTTTTGGAATTTTAGAATTGATAAAGCATCTATAACAAAAATTGATATCTACAATGAGTGGTCCGAAGTTATTACATTAAATGCAAAAGAGTATGGGCAGTAGTAATAAACAATAACTACCACCCAAGAGGAAAAATTAGAAAGTATATTTTAATGTTAAACTTAGGTAATCATTTAGATCGAATTGTCCAAATGTTGTATCATCATCTCCTGCAAATATACCAGCAGAAGTTGCTATTTCAATATTTTCACCAATTTTATAAAGTAGTTCCGGTTTGATCATAAAGTCCATATCCTCGACATTATACATTCCTGTCACAGATGGTGTTATTTTCTCATGGTTAAAACTATCTGAGATTTTACCTACAACCATATTTGTGATATCTTCAGACTCTGTATTATACTCACCTTTAACTTGAATATTTATATTCACATTGTGTAGTGGTAAATCTCTATCAAAACCACCAAGGTAGTTTAATGTATCCTTGGAATTATTAATAAAATAGTAAGCCAATTCTCCTCGAAGATTAAATCCGGCTAATACAGTTCCAAACTCAATACCTGCAACATTCATAAAATTATAATCCATTTTAAGTTTTGTTAAATTTAATGTTGGTTGTCTATCATAACCAAAGTAGTACAAACCTCCAAAATCAAATCCGTTAATAGATGTTGTAAATCTAGTCCCAAATTGACCGTAGGATAGAGTTTGGGTATCGGGATATAATATAGAAAAACCTTGAAGTAATGTTTTTGCAGCTTTAACTTCTAAAGGCATCCATTTCCCATCGGTAGGGATTAAATCTCCTTCAAAAATTGGAACATATGCTAACTCAAGCATCCCAAAACTTCCTACAGGAACATTAACTTTAATAGTTGGTTGTGCAATCTTGTTCTCTAAATAATCCTGAGTAAAATAGTTGCTATAATCAATAGGATTTAAAAGATCAAGAACATGTAGTTTGTCCCCCTTACCCCACACTGTTTTAAAATAACCAACTTCCATATTTAACATATCAAAGTATAAATTAGCATAACACTCATCAATATTAATTGAATCCCTATCACCATTTAATGTTACTTTTAAATCTGCAGAATCTCCTGTATACCCTAAATTAAACAGGGCTTCGGCTCCCTCATTTATACTAAATGTATCATTAACAGAATCTTCAGTTATTGAAATTTCGGATGATAAACTTACTACACCATTAAATTCAAGATTACTAACAACTCCTGAACCTGATTCATCCCCAAGGTCCGAAAAAAAATCATCGGCAAATGTTAATGTTGTTACACAGAATAGAGCTAAGGCTAATAGTAGTTTTTCCATACTTTTCATTAGTTAGTTCTCCCTGTTTGAAGGAACCCTTGAGTAAAGATATTTTTACTTACACCTTTATCAAATTCAATTTTCTGAATAGTAATAACTGTTTTATGGTTTGTTTGTACATTTTCCATTTGAGCTTTCATTGGTGTCCAGAATCCATCAATATTTTGTAGATCTAAAACTGTCATTACTTTCTCAAGTTTTTGACTCTTATCAAAAAGTTCTGTTTTAATAGGTACAAAATTATCTTTTCTAATCCATGAAACTCTGTATGCATATTGTGAATCAGCAGGATCCTTTGCTTCTGCTCTAACAACATAGCAATCTACACCATTAAATGATTCCTCTCTTAATAATGAATGAGTATCTCTTTCAACATCCCTTGATTCCATATCATCATAGGTTAAATCTGTACCCATAAAGGATTTAGAACCATCGGATGAAGCTATTCTTCTTACCCTTTTTAGTGCTGGTAAGTATATAAATTTATCGTCTGCTCTACCTCCATTTTCCTGTTTTAAAAATCTTGTATCCTTTACAGATGCCGGAGATCTAAATACCATAACAGTTGAAGACAAATCATTTTCCTTAATTCCAAACTCTTCAACAAGTCTTGAATCAACATCACCTTTTTCATCAATAAGCTCCATTAAAACAGCACTATGCGTTGATTTACTCTTTGCTACATCGTGTGCTTTTTCTGCTATCTGAGTCCCATCAAGGGCAAAAAGCCCCTGAGCCATAAATAAAACTAATAAAATTGATACAATTTGCTTTTTCATATAAGCTCCTTTTTATTTTCGTGATATAAAGTTTGGTTTAATAAGTTTTAATAAGATTGGAAGTATAGTCAGTGCTGCTAAAGATGAAGTAATCATAATTATTGCAACTAAAACACCTATATATCTTAAAACAATAAAATTACTAAAAACTAATACTAGGAAACCAAGGGCCACAGAAGCAGCATTTATTAGTATAGCTTTACCCGATGTAATTATTGTATTTCTGGATACCACTTTTAAATCATCTGTTAAGAGTCTCTCTTTATGATATGTTGATAAAAAGTGAATTGTGTAATCGACCCCAACACCTATAGCAATTGATGCAATTAGAGCAGTTATCATATCCAGATTTATATGAAAAATACCCATAATTCCAAAGTTTATAATTATTGCAATTAAAAG
>JAFGYD010000141.1 GCA_016936295.1 Spirochaetales bacterium | reverse complement strand
TTTATTGTTATAATAAATTGCAAAAAATTTAATATGTATATAATTGTAACCAGTAAATATATAAAGTAAAAATACTTCCCTATATAATTTCCTAATAAAAATAAAAATAACCATATAATTGTATATTTAAAAAAATTAAATTGATTTATTTTCATTTTATCCCTATAGGAATTGAAATACTATCAAGTATTTTTTTTATAATATCCTCACTACTTATATTATTAATAATTGCTTCAGATGACAAAATAAGTTTATGTGGAAATACTCTTTTTACACTATACATTATATCTTCTGGTATTAAAAAGTCTCTATTTGATATAAATGCTTTTGCTTGAGAAAATTTAACTAGATGTTGTAATCCTCTTGTGCTTATTCCAAATTTTATAGATGTATCGGTTCTTGTTTTGTTTCCTATATCAACTATATATTTCATTATTGATTCTGGTATTGTAATATTTGATACTCTATTTTGAATTTCTATTATTTTTTCCTTACAGGTTATCTGATTTATATTCTGCGTTGGTTTTATGTTTTTAAAAGTTTGAATAATATTAATTTCATCTTCTAATTTTGGATAGCCAGGTTTTAAAAAAACACCAAATCTATCTATCTGAGATTCTGGAAGGTCAAAAGTTCCTAAGTAATAAGAAGGATTTTTTGTAGCAAAAACAAAGAAAGGTTCTGGTAGGATATAACTTGTTCCATCAATAGTAACTGTTTTTTCCTCCATTGCTTCTAAAAGAGCTGATTGAGTTCTTGGTGATGATCTATTTATTTCGTCCGCTATAATAAACTCATTAAATACAGAACCTTTTTTTAATTTAAAATCCCTATTTATTGGATCCCAAATAGAAATACCTGTTATGTCTCCGGGTAATAGGTCAGGAGTAAATTGAATTCTTCCTACACTTAAACCTGTAGCTTTACCTATACATTTAGCTAATGTTGTTTTTCCAACTCCAGATATATCTTCTATTAATATATGAAGATCTGAAAAAATAGCTAATAAACTGTCTTCAACTATATCTTTTTTCCCAATAAATCCTTTGGAAACTTCTGCTATTAAATCCGTAATAATATTTATATCATTCATAATAATAATTATTTTATTATTATATACAAATATTTAGTACATTTTTTTTAGAGATGTTGACAAAAATATATTATTCTAGTAAATTAACGATGCAATTCAATGGAGAGGTGTCCGAGTGGTCGATGGTGACGGTCTTGAAAACCGTTGTGTGTAACAGCACCGAGGGTTCGAATCCCTCCTTCTCCGAAATTCAATAATGGAAAGGTGCGAGAGTGGCTGAACCGGGCTCCCTGCTAAGGAGTTGTATCCGTAAGGGTACCGGGGGTTCGAATCCCCCCCTTTCCGTTTTTTTTTATAAATTAAATTTGTTAGTGAGATTTAAATATAAATTAAACTTGCTGAGAAAATGGACAGGTGTCCGAGTGGTTGAAGGAGCACGCCTGGAAAGTGTGTGTATCGCAAGGTACCGGGGGTTCGAATCCCCCCCTGTCCGGATCATAGCCTCTTTAACTACATCCAGGAGCTTTAATAGTAATATTTGCCCAACCCCGCCAGGACCGGAAGGTAGCAACGGTAAGTAAATTGTTATTGTTTAAAGTACGCCTGGGTGTAGCTAAAGAGGTTTTTTTTTAGTATTATACAAATATGGCATATGAAGTAACAGCTAACAGGCGTCGACCACAACTTTTTAGAGATCTAGCAGGACAAGAATTTGTTGTCTCTACACTATCTAGTGCTATTGAATCAAAAAGAATAGCACATGCATATCTTTTTTCTGGTCCAAGAGGTGTAGGTAAAACATCATCGGCAAGAATATTAGCAAAATCATTAAATTGTAAAGATGGTCCCACAGCAACACCTTGTGGTGTTTGTAATAACTGTAAAGAGATTACTTCTGGTAGTTCTATGGATGTTATTGAAATTGATGGTGCATCCAATACAAGTGTAAATGATATACGTGAAATTAAAGATGAAGTACTTTTTGCTCCTAGTGGATCAAGATATAAAATTTATATTATAGATGAGGTTCATATGCTTTCTAATAGTGCATTCAATGCTCTATTAAAAACAATTGAAGAACCACCTGAGTATATCATTTTTATATTTGCTACAACAGAAATTCATAAAGTGCCGGCAACAATACGTAGTAGATGTCAGCAATTTAATTTTAGATTAATTCCTACAGAAACACTAAAAGAACTAATTGTCGAAGCATGTGTAGAGATGAAAATTAAATATGATGATGAAGCTTTATACTGGATAGCTAAAGAGGGTAATGGTTCTTCTAGAGATGCATATACTCTCTTTGATCAAGTTGCATCATTTTCAGGAAATTATATAACTTTAGAAAAAATTAGAGAAAAACTAGGTCTTGTTGGTTTAGACAATATGAATGAACTTGTAGATTTTATGGCAGACTCTAATGCTTCAGAGGTCTTAAATAAATGCGATTATATCCTCTCTACAGGTGTTTCTATTGAACAGTTTATTGTTGATTTGGCTGAGTACTTTCGAAATCTACTATTTCTTTCATATGGTATAAAAAAAGAG
Organism: Spirochaetales bacterium; assembly: GCA_016936295.1. Taxonomy (GTDB): domain Bacteria; phylum Spirochaetota; class Spirochaetia; order DSM-2461; family DSM-2461; genus Thiospirochaeta. Next base: position 6,449 of record JAFGYD010000141.1, on the reverse strand, counting down.
TCTTTACTTGGCTGTTCAAGTGAAAGATTTTCTAAAAAAGCTGTAGACAGTTTTAGTGTTGTTCAACTGGAACATGGAGTCGATCTTATTTTAAAATTATATAAAGATATAAGATATTCTGTTAATCCAAGATTTGAATTAGAACTTTTACTTAGTAGATTATCAACACTCTCTGAATATATAACTAATAATGAAATATTAGAAAAAATAAAAAACATTAAAGAATCAATTTCCGGAGGAAAATTTACAGTAGAACATGAAACTATTGTAAAAAAAAAAAATTTAACTGAAACTAATAATCCCGCTACAGATTTTTTTTCTAAATTTAAAAATAGAATAAATGAGGATAAAACAACAAGTAAAGCAGAGTCTTATAATAAAACTGATCAAGTACATAGAATTGAAGATAATGAAATAGAAGAGATTGATGAGGAAAAAGAGATTGATCATTATGATTCTTCAAATAAGTCATTGGATTATATTAAAAAAAATTGTATTAGAAAACTAAAAAGTTCATCTGTTACTTTAGCGGCAACACTTGAGAAAGCAGATGAATGGAAACTAGATAACTTTACAATTTTTTTAAATTACAAGAACTCGTTTCAAGCAGCTTTAGTTGAGAAAGAAAAAAATAAAATTTTATTAGTTTTAAAAGAATTGGATTCTAACATAAAAAAAATTGAAATAATAAAAGCTAATAATAATACATTTAGTCAGGAAATTGTTAGTGACCCACAGATTGATACAATATTATCAATGTTTAGGGGTACAATTGTTTAAGGAGGTTATATGAATTTTAATCCTGCAGATTTTATGGGAAACATAAAAGATATGCAAAATAAAATGAAGGATGTTCAGAGTAAATTAAAAAATATTACTTCTGAAGGTATATCCGGTGGAGGTTTAGTTAAAGTACAAATGAATGGAGATTTAAATGTACTAAGTGTTAAAATTGACCCTATTGCTGTAGATCCACGAGATATTGAAATGCTTCAGGATTTAATTATAGCAGCAATGAATAGTGCTCAATCAAATATTAAGGAAAAAATTGAAAAAGAGATGCTAGAGAATACAGGCATAAAATTACCCTTTGATTTTAATGGATTCAAGTAATGGATTCTTTAAATGAATTAATAAATGCATTTTCCAGCCTTCCAGCCATAGGTAAAAAAAGTGCTACACGGTTAGCATATTTCATTTTAAAGAGTGATAGAGCTATTGCAGAAAAACTTGCACACGACTTACTCCTTGTTAAGGATACAATAAAGAAATGCTCAATTTGTGGAACTTATACCGAAGCAGATGTTTGTCATATTTGCTCATCAATAAATAGGGAAAAAGTAATTTGTGTTGTAGAACAATCTCAAGATGTTGAGATGATTGAATCTACAGGAGAATATATGGGTTATTTTCATGTTCTTGGAGGAGTATTATCTCCGCTTAATGGAATTGGCCCTAAAGAATTAAAATTAGATAGGTTAGTAGATAGAGTAAAAAATGAAAACATTATAGAAGTCATTATTGCAACTAATCCAACTCTGGAAGGTGATACGACAGCACTTTATATTTCTAAACTAATGGAGAGCTACGGTACAAAGGTTTCAAGAATAGCATCAGGGATGCCTGTGGGGGGAGATATGGAGTATATTGATAAGCAAACCCTTAGTAGGTCATTAAAGGGACGTACAGCTCTTTAATTGATTCTCAATATATTCAAGTTTATTTTCAACATCAATAATTGAGTTCCAAAATTGAGGAAATAAAATTCCTTTACCTCCACTATTTTCAAAATTCAAAATATTTTCAGGATAGTCATCAATTAGAATAGAATTTTTATTTGCCAATAACTCTTTTCTAGGTGTTATAATATAATCCTTAAAATTTTTTGTAAATCTTTTTTGAATCCATTTTATTTTACCTGAATGTGATAATGGGGATTGTGAAGGAGAAGTTAAGAAAATAACTTCTCCATAATCTTTAAGTCTATTATATAGGGGAAAAAACCATGAGTATTCTTCCATTTCAGACCAAAATTCTTCACCTTGTAATTCAATGTTTTTCCAAAATTCAGAATTTGAAATTCCAAAAACCTTAAATGCGGAAAATTGACCTTTATAATCTCTTTTCCACAATTCTACGGTACTATTAAAATTTAAATTATTAGCAATAATTGCAGATTTAATAAAGTTACTACAAACTCCATCCAAATCTAAATATATTATCATAGTTTATCAATTAACATTGAACACTTACCAGAAGGTATTGGTAGAGTTTTTTTCTTGGTTCCTATTAAATCAAATGTAAAGTAATATAATTTTTCAGATTCCAGTCTAATTTCCCAGCCTCTGTTAGTTTTATTACTTAATATTGTTATCATATTTCTTTTTAATGATAAGTCACTTATACCCATTAGTTCTAGAGTAGGAACAATCCAATCTACAGTTTTTCTAGGTAAACTAATACAAAGTCCAACTATATTTTCAATCATTAAAGCTATTGTTGATATTCCCGTTGCTGGTAAATAGAGGGATTTGTATGAATTTCCATCCCAACAACTAGCAGGCCCATCTTTAAATGGTTTATAGGCCTCCCAAAGAGAACCTTTTTGTCCATTTTCTGGATGGAATGTATCTAAAATAAAATAAAGATGTTTTATTGCACTTTCTCTAGCTAATTCATATTCATTATATTTTTCTAACCCTTTTATTACCATAAATGTAAAATAAGGATAAACTGAACCGCAATAACCATTTCCATTTTCATCAAAATATTGAGAGCTTACAGATAGTGTAGGAAAAGTGTTGTCTGTTCCAAATTCATTAGGGTCAACTAAATGATTTTTAAGTTTTTCAAGTTTCTCTTCATTTGGTAATTCTGCTAATAGAGACCAATAGGAAGCAATTGTTTTTTCTTTAATCATGTTTTCGTTTTTATCTAAATCATAATAAAAACCATCTTCATCACACCACATTTTGGTAGAGATTCTTGTTTTTAAAGAAAAAAATCTTTTCTTATATCTAAAGCTAATTTCTTTATCGTTTAAAACATCACCTAATGCCGACATATATAGGCAAGACATAGCAACTTGACAGTTAAAATCTATCATATAATATGCATCTTTTCTTGGTGAATTAACCATTGTTGTTGCACTTAGTGGAACTGAATATAAACCATTTTCCATTCTGAAATTATCATCGAGCCATGTATAATATTTCTCCAAGTAGGGCATTATATCTTTTATTCTCTTTTTCTGCCCAACTTTATGATATAGATTATACTCAACCCAGGCAAAAAGTGGAGGATTTAAACCTTCAGGATTATCCTGTGTAAATACTGGTTTTCCTGTTTCCAAGCTATAATCCGACCTTATAGCACCATTACTTTCCTGTTTTTTATAAAAATTATCAAGATAAATTGATACATCATAGTTTTTATTAGAGTAAACTAAAAAGAAAGAGGACATACATGTTTCAAATAAATTAATTGTTTTATTGTCTGGGTGAGTAAAGTACTCATTTATCCCATTCGCGTTATTTCCTTTGTTTTCGAAATCTATTGACCAAGCCCATGTTCTGTCATATATATCAACAAAGTCCTGATCATAATAGTTTACGCTAGGAAACTCATCTTTCAATGCCATATTATTCCTCGTGTTTCTATGTTATTTTATTTGCAATTGTATTACAGTATAGCACAATAGGACTTAAAATGTCTATTTAAATAAATTTATTTCACTATTTAGTATTATTGGAAAAATATAAGTTTGATTACATTGTTCTATATATATGTTTCCAAGTTCAGTACCCAATTCTAAGGGGGCTATTAATCCCGTTGTTTTTGAAATTATTTTATGGTTTCTATTTAATGTGAAAGTTCGTTTATATGGAATTACTGGTTCTATGTAATCTAAATTTCCAAAATTAACTTTTATTTTTGGAAGTTTTATTTTGTCAAGGTAGATATTTGTAAAATTATCAAATGAAAAATTTAATAATGTAACAGCATCATAGAATCTTTTAAATTCTGCTGTCTGTTTGGACATATCTTTAGCTCCAGCTAAAACTACTAAAACTCTTCTATTTTCCTTTTTTGCCGTTAAGGCAATATTCATTCCAGATTTATTTATAAATCCAGTTTTTAAGCCATCAACACCTGGGAAAACCCCTAATAAAGAGTTATGATTTGTCTGCTTTATACCTCCAATGGAGGATTTACCATTTATTGGTTTAGGATAGGTAAAATCTGTCACAGTAAATAGTTCGTTAAGTGATTCAGGGTATTTTTTCAAAAAATACAGAACAAATTCTGAAAAATCCCGTACAGTAATCGAATTTTCGTCATTATAACCTGAAGCATCAACTACTTTTATAGTGCTAAAGCCTAAAGCTTGTAATTTACTGTTCACTTCTAAAATGTAATTATCAACACTTCCAAAAATATATTCTGCAATAGCAATGGCTGCATCATTTCCAGAAGGAATTGCAAGACCTAACATTAGTTCATAAAGAGTTACTTTTTGGCCTGCTTCTATAAACATAAGGGAAGAATCTCTTGGAAGATTTTTATAATCAGCGTTAGAAGTAATCGGGACAAAGTCATTCTTGCTAAAACTACCTTTTTCTAATGAGTCATATACCATAAATAAATTAATTAATTTTGCCATAGATGCAGGAGGTATAGATTTATCTATATTTTTAGAATATAAAATTTGTTCAGTTTCAAAATCTATTGAAATTGCAGATTCTGACCATAGATAAATAGTATTAGAATTAATGTACGCTATCTGTATAAATAAAAAAGCTAAGAAGTAATTTTTTTTCATAATATTCATTATATAAGTTTAGCTTTTTATATGCAAAAGGTCATATTTTCGATATAGTTTTTTTATGGCTAGTGAATTAATTCTTGTAGTAGACGATGATAATGATTTAAGAAATTTTACTGTTTCTTGTTTAGAAGACGAAAGTTTTAAGGTTTTAACTGCAGTTAATGGAGCTGAAGCATTAAAAAAATCTGAAAATTCAGATCTGTGCTTAATTCTATTGGATTTAAATCTCCCAGATTTAGACGGAGAAGATGTTCTTAAAATAATAAAAAGCAAAAATGAACTTATACCAGTAATAGTACTTTCGGGTAAAAAATCAGTATCATCTAAAGTTCTAACTTTAGGTTTAGGTGCAGATGATTATGTTACTAAACCATTCAGTGAAGATGAACTTATAGCACGAATTAAAGCAAATATTAAAAAATATAATGTTTTCAACAAAATAAATGAGCATAAAAACCATAATATAATTCAATATGGACATTTATTGCTCGATCAGAGAAATTTTACAATAAATAACGGAAAAACTGAAGAAAAACTCTCACCACGATTATTTAGTCTGCTAAGGTTTTTTATGGAGAATCCTGGTCAAGTATATGATAAGAAAGAAATTTACCATCAAGTTTGGGAAGATGAATTTTTTGATGATAATACAGTTACTGTTTTTATTAGAAAATTAAGACGAATTATTGAAAATGATCCAAGTAAGCCACAACTATTATTAACAGTTTGGGGAGAAGGTTATAAATTTAACTCTTTGGAAATTTAATTATAAACTCAGATCCTTGGCCTCTTTCTGAATTTAAAAGTATTTTTCCTCCATTTTTATTGACCATATCTTTTATTATATAGAGTCCAATTCCTGTAGAATTTTCTCCTTTTGTTGGTTTATTTGTATATGGAAAATATTTTGTAAACATATTATCCATTTCTTCTTTTGTAAAACCATTACCGCTGTCTTTTATAGAAATACATACATCATATTCTGTATTATATATTTTTATACTTATAATGCTATTTATTGGTGAATATTTAATTGCATTGCTTAATAGGTTTTCAATTATTGTATTAAATGCATTTTTGTCTATTAAAATAGTATTTATACTATCATCATATTTATAATCAATTTTTTGATTTTTATTATTTGCTAAATCTATATAAAAGTTAATAGACTCCTCTACTAGCTTATTTATATTATGACTCTGAAAATCCATTATGTGATTCTGAAATTTTGAATCAGTTAGCAATTTATCAATAATAGTTAGCATTTTATTTGAGGATGCTAATATTTTATTTGAATTTTCAAATGCTACTTGGTCTTTCTCACAATTTTTTATAATACGTTTAGAATACCCAGAAATAATTGTTAGTGGTGATTTTAAGTCATGAACAGCCATATCAACAATATCTGACTTAATTTTATTTATCTCTTTTAATGTCGTATTATCATCAAAAATATTTTTTAAGGATATAGCCGAGTTTATTCTGGTAATTAACTCATATATATTATACGGTTTTGTAATGAAATCATTTGCTCCCGCTTCAAATCCATCTATTAAATCTTTAATTCGATTTTTTGATGTAACCATAATTATTGGTAGTTGATAGATGGTTTTCTCGGCCC
>JAFGYD010000024.1 GCA_016936295.1 Spirochaetales bacterium | reverse complement strand
TAGGGGGCATTTTATTTCAGTAGATAGTGGCTATTCATTAACTAATTATGATTTAGAGAGCCCGGGCTTATATTACTTCAATGCAAGATGGTATGACCCAACACTAGGCCGATTCATCACAGAAGACCCCATTAAAGATGGTTCAAATTGGTATGTTTATTGTAATAATAACCCTATAAATTATATTGATCCTACAGGACTAACTTCTGAATTAGGCACATGGATGGGGACAAAGCCAAAAAAAGAAGAAAAAGCAATAGAAGAAGAAAAAATAATCCAAACAGCAAGTCCTACATTTACACCAGGTTCTTCAGGAGATTTACCACAATTAATTATTGGTAGTGATTCTAAAGAGGATAATGAGCCTAAAGAGGACAGTTTAGATTTGTCTCCCACTGTTCTCACTATTTCTTCAAGTAGCAATACGGAATCTGCATTCGAAAAAGAAAATAAAGAACTAAAAAAATTAATTCAGTTAGTTAATAGTAATATTCATAATCAGCTTACAAATTATAATGATTCAAATAGTAGGTCTATTCCAGATTTTAGTGCTGCAACAAAGTTTAAATTAAACCTTATTGGGAAGATACTCTTGGATGATACATTTAATCAAAGAAATAGTTTCTATAATATGTATGCCAATTATTATGGAGCTGATGGGCTGACAAATCCTGGAAGATGGTCTTGTGCTTATTTATCATCAATGTTTCTTGTGTATTCAAAATTGGGGTATAATCCTACAATAAAGGATTTAGTTCTGTTTGCTAATAGTCAATTAGTGCAACCATCTACAAACTTTGATGGCAATATTTTAGATAGTAATTATTTGGTAGGGGATTTTTATGATTTAATGTCGAATTCTATGAGTAGAAATGGTAGTGATATTCGATCTTTATATGCCACAAAAGAAAATGCAGATATGGCAATAATTAAGTATAGAACTACAAATGGTGGGAATCACTTTATTGCTGTAAACTCTAATGGATATTTTAATCCAGATCCAAGTGTTAAAGTTGTTAGTGTTGATGATATTTATTATATGAGGTGGAGTAAATAAAATGAAAAGACTATTTTTTGTATTTTTCTTTTGTATATTAAGTATAGATGTATTTAGTTATAGTTTCAATTTATCATTAAATGAAGTTCAAGATCTTTTAAATTATGATATTTTTTTAAAAGCACAGGCTTATGGAGGGGACGATTATATAGTTGAGCTTTCTTTTGTTCCAAATACAAATAAGGTAAATCTCATTTACTATAAATCTACTGGAATAAGTAAAGGTGAAATGATATTTTCCATTGATAAAGATTTATATATATTTAAGAAAACGAAAGAGATGCCTGCATTTGTGTTGACAGTTAAAGATGGTGTTGATGTAACATCACCGGCAGCAATTTCATGGAATTTTAGTATTGTAGGAATTATTCCGCAATTAATTAATAGTGATATCAATTCAAAGTGAATTAAACTTAGAGAATCCATAATAAAATAATTGCACCAGTCAAAGCTTCCAGCTTTGCAGGTGAATATAAACATTATGCTTATTTTAGGTGTACAGATATTTTAAAAGTCATCCTTTGGGGTGGCTTTTGTTGTTTTTAGTGCCAATATTGGGGGGGGACATAAGCAAAAAAGGGAGACCGAGGCACGAGGTTGTTTTTGCGTAAGATTTGTTTTAAAACATCAGTACCCCTATTTAAAAGGCATTAATTGAAATTTGTAATATTCTGGGAATTTTATAGACACTTAGCCCGGCAGTAGACAGAAGCAACTGGTTCTGTCTACCGATGGAGAGCCTTTATTTAAAAGGACGACTGAGGCGTGGAAGGTTATTTTCAAATCCACTGACTATAATGGCGCGATTATAGGCAGTTGATGTGCTTTGCTTCAGCAAAGATGAAAATATCCTGGAACTGCTGAAAGGGTGTTGTTATCATTTTATTTTAAAGTCTTGAAACAATGGTGGTTTATAGAAACACTTTGTTCAAGTGCTTTTATTGCAAGAGCTCGGTGTAATTCAGGAGGAACTCTAAGAGTTAAATTTCCTTTATATTTTTTTGCATTTAATGGTTCAGGGATCGCTTCTCCCTCTTCTTTCATCCATGAAATAGTTTCACTTATAACAAATTCCATTTCTTTTAATGCTTCTTGGCCAGTCTCTCCATGAGCTAGTAAGGAAGAGAATTCTAGACATTTTGCAATATGTGTTTTATCTTCTTCCGCCCACTCAATTCTATAAGTATACTTTTCAACAATGTTATCCATTAATTTCCTCCATTTTTCTTATGGCTTTAATAAAAGCTTTTACTTGGTAGCTTTTTGCCATATTACCATCTTTCTGAATATTAATTCTTAGATCACCTTTCCAGGGCATTTTAAAAATATGATGGCTTCCTCTTATTTTAGGTTCTCCAAAATACTTTATGCATACATGAAGTAAGTCTATAAATTTGACTTTTTTCTTATTTTCGAGTTCTTATATTGTTACAAAGTGATGATAGCTTATATGATATCTTGTTTTATATCATTATGACGATACATTTCATCATATGAAGATTATTATGTATCAACTTTTAGTGAGTTCATGGTAGACAATAAACATCTTATAATAAATTAGTTCTGGTATACCATTAAAAAGTAACTCCAGAAGGAGGAAATTGTTTTATTTTCATAAATATATACGAACCAATTGGCATTCCAGTTGTAAGGTATATCCATAACAATTGTAATGTAACAATTAATAATCCTTTTAAACTTTACAAATATCTTTCTAAAAAGGAATCTGATGTTAAATTACAAAAAATTAAATCGCAATTATTAAAAGTGTATCTTTTTACAAAGTTTACAAAAAATTTACATTCTATTCACCATTCAGATTAAATTATCTGATATATTTGAAAAATGATTAGAAAACTTATTCAAATTTCATTTTTATTATTGTCGGTCTTAGGTTTAGTAACTGTAAATTACACAATGTTCATTATATTTTTAATTTCATCCCTTTTATTCGGGTCTTTTTTTTGTGGATGGTTATGTCCCTTCGGTTTTGCCCAAGACCTGATAAGCAAGATAAGTAAAATGTTAAAAATTCCCCAAATAGTAGTACCTAAAAAAATAGAGAGAATAATTAAATTTTCCAGATATATATTATTTATCTTTGTATTTTTTGGATTCTCTTTTGCACTTCTATTGGATAGTCCTTATATGGTTTTTTCTGGAGTATTGAGTTGGAATTATAAGTTTATATCTATAGCATCCTGGGTAGTTTTTGCCTTTATTCTAATAATGGGATTGTTTATAGATAGACCTTTTTGTCGCTATCTTTGTACAGAAGGTGCAAGGTACGGAGCACTAAGCATATTAAGAATATTCACAATAAAAAGAAATGATTCAAATTGCATTAACTGCAACAAATGCGATAAAAATTGTCCAGTTAGCATAAATATATCAACAATAGAAAATGTTAGAGATCCGCAATGTATTAATTGCTTAGAATGTATAAAAAACTGCCCTGTAGATGGGTGTTTATCATATAGCTTTGTTTTGAAAAAAAAGGAGATAAAATGAAAAAAATAATTTTAATACTTTTAATAATTTTTGTTGCAGTAAGTGCTATTAGTGCAATAGGACCCAAAAAAGCAGGACATCACGGAAGCGCACAATATTCTATACCAGAGGGATTTGATATATCCACAATGAATATACCCGATGGAATCTATGAAGGCGTAGCCACAGGTTTTAGCCCTGAATTAAAAGTTGAAATTGTTGTAACAAAAGGAGACATTGTTTCTGTTAAAGTTACAGATCACAATGAGGTTGGTCCAAAATACTATTCAACACCAATAAAGTACATTCCATTATTAATAGTTAAAGAACAAAATACAGTGGTTGATGTTGTTTCCGGTGCTACAGCTACAAGTAAAGCTATAATGGCTGCTGTCGAAAATGCTATTAAAAACGCCCTATTATAAATGTTCAATTTTACTAATTGACATAGTTAATTTTATAGTGATAATTCATGATTAATATTTTGGAATGAGCATTCCAAAGGAGTAATATTAATCATGATTAACCTTATATTTCCACCAATTGCTTCTCCATCTTGTGTACCATTAGGTGTCTCTTTTTTAAAGTCTCATATAGATACAAAACTAGGTTTAAATAAACTTGTAGTAACGGATTTAAACATAAGTTTTTGGAATTATTTAACTGATTTAAACAATGAATTAATTAGTTATAAGCAATTTGTAAAGGGTGAATCAGGTCCTTTTTTAAGAAGATATTACGAACCTCAACTACCTGCTCAGCAAATCTTAAAACGGGAAACTGATCTATATTTAGATGGAATTAGGAAATGGTTAGATAAAGAAATACTTAGTAATGATGTATTAATTCTATTTAATTATCTGTTAGAACAAATTCCTAACAATGATGATCCTATAATGTTTTCTTGTCTATTTCCAGATCAATTACTTTTTACTCTTGGGTTTACTAAATGGGTTAATACAAAAGGTTTTAAAAAAATATATATTGGAGGTGCATCAGTTCTTATTGTAGACCCTATAGAATTTATGGAATTAGCACCCTGGATTGATGGAGTTTTTACAGGGGAAGGTGAGATATCTATTGAACTTTTTATAAAAGATGGTAATAAAGCAGTAATTCCAGGATTATATAAAAGAGTTAATGGTACTATCATTAACGAAAAACAGACAATTGTTCCAGCAATGAACGAACTATCGATACCAGATTTTTCATGGACTAATTTAAATAATTATTTCAATCCCGAACCCGTGCTTCCAGTTCAATTTTCCAGAGGATGTAAATGGAGAAGATGCAGATTTTGTGCCCATAATTTTTCCTTTGGTAAATATAGATGCTTAACCCCAAGCAGGGCTGTTGATATGCTACAGGATTATGGTAAAGCCTATGGTGCAAAATATTTTTATGTAACCGATCAATATTTAGATGCAGAGTTTTTACAACCATTTGCAACAGAGATTTTAAATAGAAATCTATCAATAAGATATACTTTTATGGGTCGACCAGCCGAGGATATGACAAAAGATCTACTCGTTCTTTTATCAAGGTCTGGTTGCAGATGGATTAGCTGGGGGGTTGAGTCTGGGAATGCAAGACTTCTTGATATTGCTCAAAAAGGGACCAATCCTAAAGAAGTTTCCAGGGTTCTTAAGGATTCTTCCGATGCTGGAATTAGAAATCAGGCCTTAATGATTTTTGGTTTACCGGGCTCTAACGATTTTGCAGCAGAAGAAACTTACAACTTCTTACAGGAAAATCGTGATTGGATACACTCTCATACTGCAAGTGAATTTCAACTTTATAAAGGCACTCCCTTTGGGAATAATCCCGAAAAGTATGGGTTAAGAGTCACTGGAGTAACTGAGTTTTGTAGAATTAATGGTGTTTCTCTTCAAAGTGTTAAAAGAGAATACACAATGTCTAACGGAGATGAACCAGAGGTATTACGTGGTCCATTAGAATCTCGTAAATGGAAGAGACTGGGTGTTTGGGTATATCCCGATAATTTCTGGAACTCATTACCTTCAGAGCATTATTTAATTCTTAGTGCAATGGAATTAGATCAGAATAATCCAGATAATCCTATAATTGATAACAGAGTAAGCTAGTAAAATAAAAATTTCCTTATTTCTGAATTTTAAAATGATTTAACACTATATAGTATTTGTTATTTTGTAGATAATGAAAAAAGGAGTTATTATGTATTTTTTAGATGTAAGAACAGATTACGCTTTTAAAAAGGTATTTGGGAGTGTAGAGAATAAGGAAATATTAATAAGTTTTTTAAATGCATTAATTGAATTCCCCCATAATAGAATAATTACTAATTTAGAAATAGTTGATCCATATAATATTCCTATGTTACAAGGAATGAAAGATACTTATGTGGATGTAAAAGCATTACTTGATGATGGAACAAGAGTTATAATAGAGATGCAAGTTTTAAATCATCCTGGTTTAGAAAAAAGAATTTTGTATAACGCTGCAAAAAATTACTCTGTTCCTTTAAAAAAAGCCGATGATTATACATTTTTAAATCCTGTAATTGCTTTAACCATTGTAGATTTTGATATGTTTCCAGAAAGTGATTCTGTAATTACCAGATTTAAATTGTTAGAGAAAATTTCTTTTATTAATTATACCGATGATATTGAACTAATATTTATTGAGTTACCTAAATTTAAAAAAGAAATTAAGGAATTAATTGATATAAAGGATCAGTGGATCTATTTTATTAAAGAAGCTGGTAGTCTTGAATATATTCCAGAAAATTTCTTTCCAACAGTAAAACAAGCTCTTGATGTTGCAAATAAAGCTGGTCTAACCGAAGAGGAGTTGGAAATCCAATATAAAAGGAAGGAGTTTATACATATAGTAAACTATTCTATTGAAAAAGCTAAAAAAGATGGATTATCTATGGGAAGAGAAGAAGGATTAGAGCAGGGATTAGAGCAAGGTGTACTTAAAGTGGCAAGAAAACTACTTGATGAAGGTGCAGAAAAATCTTTTGTTTCTAAAGTTACAGGTTTATCCTTAGATTATCTGGATAAACTCTAAAATAGAGTTCGAATCTCTCAAATCTTGAAAATAAAACTTTTTAAGTATAACTTGACTGTATGAAGAATTTTTCGTTATCAACTGCTCTTTCAAGTAATCATAATTGGGATCCAATATATTCTATGGAAATAACCCAAAAACTAGGTGTAAAATCATGCCAAATATACATTGGCAATGGTTTTGACCAGGGGAAAATAGATCAAATAAATAATTATAATTTAAACATCATCTTTCACTCAAATCATACACTCGATAATAGTTCTTTAGATATGCTAGAAATTAGTATTATAAAAAAAATTAAAAGTAATAGAAAATACGTTGTATATCACCACAATCCAAAAATATCACCAGTAGAGTGTTACAATGTAATATCAGAATTAAATAGACTGGGAATTACCCCGCTTTTAGAAAATTTTTACGATCTATCTTCTGGTTTAAAAGCAAAAGATATTATTAACAATTACTTAGAAACTATTGATTTTTGTAATAGTTTGGACTTCTTTCCTTTAATTGATTTTCCAAGGCTTTTTAAAGATAATATTGCAAAAGAAATTGATCCTTTTAAAGAGACAGAGAGAATTTTAAATAACTTTAAAAATTATAGAATGTACGCTCATCTAATAGATGTGAATAACAATTCTCAAAATAGAGAGTCTTGGTGCCCAATTGGCTCAGGTGTAATTCCTTACAATAATATATATAAAGCAATTGTTAATAATAACATTGAAGTCCCATTATGGATTTTGGAATTCGAAGACGAATCTCATATCTTGCAAAGTATTGAATATATAAATAATTTGTAAATTTTAACGTTAAAACTTGACTGATAATTATTTCAATTGTAATATATGTATACTTTTTTACGTGAAAATAAAATAAAATAAATACGGAGATAGAATGAATCAGGTATTAAGAAATAATGGGCAGTTTAAATTTAATGAACATTATGAAGTTGTTATTAATGAAAAGCATGGAGATATGACTAGAGAGCCATGGTTAATGCTTCTAGCAAGAAGAAACCAGAAACCTACAGATACCTTATGTTGGGGGCTTACAAGTAATGGTACTTCTTTTGCAAGAATAGGAACACAGGAAGGGGATATTGTTAATGGATTTGTACACGAAGATCCATATAAAACAAGATTACTTGGTCCATATGCATATTTTGCTTTGGAAGATGGTACATATTTCACAAATACATGGTACCCAACACTCCATTCAGACCAGACTTTAGAGACTATATTTGGATTTGGTTATGTGAAATATATTACTTCATATAGGAATATTGAAGTAGAAACTACCTGTTTTGTGCCAGATGACTACGACGGTATGGTACAGATAATAAAGTTAAAAAATAATTCCAGGGAATTAAAGAAAATATCAATGTTTAATGTTAATCCTATAAATATTGGTGATGCCAGAGATGTTCAGTTTTCTGGTTTTAATACTTTAATGATGGGTGGCGCTTTAGTTGATAAAGAGTTAAACGGAGTAGTATGGAGATATGGGTATGGTAGATCCTTTGAATCTGATCCTGAAAAAACAAACTATATGTTTGGGAAAGTAGCTGTTCATACATCATCTTTAATAAATAATCAGGCAGCTACAAGGTATGACGAATTTGTTGGCCATCATACAAATACAATGGGGAATCCAGACGCAGTCGTATATAATCAAGATCTTCCTAATAGAGATGCTCATGAGTTATGTTCTGCACTTTCAACATTAAAAAATGAATTTGAACTAAAAGCAGGAGAAGAAAAAGAGATTGTTGTTGTTCTTTTAACGCCTTCTACAGAGGATTACTATCTAAATAACAAATCATCTGTAAAAAATTATTTGAATGATATTTTGAATCCTGAAAATGCATGGCAGAAATTCAACATAGTAAAAAATGGCTGGTTAGAACAGATATCAAAACTACAAATAAATATTGAAGGAGTTGATAAAGAGTTAGTTCCTAGTTACAAATGGCTACAATACCAATGCGAAATGGTAGCATTGTTAAATAGAATGAAATCCCGATTCCACTCCGGTTTTGAGTATGGATATGGGTTTAGAGATATTCTACAGGATATTTTAGCACTACTTCCATATAATCCTGCACAGGCTAAAGGTCTAATTTTATTTACTGCAAAACAGATGTTTTCCGATGGGTTTGTTTACCACAATTTCTTTGTTTCTGCCGAAGGTAATAAGGATTTTGTTACTTGTGACGATCCATTATGGCTTATTTATGCTGTTTGGGAATATATCAAAGAGTCGGGTGATACCAATATCTTATACGAAGTTGTTCCATATATAGATGAAAAAGAAGATACTCTTTTAGCGCATTTAGAGGTTGCCATAGAAAAAGTTTGGAAAATGTCTGATAACGGTCTTCCTTATATGTTAATGGCCGATTGGAATGACGATTTGTCAGGACTTTTTACTCATACTTCGACTATGGCTGCACAACAGTTATTTAAAGCTTTAAATGATATGGTAGAACTATTTAAGACTGTAGGTATTAAAGATGAGTTAATTACAGAATACAACAGAAGAGCTGAAATAGTAAAATCATCGGTTGAAGAGAGATGTATAGATAAAAAAGGACACTATATTAGAGCATTAGCACCTAAAGATTATAAATCTGTTTTAAGTAAATTAGATATGGGCCTTTCCGGTGTAAGTTTAGACGATATTATAGACGAAGTAGAAGACATGGGGAATTCCCAAACCGATGGTTTTACATTTTTTGAACCTATTGCATGGGCTGGTTTTTCAGGGATTGCAAATAAAGACAGGTTTGATAAGTGTGTGGAATCATGTGAAAGAGACCTTGACGATAAGTATGGAATAGCAATTTGCCAGGGTGATACTATTATGATAAATGGTAAACTTCCTGTCGATGGACAAGCTTGGAAAAGAAATGCACCTGGTAAAAAAGAGAATGGAGGTCAATTCCGACATTTAGAATCATGGTATATAGCTTCTTTATGCAAGTTTGGATATGGTAAAAAAGCACATGATATATATATAAAAACATTACCATCTGTATGCTCATCGGAAGATCCTTATAATTATGCTGCAGAAAGATTTGTATATCCGGAATACTGTTCAGGTCCAGCATCCAATGATCATGGAAAAGCGGGACATACATGGTTAACAGGAACTGCTCCTACACGACTTGGTGTTTTAATTGATTGGGTGTATGGAATTCGTAGAGATTTTAATGGTTTAATTATAGATCCATGTGTTACACCAGATTGGAAAAACTTTTCAGCCACCAGAACATTTAGAGATACGACAGTAAATGTAAATTTTGAAAATCCTAATGGAGTTGAAAAGGGTATAAAAAGTATTACAGCAAATGGTGTTGATATTAAAGGGAATTTAATTCCATTAACACTACTTAATGGTGGTGTTTTGAATGTTAAAGTTGTTATGGGTTAAATGATGGATCTATCGATTTTTAAATCTTTAATAAATAATAGTTATGATACTCTAAAAAATCTTGAAGATCGAAAAATATATATAGTTACACCCCTTTTTAGGGGTGGGCTATTATCAAATCAAGATCTTTTAGAAATAAATTCCAGTTATTTTAAAGATGATGACTATGAAATATTAATTTCAATTTTAAATTCTGTCTATTTAAACTCTGTAGAAAATCCTGTAGTGTTCGATATTTATAAAGGTGTAAATTTATATAAAAAATTTTCTGGAAGTAATGAACATAGAGTTAAAGAGTCTTTAAATCTATCCAGATTCACATTTATGGGAACCGATGGAATGAGGGGCAAGATCTCGACGGATTCTGAACTAGACCCAATTGTTTCATACATTAAAGATGGTATTTTAACACCCACTTTACTGGAGTTAACATCCTACGGTTATGCTGATTTGTTATTAAATAGTGGATATGGGAAAATTGGGGATACACTATGTGTTGGTAACGATGGAAGAGATGTTGTTACAAACTGGGCATTAAATAATTCAATGATTTCAGGCTTTAATAAGGCTGGGTTCGAAGTAGTTGATATAGGAACTCTTCCTACACCATTTATTCCATATAAAATTTTACATAATGAATATCTTGGAGGAGCTGCTTTAACTGCATCCCATAACCCATCGAATCAAAATGGAGTAAAATTTTTTTTAAAAGGTAGTAAAATATTACCCGAGGATTTGGTAGGTGATTATTCACATGCAGCCTATGTCCTACACTCATATTTTAATGGGATTAAAGAGTATAATGGGTTTTCTAATACTTTTTATAATATTGAATCTGAAGCAGTAACATTTATGAAAAACATTCTGCCTAACAATATTACACCTATATTAAATGACTGTACAATTATTCTAGATACTGCTAACGGAGCATATCATAATATTTCCTTAAAGTTACTTAAGGAATATGATTTGGATTTTATCTGTATAAATAGTAAACCTACTGGATTTAATATTAATAAAGAGTGCGGAGTTGCAGAAATTGAAGGGAAAGAGATCTACCTGGAAAGTGACTATAATTCATCTTTACAAATAGTAAAATCGGTTTTTGATTTTGGGAGGAAATCCTTAAAAACTGTATATGGAATTGTACTTGATGGTGATGGTGATAGAGGATTTGTTCTTTTATACCAAAGGGATTCAGATAGAGTTTTGGTATTAGATGGTGATAAGTCAGGGTATTTAATTGCACAATATTTAAAATTGGAAAACAGTGATTTTAAAGGCCTTAATTTTATTACAACTGTAGAATCTGATATTATGACAGCCTATTCTGCAAAAAGTAAATTAGGTTTAGAAACACCAATTGTGAGTGTTGGTGATAAATGGATAGGTGCATATAAAGATGGTGAAGTTTTATTAGGGTTAGAATCATCGGGTCATTTAATTTTACCTACTAAATTTGTATCAAAAACAGGTAGTTCTGTAGAATTAAGGTCTGGTAACGGTTTATTAACTGGTTTATCAACTCTAGTTGCAATAAAAACATTGAAACTTAATAGTTTTGATGCATTTGAGCCATACGAATCTGGTTTTAGTAAAACATTTTACACATATTTTGTAGATAAAACACTTTTTTTCAAAGAGTCTGAAGTTTGGAATCAGGATAGAGAAATTATATCTAAAGAGTTGATGGAAAGAGGTTTAAATTTTTGTTTTCACGACAAAGAAGATAGAAATATGCTTTATGCATCTATTGATAAAGAGAATAAGCAACTAGGTGCAATATTTTGTAGAAATTCAGGAACAGAAGATAAGTGTGCAGTCTATATAAAATGCGATAAAAAACTGGAAAATGAACTACTCCCAATTGGAATAATGTTACGGGACAATCATGTTAAAACAATGAAAAACTCGAATAGAAAAGAGTATCAGCACGAATTAAAAATTTTGGAAATTCTTTTAAAAGAAAAAGAGATTGAAATGGATGCGTTACAAAATTTATTTAATTTAAAAAATGGTAGTTCAGTAAACGATTCGGATTTTTACAGTGTAATTTATGGTTTAAAAAAAGAGGGAAGAGTCCTTGTTGAGGATGCCCTGATTAGAATGGAGATAAAATGAATAAATATGGTGGATTTGATTCCAATTCAAAATTTGTAATAACAAACCCTTATACCCCTGAGCCGTGGCTTCACTATTTAATTAGAGTTAATCAGCCTGGGACAGAGACATTTTGTAGCGGAGTTTCATATACCTGCGGTGGATTCGATGTTAGAGGAACCCACGAGAATACATTTGTTGACACCCAACTACACTTAAATGATGAAGATGATC
>JAFGYD010000140.1 GCA_016936295.1 Spirochaetales bacterium | reverse complement strand
TGTAGACACTGTTTTAGAAGGGATTTTATACAGAGTAATTCAAATGAATTTACTAATAGGGATTTAGAGGATGCTTGTGCTTATTTAGGCGATAACCCAAATGTCCATGAGATTCTTCTTAGTGGAGGGGATCCTCTTACATTAAAACCTGCTAGACTTGAATATCTTCTTTCAAAAATTAAAGAGTGTAGACCAGATATAATTATAAGAATTGGAACACGGGTTCCTATTGTTGATCCAGAGAAAATTACTATAGAAGTTACAGATATTTTAAAAAAAGCAGCACCTGTATGGCTCTCTTTACAGTGTAACCACCCGGATGAGTTAACAAACGAGGTAAAAATAGCTACAAGTTTGCTAAATCAAAGTGGAATACATCTATTAAATCAGTCGGTATTACTAAAGGATATAAACGACTCACTTCCTGTTTTAAAAAAATTAAGCCATAAATTAGTGGATTTTAATATTAAACCTTACTATATCTTTCAAGGTGATTTAGCTAAAGGGACTTCTCACTTTAGGGTTCCTATCTCTAAAGGTCTTTTATTAATGAAGGAGTTAAGAAGTGAAGTTTCAGGTATTGCAATGCCTCTTTATGCAGTAGATATTCCATCTGGTGGAGGAAAAATACCATTAAATATGGATTATATTGATAAAATTGATAATGACTTCTACTATTTAAAAAATAGCAGTGGATTTGTTGGTAAATATCCAAGGGAGGAGTTATGATAAAAAAATGGAAAACATTAAAAAGAGTTAGTTTAGGAGATTATAGAATTTTTAAAACTGACTTGGTAGAACGGGAGAGTTCAATTACAGGTAAAAAAGGTGATTTTTTCTTAGTAAATTCTCCAAACTGGGTCACTATTGTTCCCGAGATAGTTAATGAAGATGGTAAAAAATGCTTTTTATTAGTTAAGCAGTATAGGCATGGAAGCGACTCAATAACCCTTGAATTCCCAGCAGGTATGGTTGACCCAAACGAGGACTCCTTTGAAACCGCAAAAAGAGAGTTACTAGAGGAGACTGGATATATTGGAGAAATAATATTAGCAGGTAGCATTAATCCAAATCCTGCATTTATGACAAATAAAACATCTACCTATATTGGTCGTAATTTGAAAAAGATTAGTAATCAGGATTTAGATGAACACGAAGAGATAGAGACAGTAATAATGCCTGTAGAGGAGTTCCACAACCTTGTTGGTGGAACTGAAGTAAATTCTGCAATTACAATACAGGCATACTATTTTTATTTAAAATCACTCTCTCCAGACATTTTTAATTTTGGGTAGTCTTCTTAAGTCAATTAATGTTGTATCCCCTCCATTTATAGTTAATTGGCTTGAAATTTTTATAACAAATTCTTTATTTATATTCGGTCTTTTTATATGAAAAAATACATCGCTATTCCCTTTGTTATCCATAATAAAATTTCTTAAACCTTCAAGTTCATCCTCTGTCATATCTTCACTGTGAAATTCCATGTGAACTTCCGGAGCTATTATCTCTTTTAACTCAGCGGGGTCTTTTATCTCTTCAACTTTAAATGATGGTTTATCCCGTGTTGTGTCTACATATCCAGTAATCCCTAGAACTGCATCGGGTTGAAGAAGGTAACCATACTGTTCAAATTTCTTTGCAAAAAGAACTAATTCAATTGTTCCGTTGTAATCTTCTAAATCGGCAAATGCCATCCTTTTACCATTTTTTGTTGTGATGGATTTCGGGTTTTTAATCATGCCTAGTATTGAGTAAATTTTGTCCTGTGAAGCAGTTTTAATATTTGATAAATTTAAATTTACGGTTCTTTTCCACTGGTCTTTAAATTTATCCATAGGGTGTCCAGAGAAAAAGAAACCAATATTCTCTTTTTCCATTTGAAGAAGTTCTTTCTCCGGGTATTCAGGGATTTCTTCCCATATTATTTCTGGGAAGATCTGTTCCTCTAAATCTCCAAATAGAGAACCTTGTCCAAACTGTGTACTTTCCTGTTTTTTTTGAACTGAATTTATTATTTTTTCCGCATTATGCATAATTGTTGCTCTATTATGCTTTTCTATCTTATCAAACAATCCAGAGGTAACCAAAACTTCTAAAACCCTGGAATTTACTGTTCTTAATTCAACTTTTTCTATAAAGTCCTCAAAGTTTTTAAATTTACCCTTAGATTCCCTTGCTGATATAATAGAATCAACTGCAGCAGAACCAATTCCTTTCATCCCTGTAAGTCCATAAACTATCTTACCATCTACTACTGTAAAATATTTTTCAGAATCGTTTATATCCGGTGGAGCAAGTTCAATTCCCATCTCTTTTGTCTCTGCTAAATAATCGGCAAATGAAGTAGGATTTGATATTTCGTTAGTTAAGTTGGCAGCCATAAATTCAGCTGGATAGTTAGCTTTACAATATGCAGTTTTATATGCAACTACTGAATAGGCTGCTGCATGGGATTTATTAAAACCATATCCGGCAAAGGGTACTAGCATATCAAAAATTTCAGATGCATGTTCTTCGGTATGACCATTTTCCTTGGCACCTTTAACAAACTCCACCTTCATTTTATCCATCTCTTTTACTTTTTTCTTACCCATTGCACGTCGTAGAATATCCGCTTTACCAAGGCTGAACCCACCAATTATTTGGGCAACTTTCATAACTTGCTCTTGGTAAACAATAACACCGTATGTTGGTTTTAAAGTTTCTTCCAGTAGTGGATCAGGATACTGTATCTCCATTTTCCCTGTTTTAGAATCAATAAATTGAGGGATATATTGCATTGGTCCAGGCCTGTATAAAGCATTCAAAGCAATCAAATCCTCTATATTATCCGGTTTAGCTCTTCTTAGAATATCCTGCATACCTGCAGATTCAAATTGGAAAACTGCACTACTTTTCCCTTCCTGTAACATTTTATATGTAGTTTTATCATCTATAGGGACTTCATCAACCTTAAAGTCCGGCTTATGTTTTTGCACCAAACGCTCGGTATTGGATAGTAGGGTTAGGGTTTTTAGTCCCAAAAAGTCCATCTTTACCAAACCACAAGGTTCAATAATATCCATTGTGAACTCACTGGATACAGCTCCAGACTTCTGATCTTTATATAAGGGAACATAATCTGTTAACTTAGTTTTTCCTATAACCATACCACAGGCGTGTGTGGAAACATGTCTGTTCATTCCCTCTAAAATTGCTGCAGTATCGAATAATTCTTTATATATTCCACCTCGGTTATAGTATTCCTGTAATTCGGGTGTAATTTCCAGTGCTACAGGTACATTAATTTTTCTTCCATCCGGTGTTTTACCTTCGGGTAATAATTTAGAAATAGTATTTGATTCTGCAAATGGAATATCTAAAACTCTAGCCACATCTTTTAATACAGCCTTTGTTTTTAGGGTTCCAAATGTACAAATACCTCCAACCTGGTCCCGTCCATATTTCTCTGTTACATAGTTTATTACTTCCTGTCTTCTTTCAAAACAGAAATCAACATCGAAATCGGGCATTGATATCCTTTCCGGGTTAAGAAATCTCTCAAAAAGTAGTTCATATTTTAATGGATCAATATCTGTAATACCTATTGCATAGGCAATTATTGATCCTGCACCAGAACCCCTTCCTGGTCCAACTGAAATTCCATTTCTTTTTGCCCAGTCAATAAAATCCCATACAATTAAAAAATAACCTTCAAAACCCATTCCTAAAAGAATGCCAAGCTCGTACTCTGTTCTTTCTTTTACTTCAGGTGTAATCTCTCCATATCTTTTTTTTACACCTTCCCATGTTATATGCTGCAAGTATGCTTTTTGATCTTCGAATTCACTTGGGATTTCATAATCAGGGAGAATTGGTCCTGGTTGTGGGATTGAAACATTACACATTTCTGCAATTTTTAAAGTATTTTCAATAGCTTCAGGATAATCTTTAAACAGTTCATACATCTCATCTGGAGATTTAAAATAGAGGTGAGAGCCATGCATCTGCATTCTTTTTGCTTCACTTTTTTTCTTATTTGTACCTATACAAATTAATATATCCTGTGCGTTTGCATGCTCTTTTAACTGATAGTGTATATCATTTGTTGCAACAAGTGGTATTCCTGTCTCTTTGGAGAGTTTTACCATCCCATCACGAACTTTAATTTCATCCTCAAGTTCATGGTTCATTATTTCAAGGTAGTAGCTATCATCACCAAAAAGATTTCTATAATAAAGTGCTCTATCTTTAGCTTTTTCGTAATTATCATTTAATATATGCTGCGAAATTTCTCCAGCTAGACAAGCTGTTGTACAAATTAAACCTTCGGAGTATTTTTCTAATAATTCATCATCAATTCTTGGTTTATAATAAAATCCATCAATAAAAGCCTGGGATACTAGATTTGTTAGATTTTGATACCCTTTTTCATTTTTACAAAGAAGAATCATGTGATAATATTTTCTTTTGTTTGAATCTTTATCCTGCCTGCTTCCAGGTGCTACATATACTTCACATCCTATAATTGGATTTATACCTGCGTTTCTACAGGCTTGCTCAAATCGAAGAGAACCAAAAAGGTTTCCATGATCTGTTAAAGCAAGGTGTTTCATTTCATATTTTTTAGCCATTTCAATTAGGCCATCTATGGTTACTGCTCCATCGAGTAGTGAGTAATCTGAATGGTTATGCAGATGTACAAATTCCTTCATTTTATCTCCTGTGGGTTGTGATTATATTAAAATGCTTCCAGAAAGTGTAGTATAATCTGGATCATTTGAAACTTTTGATAATCTTCTAAACCTTCAATTCTATTTAGGTTATCATTAAAAGTTTGAATTAATGCTTCTCTGGATTTTAATCCTATAGGTATATGTTTTCCAATAAGTTCTGCATCAATATCCTTTGTTCTTATTATCTTTTTGTTATTAATATTAAAAGCCATAGATAGTGATGAAATATTTCCTTTTTCTAAGTCGGCTATAGCTGCAAATGAAATTTCATTGAATAAATTATATTTAAACCCAGTTTTAAAATATTGGTAGTAGGCTGGATTTATTAGAGGAATTCTTACCCTGGTAATTAAATGCAATCCTCTATTATCCTGTGTTGATAAATACTGGGTAAGGGATTCCCATCTCGCTTTTATCTTTTTATCCCGTAGATTGATAACTTCTACCTTTACATTAAATACATAAAATAAAGGGAGTAAATCAGATTTTATATCATTATTGGCAATTGCAGCACCAATTGTTGATATGTTTCTAACAGGGAAGGGGGCATTTTTTTCAAGGGCGTCTATAAGTACAGGTGCAAAATTTCTTTTACAATTATCAATTATATTTTGAATTGTAATCATGGAACCAAACTCAAAGTATCTTTCTGTTCTATTTTCCTTTGTTAACTCTGGTATATTTTCCAAAAGAATAATAACTCCAGGGAGAACTAGTGTATCACCATTTATTTTTCTAAAAAGAGATGTACCGCCTGCAAGTAATTTAACTTCCTGCTCTTTATATATAATCTCTTTTAGTTCAGAGAGAGTATCTGGAGTATAGAATCTTGTCCCTTTCTTAATCAATCAAAATCACCTTTATAAAAGTTCGCAGCTAGATACAACGCCTCTTTTAATGAAGAAACATCGGTACAATCGCATGTAATAGTATCTATTATATTCTCTATCATTTCGCCTGTAAGTTCTCTATTTTTTTCTAATTGATGATATGTTAAAAGTATTCTTGCTGGTGCACAGTTTGGACATAGATCCACATTTGCAAGTTCAAAACCCTTAATAATATTAGAATATTCACTTTTTTGAAGTATTGCTTCCAGAGTTATAATTTTTTTCCCCTGTGCCCTGTATGCAGGATATAGACATGAATAAATAGGTGTATTATCAATTAATACTAAACAGTAACCACATCTACCAGTTCCACAGTTATGCTTAACACTTTTTCTTGTCATAACCATTCCAAGAAGCTGAGAAAGTCTTAAATTCGACGGAACATCTACTTCATACTCCTTACCATTTAAATCTATATTAAACTTCATCTTTTTTTAACTCCATACATATTTTATCCCTTGAAACTGGAAAACTATTTATTTTTGCGGATAAAGCCTGGCTTACTCCTTGAATAAAAGCCGATGGAAGTGTATTTCTAACTAAAGTCCCTATACCCTTTGCCGATGTTTTACCTTTTATACTCTCATTTATATATATATGAATTACAGGTTTTGCATAAATAAATGTTCTATTATAAAAATCATTCCTATCCCACTTTCCATTTTCCATATGAGGTTTTGACTCCATAAGCCACTTTATTGTCCTATTTATATCCCTGTTTAAGGTTTTTAAGATAGAATTTTTATTTAATATTTTTCCTACTTCTACTTCTAACCAAATTTCTTTAATAATAGGGATTAACTTACGCTTATCTATTTCAACTTCAACGGCACATGCTGCAAAAGAGCTGGTTTTATAAGGTGATCCCTTCCATTTTTCAGGATCCCAAACATTCCCTGGTTTCCTTCGAACCGATTTAATACTTTTTAGAGGTAGAGGGTCTTTAAATCTTCTACTTTTAATATCTTCGCAACACTGTTTAATTAGAGGTGTTATTATATTAATATTTTTACTTTCAAAATTAGGTGTATTGTATTCATTTGTTGAAAAGAATGTAATGTCATCTTCCTTTACATCGAGTATTGAAATAATAACACTCATCCATTCATTATATATTTCTAAATTAGAAATTAAAAAATTTCCATAAACGTCGACTTTATTATTTTTTTCAAGTTGAATTGTTATAGAACTACTACTAAAATCTTTTTTATTAGATATATTATTATTTCCGCTATATCCTACAGAAATTCCAATACCTCTTTTTATAGAGTGATGAATTATACTTGATTTTCTATTGTTAGATAATTTTATTGATGAATTTTTCCTGGAAAAATCAGATAATATACCAATATTTTTAAGCATATCATAAAGAGGTATTTCTCTTCTTATTACACTGTTTGATGAGTTTTTATACCCTTTTTTTAATAAATTATCTAAACGCCATTTTAATTGATCTGCACCAGATTCTGCAATAATTTTATTATTCAGGATTTCTGAAAAGAATAGTGCATCAGATTGGTATAAATCTTCGGAAATCCCGGAAGGAGGATTAAAACTTCTATAAGCCGTTACAGTTATTTTAATATTCCTATGTTTATAAAATGAAGTTATTCCATGAATTATTCTTAATGCTTTTTCTTCAACAAATATAGGATAAGCGCCACAATCCATTTTAATGTTTATTTCTATGTTTTGAATAATATTGCTATCATTGAAGTTTATTTTCCATAAAAATGATAATCCATAAATCTGGGATGAATATAAAAAATGATCTTCAGAAGTGGGAGCAAATAAAACATTTTTTTTAAGAATATTTGCTGCTAAACTCGTAAATATTGCAGATGTAAAATTTTCTAAAAGTGAGTGTTCATATTCCCCGGTTATTACAGGAGACACTATATTTATTTTTTTTTCATCGTACTCAGTTATAGCCTGTATATTTTCAGTTAATTTACTTGTCCAAATTGTTGATACATAATTTGTGAGCATATCCGAATCTCTTTTAGAAAAAGAACCATGTGGAAATTTAGAATCTATATTCCATGAAGGGGTATTTATATAACCGGTTAAACTTTTGTAATTTTCAATAACATCTTTAACTACTTCGGAAGTCCCAATATTCACACTTTTTGTATAAAAAATTTCAGGTTCACTTATTTCAATATTTTCATAGATAACATTTATCTGTTTATATAGTAACTTTAACTCAGCAATTTTAGGCCCAACCAAAAGTAATATAGGTTCTCCAATGTAATGAACCTTGTCTTTTGCTAATACAGGGATTTTATACTCTTCAAGCTTTATAAAATTTCGACCAGGTAAATCTTTGTATGTTATAACTTTATAGTTTTCTGGAAGTGGAGGTATTTCTATTTTTAAAATCTTCCCATACTTAATTGTTGAACGGTAGATAAGGATTTTGTAACTTTTTTTTGTTGCATAATCCAAAGGGAGCATAAATTTTCCTGAATATATCAACTTGTTTTGCTCATCTCGGTTCATAAAGAAATTATGTTGATTTTTGTAAATAAAAACAATACATTAAAATCATATCTTAAGTATAATAATCAATTGTCCGATATAAATTTTAGGAGTCTGTAATTCATGAATAAAAAGATTTTACTTTTACTATTATCAATATTTATTGGGAATTCGTTATTTTCTCAATCCACATATTCAGGAAATCTTTCTGTAGCTAGCAATACTTTTTTTAATAAATACTCAGATACTGAGGATTATTTACTAGGAGGTTGTAATGCTTTTCCTTTAGGTACCTTTGTAAATATAAAATTACCTTACTCTGATGATTCGGTAAATGTAAAAATTGTTTCAAGAATCCCTGAAGATGGAATTTTTATATTAATAGATCCTCTTGCTGGTCAAAAACTTGATTTAACTACTGGTGATGTTCTACCTGTTAGGATTGAGGTTATAAATTTTACTCCACCACCTCTCTCTGAAACTGAAATTGAAAGCGTGGAGCCAGAACCTGAAATTAAGGGATTAACTGCTGAAAATTTAATAGAGACACCGGT
>JAFGYD010000139.1 GCA_016936295.1 Spirochaetales bacterium | reverse complement strand
CCAGCAGATCATCATCCCATTTTAATGAATTAATATTAAAAAGCATTGTTCTCGATGCATTTGAAAGATCGGTTTTATGACTTTTCCCCTTTGTTAAATTCCATAGTAACCAAGTATCAACGGTTCCAAATAGTATTTCTCCTTTCTCTGCTTGTTCTCTTACATCTGGTACATTATCTAAAATCCATTTTATTTTTGTAGCGGAAAAATACGGATCTATTATTAAGCCTGTTTTATTATGAATATAATCCTTATATCCATTTTTTACTAATTCATCACAATATTTTTTACTTCTTTTACATTGCCATACTATTCCATTATATACCGGTAAGCCTGTAAATTTATTCCATAAAATAGTAGTTTCGCGCTGATTAGTTATTCCTAAAGAATCTATTTGATCTTCTTGTAAACCATTGCTTTTAATTATATTTTTCAAGACCTTAAGCTGACTATTAAAAATTTCTAAAGGATCTTCCTCTACCCAACCAGTTTGGGGGTATATTTGAGCTATTTCTAACTGTGAAATATCTACAATATCTCCGTCTTTATCTATTAAAACTGCTCTTGAACTTGTTGTCCCCTGATCCAGGGCAATAATATATTTTTTCATATTTTAATTATACATTAATTTTTTTTTGTTGTTGTATTATTATTCGTATAAACCTATAATATTTTTAATGAAAAAAACTGAAATTACAAATGGGATGTGCTATTTAGAAGTACCTGAAATTAATATCCGTATACTTTGCGGATGTCCAGAAAATAGCATTAAATTTATTATGCAAAAAGGACTAACACCACCATTAAAGATTAATGGATTCAATTTAGTTGGTGGACCTAATGCTATATTATTAAATGACATTTCAGTAAAAAACTCTCATTTTTTAAATTTTTCAGAATTTCCTGTTTTACATCATCAATATTTTCAAGGTGCTGCCTTCAATGGAACTAATGAAAAATTCATACTAATAGGTGATGAAAAAAGAGTAATTGATCAATATGAATATATACGGTGTGGCTTGCATGGGCTACTAAATGATGATGATATCTTTGATTCTGGTGTTAATGCCGAAACCGGTAAAAGATTTTTAGCATTGGGAGATTATCATAGAGGGCCTGAAAAAAAATTTGATATAATTAATAATGTTTATATTAATGGTAAAACAAAAATAAAAGATGACCTATATATAGAAAGAACAAATATTAATATTTTCAGATTTACATATAAAGAAGAATCAATAATTATTAATTTAAATTTAGATGATAATTCAAAAGGAGTTGGATTACCATATTCTCTTGATAATACTTTTATAAATTTTAACGACTTTAGTATTACAACTGTTGGTGATGGTAATGGATGGAATCCAGATGTCCCATGTATGGGTGCATTAATCACAGCGGCAGGTAAAAGATATTTAGTCGACTCTGGTCCTGGATCACTAGACCTTTTAAGTAAATTAGGTGTTACTCCTTCAGAGATAGAAGGTGTTTTTGTTACACACTCCCACGATGATCATTTTGCTGGAATACTCTCTATGCTAAATTCTGATCGGAAAGTAAAATTTTATTCTTCTGGTATTGTTATAAAATCTGTTCAAATTAAATTTCAATCTCTTTTAAATATCACAAAGGATGAACTAAAAAAATTCATTGATTTTATACCATTGAATATTGATAAATGGAACGATATTGGTGATATGGAAGTTAAACCATATTATTCATTTCATACTATAGAGACTAATACATTTTATTTTAGACGTAAAAATGCTAATAATGAATATAAAACATATGGTCATATTACAGATATTATTTCTAGAAAAGATTTGAACTATATGCTTGATACAGATAAAAGTGGTTTAATTACAAAGGACTGGGCTGACACTTGGTTTAATAATTATTTTGAATATTCAAATTTAAAAAGAATTGATTCCGGTGGGGGAGTTGTTCATGGGGATGCAAATGATTTTACTCATGATACATCCGATAAAATAATTTTAAGTCATTTAAATCATGATATCGATACAAGTGGTAATCCACATTTTGTAAATCCCACACCTTTTGGATATACTGAAGTCCTTATAGAAAATTCAAAAAACTATTTAAAAGATTTAGCAGAAACATTACTTGAGGAATTAAATTTTAAAGATGTTAAATCGAATATTAATAACTCAAAAATTATACAATTTAAACCTTCAGACGTAATAGTTGAAGAAGACAGTAAACTGAAGTCAATTTTTTTGGTATTGTCGGGACTTGTTGATAATTTTAATGGCTGTTCAATTAAAAAACTTATTAGAGGTAATTTTTTATATGGATTTAAAAATGAAAAGAAAAGTATTACAAATTATATTGCAAATAGTTATGTAAATGTTATCGAGTTAGATATATCATATTTTACTAAAAATCTTAAATGGTTGAACCTTACAAAAGAATTCCAATTAGTTAGAAATAACTGTTTTTTTACCTATGGATTTTCATTTAAGAAATATTTAGAACTTTCAAACATTAGCCCATTATTAAAAGGAAAGAAGAATACTAAGGTTGACTGGAAAAATAATACTGTTCTATTGTTGTGTAATGGGAGTATTGAACAATATTCAAATAATAGATTAATTAGAAAAGCTGAAAAATATGGATTGTTTTACAATGAAGAATCATCAGAAACTATAATTATGGAAAATTCAAATTATATATTATTTTCTAGTAAAGATTTAAATCTATTTCCATCAATACTATGGTCCATATTTGAAATACGTAAAGAGTTTGAAACTATTGTTGAAATAGCTCATTTATAATATACTCAATCCATGTCAGAATTAGAAGAACAAATAAGTAAAAGATTAACTTTTGCTATAATTAGTCATCCAGATGCAGGAAAAACAACAATAACAGAAAAACTTTTACTATTTGGTGGTGCTATTCACGCTGCTGGTGCTGTAAAGTCAAATAAAAGTAATAGAGGTACTGTTTCAGATTTTATGAAAATGGAACAGGAAAGAGGAATTTCAATATCTACTTCTGTAATGGGATTTGATTATAGGAACAGGAGAGTTAATCTTTTAGATACTCCAGGACATGCTGATTTCTCAGAGGATACTTATAGAACATTAACAGCTGTTGATAGTGCATTAATGGTTATCGATTCAGTTAAAGGTGTAGAAGAAAGAACAAAAAAGCTTTGTGAAATCTGTGCTATGAGAGACACTCCAATTATAACTTTTTTAAATAAACTTGACCGTGAAGGAAAAGAACCTATAGAGCTATTAGATGAAGTTGAGCAAGAATTAAAAATTTCAGTATGCCCCATGAGTTGGCCAGTTGGACAGGGTAGGGGATTTAAAGGTGTTTATAGTATTTATGAAAATAAACTTGTTTTCTTTGATCCTAATGGAGTACAAACAGATAATAGTATTGAAGTTTCCGATATATATGATAAGAAACTGGATGAATTAGTCGGTTCTGAGGCTAAGAAATTAAGGGATAATATTGAATTAATTAATGAAATTTATCCTAAATTTAATAAAGAAGAATTTCTTAAAGGTAAAATAACACCTCTATTTTTTGGTAGTGCTATAAATAATTTTGGTATTAAAGAATTATTGGATTGTTTTGTTGATATAGCACCTCCTCCAACTGTAAGAGAGAGTGATATAAGAGATGTTCATGCAAATGAAGAAAAGTTTTCTGGTGTAATATTCAAAATTCATGCAAATCTTGATCCAAATCATAGAGATAGAATAGCTTTCTTGAGAATATGTAGTGGTGTTTTTGAAAAAAATAAACAGTATCAATTAGTAAGAACAGGTAAAACTTATAAAAGTGCTAATCCTACAGCATTTATGGCACAGGATAGAAGCATTATAGATAAAGCTTATCCTGGAGATATTGTAGGTTTACATGATACTGGTACACTAAAAATTGGTGATACATTAACTACTGGAGAAAAATTTAATTTTGTTGGTATTCCTAGTTTTGCACCTCAAATTTTTAGATCTGTAATCAATACTGATCCCTTAAAAGACAAACAATTTAAAAAAGGTTTAGATCAACTTGGAGAAGAAGGGGTTGTTCAAACTTTTACAAAAATGTCTACTAAGCAAAAATTAGTTGGAGTTGTTGGTGCTCTTCAATTAGAAGTAATCAAAGCTAGAATGGAAGATGAATATAAAGCTTCTTGTAAATTTGAGCCAGTGGACTTCACTACAGCATGTTGGATAGATAGCGAAGATAAAGAATCCTTAAATAAATTTATCGCATATTATGATAGTAAAATGGCAATAGATACTAGAGGTCAATATATATTTTTAGCTCAATCAAAATGGATGTTAGACAGAATATTGGAGGAACATCCTAAGATTAAATTTTATTTTACTTCTGACTTAAAATAAAAAAAGAGTGATTTATTCACTCTTTTTTTTATCCATAAGTATTTCTGCTTCACTTTTCCTTATATATAGCGGCCCTTGATCTTTTGAGTCACTTCCATATTTATTATACATTAGAATTCCAAGATCAATTAAGTTATGTGTAAGTGATAAATTATTACCATTAACAACGTCAAATTTATCTTTGTTATTAAGTTTGGAATATAATATTTCTGCATCATTTCCTGTTAAAATGACTTTATCAAACTTATTTGTTATATCAATTATTTGATCCATGTTTAAATCAAGATCTTTTGTAATTTTAGAATTATTTTCATATATTGCAGTGTAAAAACTTTTTTTACGTGCATCTATAACAGGCATTACAATTCCACTCTTTTCCCCACAATTTTCTGCATATAGATCTAGGGTTGGAATTGATACAAGTGGTATATTTAAAGCTGTTGAAAATCCCTTAAGTGTAGCCATGGATATTCTTAAACCTGTAAATGAACCTGGACCTCTGGTACAAACTAAAAGGTCTAATAATGAAACATCTATATTAGCCTTGTTTAGAAGTTCTGATATGCTAGGTAAAATATTTTCAGAGTGATTAAACCCATCCTCAATCTCTTTATAAAAATATTTTATATCATGTTTTAATGTTATAGATAGAACCTGAGTTGCACTATCAATTGCCAATATGTTATTCAAAGTTCAATTCCTTCTATATCAATAATTCTTTTATCAGTGTTATCAACTCTAGTTATATTAATATTTATTATATTTTCTGGAAGCTCATCTAAGATTCTTTCGCTCCATTCAATAATTGTTATTCCTTTCCCATATAAAAGATGATCAACACCTAACATTTCAAATTCATCATAATCAGAAATTCTGTATAGATCCATGTGATACATTGGCAGAATTCCACTATATTCGCAAACAATATTATATGTAGGACTTGTCACATCCTCTTTTATCTCTAGAGCTAAAGCAATTCCTTTAGCAAGAACAGTTTTTCCTGCTGCTAAATCACCATTTAACGCAATTATTGCTCCAGGTTTAAGAGCTAATCCCAGTTTTTTCCCAAGCTTTAAAGTTTCATTAGAATTATTTGTAAAAAATTTCATATTTTAAGGAAGTAAACCTTCTCTATCATAATT
Organism: Spirochaetales bacterium; assembly: GCA_016936295.1. Taxonomy (GTDB): domain Bacteria; phylum Spirochaetota; class Spirochaetia; order DSM-2461; family DSM-2461; genus Thiospirochaeta. Next base: position 2,547 of record JAFGYD010000139.1, on the reverse strand, counting down.
TTGTATTTCCTGTACTAAAGCTTTTTTAACAGGTATTGTAGGATAATCTATATCATCTATTTCTTCAATACTATAAACCTTACCTGAAATTGGTGTTACTTCAACGGCAAACTCTATTTTAATATTGATTAATTTTGTTTCAGAAAGTTCTAATTCAGCAATAGCAGAATATTTATTTCTATAGTATAGAGGAACATCCTTTCTCACAATGTTTATAATTTTTACAACTCTCACACTAACAACCTTTCTTCCAATTATAATTTATCCAAGAGAATAAATAAAGTTATTTATTAAATTTAAGTTTTTTGCACTAGCGCGGATAAATTTTGTATGAATAATTTTTTTACCCCTGGAGATTCTAACCTTTATTACTTTAGCTTGTAACTTAACAGTTCTTTTTTCTTCTAAATCAAAATCGAGTTCAATTACACTATTTTCAGGATAAGGAACTTGCATTGAAATAGCACAACCACCACTAGATATATCTAATAATTTACCCATTCTTCCCGAATTTCTATTTACAGTAAAGACATATTGTTTCTTTATAGGATCTAAAACTTTATTTACTGGGTATATATAAGTAGAAAGGGATACATCTACCCGTTCAAAATTCCTAGCAATATTTTTAGAAGATCTAATTGTATGGGATATAATAATAGTATTTGATTTACCTACATTTTTTATACCTAAAGTTTTAGACATAAATTGCGACTCTTTTTCATTCTGATCAAATGCTACTATTTTTACCGATGAACCCTTTTTCCATTTTACCTGGTTACCAACTGAGTCACTAGGGAGCTGTATACAAAAGAAATTTTCATAATTACCAATTATAGAACTTGTATAAGACTTTTTATCATTTCTCTCTATAACAACTTTAGTTCCAACTTTTAATTCATGAGTATTTTTTAATTGTGAACTTTTTTGGTATCGATCTAAATGATGTTTAATTCTATAAATAGATAAAATTTTGTTTTGTATCATAGCATCAGAAATCTTCTCTTTTTTAATCTCTCTAATTGCTTTTCTTAGCAGTGAATTAAGGGTTGCTGGATGTGTTAGTATTAAAAGTGGATTTTTTAAATCTGAATCTCTAAGTAGAGTTATTAAAAGCTTTATTTGATTTTTATTAAGGTCTAATTCTTTAGCTTTCTTTTTAAATTGTCCCTTTTGCTGTTTCAGTGCACCATTACTTTTATTAATTTTATTAGCAATAATTGCAATTAATAAAAATAAGATTAAACCTCCAATAGTTATTAACATTGTTTTAGGGTCAGATTGTTGTTTAGCTCCAAGTAAATTACCTGAAAATCTTAATTTTGCTTGTAATATTGGTATTAAATAGATCACGACTCTTCCTTAACAAAAATTTTCTTTCAATATCTCAATTTTAGGTGTTAATTCATACTCTAGAATATCACCTATTAATACAGTATCTTTATTTTCATAACCATCAACTAAATCGTTTAATATATCATCTATTCCTGTAAGAAGAGATAATACATCCACTTCTCCAACAATATCCTTATTTTTTAAGTTAAAATTTAAAATACGCAGGACTTTATGAAAAGAACTTGTAAATTTACTCATTATAATTCCTGCGTCTTTTGCCTTGCCTGTCTGTAAAAAAATTGAAACATTCTCAATTTCATCTTTCAACATATATAAAACTTCAATACTGGTTTTTAATTCTTCCTTAGTATTAGTATATTCGTTTAGTCTTTCCGTTAGTAGAAGATCTATACCATTTAAAAATGTAATAATTTCATCTTTATTTACTATTTCTTCGTTACAGTTAAAATATGAGTAACTATTAAAAAGATCTTTTAATTTTTCTGAATAATATAACTCAGGTTTTATATTATCTAATGATAGCAGAGTAGGGATATGTTCTAAAACAAATTTAGACTCACTTTCTACTTGTGATAATATATTGATATCCCAGTTTTTTACTGCAATTATTAATTTTTCAAAAAAATACTTTGTCCAGCTTAAATTATTAATATTTAAGTCAGTAAAACTTATTGTTTTTATATCTATTCTTGAAATATTTTCAATAGCTAAGTCCAAATCTTTATTTGTATAATCCTGGTTATTTACGTATAGTTTTTCTATTATAAATTGTCCCTGATTTAGCCAGTTATCAATATTAATTATAATTTCCTTCAAATTTTTTTCATATTCTAAAGTTACGTCAATTATCTTTTCATCTATTGTTACTACCATTATTAATCATTTCCTGTATTAGTTAAATTTTCTATAGATTTCATACTATTATTTAATGTATTAATAGTTGCATCCATATTACCATATTGTCGACGAATATCCTCTTCATATGAAATTAAATCATCTTTATAGTCTGAAATTTGCTTTTCACCCCTTTTTATCTGAGCATCAATTGTAGAAACTCTAGTTGCTATTGTTCCACCTGCTCTGGTATATGGGTTTAAAATATCATCGACAGCTTTAGCTACACCGCTATCAATTATAAAGTCCGAGTTTGTATCATTACCAAATAATTTTTTTACAGATGGTAGATTGTTCTTT
>JAFGYD010000138.1 GCA_016936295.1 Spirochaetales bacterium | reverse complement strand
TGCAACTAGAAATATAGTTTTTCCATTTTTAAATTTATTCAATGTTTCAGTTCTTGCAAACTGTGTTAATCCACCATGGATAGTATCGGAGCTATAGTTTTTACTCTGTAAAAACCGGAGAAGTCTTTTTGCTCTATTTTGACTATTTACAAAAACAAGAACTCTCTCCCATTTGTAATCATTAAATAATTTTAATAATAACAGATTTTTTAATCCTTTATCCACAGGGTGTATAATTTCAGTAATGGTATTAGCTGTTGTTTCCTCTTCTTTTACCCTTATATCTATAGGATTATTTAAAAATTTTTTAGTTAGTTCTCGTATTTCTTCATTTAATGTTGCGGAGAAGAGGGAGGTCTCTCTTTTTTGAGGAAGTAGATCTATAATTCTATATAATTCATCCTTGAATCCAAGGTCCAGTAGTTTATCTGCTTCATCAAGTACTAAGAATTCTACTGATTTTAAGTTAACTGCATTTTTATCGTATAGATCTAATAATCTTCCTGGTGTCGCAATTAGTATATCGGTTCCACCAGCTAAATCCTGCATTTGTGGGTTTATATTTACTCCACCTAAAACTGTGACTGTTTTAATTTTTAAATATTTTCCATAGTTTTTAACACTATCTCCAACCTGAATTGCAAGTTCTCTGGTTGGTACCAGGATTAAAACCCTTGTACTCCCTTTTCTTGTTTTAAATTCTGAGGAGATTCTATTTAGAACAGGCAGAGTAAAACTTGCTGTTTTCCCGGTTCCTGTTTGTGAAAGAGCTATAATATCATTACCTTTTAAAATCTCAGGAATTGCTTTTTGCTGAATTTCTGTGGGTTGTAAATACCCTTTATCTTTAATTGCTTTTAAAATATTTTCTGCCAATCCAAGTTCTTTAAAACTAATAATACTATTCATGACAGAAACTATATCATTTTAAATCTGTTTATCCCAGCTGGAAATCTCTTTTAACCTGCTAATAATAGGTAAATGCTGTGTACATTCATTTTCACAAATCCCACACTCTATACATTTTTCAGCTGTTCCCTTTTTTCCTGCTAAAACACCCCAGTCATAGGTACTTCTTAACATTTCTACCATATTATCTTCGGATTTATGGAATACATGCTTTTCGTTGTAAAATTGCATAAAATTAGGAATAGCAATATCCTGAGGACACATATCACAATAACCACACCCTGTACATGCTTCGTTCATTGCAGAACCTATTTTTTCAGATATTTGGGATATTCTTTCGTTGGTATATGGTTTAGACTCATCTGCTATTCTACAGGCCATATCTATGTGCTCTTTTGTTGTAAATCCATTTAAAGCCACAGTTATTTGGGGACTCGCTATTGTAAACCTTAAAGCCGCTTCTGTAGGTGTTTCATCACCTTCCGAAAGGAATTTTAACTCCTCTTCATGTTGTGGTATTGCACCACCACTTAATGGATTCATTGCTACAACACCATAACCCATACTGTGTGCTTTCTCTACACCTTTCCATCTATATGGAAAATTTAAAATATTTACACCTAATAAAACACCTTCAATTTTTCCATGATCCAAAATTTCTAAAACTTCATTTCCAGACTGATGAGAAGATAGAACTATATGATCAATTAAGCCCTCTTTTTTACATTGTAGTAAGCCATCATACTGTCCTCCTGGTTTCATTGCAAGATTATAATGCTCCATCTGTCTAATGCACCATATATGGTAGAAGTTAATTTTTTTAATTCCCATTCTATTGATTGATTTTTTTACTGCTTCAATTGCTTTTTCTGCAGTATCAAATGTTGTTGGCATTCCTTTAGTAGATACGTAGTATTCACCCGGCATATCCTTAAATGCTTCACCAAATATTTCTTCACTTGTATCATTACAATAACCTGGGGCTGTATCAAAGTAATTAATCCCCATTTTATTCGCATACCTAACTAATTCCGCATTTTCTTTATGGCTTTTAGTTTCATCGAAACGCATCCCACCAAATCCTACAGCGGAAACTAATTTTCCTGTTTTTCCGTACATCTTATATATCATACTAAAAATTATAGAACATGGAGTTTACTCAAGGTCAAGTTGATTTCATTGGTTAATTACGACATTTTTTGGTTAAAGTTATTGATATCATAGAAATATTTATAGTATGGTCAGAGAATGCTTAAATTAGTAAGATTTTGCGTTAATAATCCAAAGAAAACAATTTTCTTTTTTATAATATTAACAATTTTATGGGGATACAAAGCCTCAAGTGTAACAATGGATTCTGATATTTTTAATATCATCCCAAAAGATGAAAATTCTACTGAGTCTTCAGCCTACTTAATTATGGGATTAGAGACTAAAAATAATCAAAATTTATACACCATTGAAGGTTTAGAAGCACTTTATAAAGTTATTTCAAATATTAGTGAATTTGATGAAGTTCTTTCATCACATAGTATCTTTTCAATACAAACTCCAAATACAGGAGAAAATGGTCGTCTAATAACTTCGAGTCCTCTACCTCTGGGCTTATATCCAAAAAATAATATAGAGCTGGAAACCTTTACTAAAAATGTAGTAAATAACCCCTTTTTAGAAAATACATTAATTTGTAATGATGGTAAATTAATTAATACAATTTTTACAACTATTAAAACAACAGAGAATAAAGATAGTTTTTTAAGTCGAATTCAAAAAGCTACAAAACCATTAGAAAATTATTATAATGTTAGCTTTGCTGGGGATTTAATATTAGGAGAAAGAGCAAATTTTTATTTGGAAAAGGATTTTATAACATTACTTATAGGTGCTTTATTCATAATGCTTGTTATTTTTTTCTTTAGTTTTAGAGCAAGAAGAGCTATTTTTCTACCTATTGCACTTGTATTAGTCGGTGTAATATGGGCATTAGGTTTAATGGGGCTTTTAGGTTTTAAAATAACTGTAGTTAGTTGTGTAGTGCCTGCTCTGGTTTTAACAATAGGTAATTCCTATACTATACATGTAATTAATGAATTATTTAGAAATTCCCATGAAAATAGCTTTTCTAAGGATTGGATATCAAAAGCTGTTTTACATATTAATAATACCATAATTATTGCTTCTTTAACCACTGTAGTCGGTTTTTTAAGTCTTTTATTTACGAACCAGGGAATAATGAAGGAATTTGCTATCTCAATTAGTTTTGGAATTTTATCAGTTGCAATTCTTTCTCTATTTTTATTGCCAGCAATTTTTTCCCTTTTAAATAAACCATCGGATCTACATAGTCATAAAGCAAATAAAGGAAAGACTGTAACACTATTAGGACATTTGGGATTTATTGTAACCAAACATTATAAATTATTTTTACTACTTTCAGTTATATTCATTTCAATTTCAATATTAATACTTCCAAAACTTAGGGTTGGATCAGATTATTACAACTATTTTCCAAAAAACGATCTAATAATTCAGGAAAATCTTGAACTCTTTAAAAAAAATGGAGGAATAAATTTACTTCATATAACTTTAACTTCGGATACTGCAGAATACTTTACTTCCAATGAAGGTTTAAAACTTTTAGATAAACTTGATACGTATTTTATTTCTAATACATCTATTTATAGTATTGATTCTATGATTACATACTACAAAAAAATAAATCTTATTAGGTACAATAACTATGAATTACCTACAAATAGAGGATTGTTGCAGCTACTTAAGAGGCAATTTGCTAATTTATCCAGTAGTGACAATATTTTTAGTAATAGTAATTTTATTTCTTCAAATGGAGATGAAGTTACATTTTACTTGAGAATTTATAATACTGTACATAATTCAGTTATTTCAGAACCTGATTTTGTTGCTTTTTTACAGCCATTAAAAGATGATATTAATAAAATTACTAATAACGATGTTTCCCTAAAAGTTGGTGGTCCTGCTTATTTGGGGAATACTGTCACTTCTATATTACTAAAAGATCAGAAAACTACTTTAATTATTTCTTTTATTCTTGTTTTTATTATTTCTTGTCTCTATTTTAAATCATTTTATTATGGGATTATGTCTATTTTACCTCTAATTTCTGCTGTTACATTTAATTTTACAATGATGATATTACTTAGAATCCCATTAGATGTTACTACAATGATGGTTTCAAGTGTTGCTATTGGTGTTGGAATTGATGATGCTATACATTTATTAATTCAATTTAAAAAACAAAAAAGAAAATTTCCTAATAATATAAATAGAGTAATGTATAATACATATAGAATTACTGGTCGACCTATTCTACTTACAACTTTATCAATTGTTTCTGGAATGTTAGTTCTTATATTGGCTAATTTTGTTCCAATAAAATATTTTGGAGTTCTGGTTGCGTTTTCTTTGTCTGGAGCTCTCTTTGGTACTCTTTTCTTTCTTCCTTCTATGCTTGTTATGCTGTATAAAATTTTACATTTTTGTAAAAAAATATCTTGATCTAAGAGAAATAATACGGTATAAAATTATCTATTATCTACATTAAATCGGATGAAGATAGTAGGAGAGACCCCTAAAAAGGGCACCGAAGAAGTAAAACTTTCAGGTAAATGGACTGCTATTGGACGAGCCACTGGAGAGACCCTGAGTAAATAGGGCGCCGAAGGAGAAAACTGGATTTCAGTGAAACTCTCAGGCAAAAGGACAGTGG
>JAFGYD010000137.1 GCA_016936295.1 Spirochaetales bacterium | reverse complement strand
GGATCAACATTAGCAGAAGCAGAAAAAATAATAATTTCAGAAACATTGAGAATTGAGAATTCTAATAAAAGTAGAGCTAGTGAAATATTAGGTATAGGAAGAAAGACACTTCATAGAAAAATTCATGATTATAATCTAGAAGATGAATTCTTAAAAAAAGATTAAGAATCCTTATGTCTTTCCTGTCTTTTTCCTAAGGTTTTTTTCTCTGAAAATTTAATCTGAGGTACAAATGTGGCGTTTTCTTTTAGGAATAAAGGTATTTTTCTTCCATCAACCCTAGTTAAATCCCTAATTAATATATCTGAAACTTCGTTTTTAGATATATTAATTACTGAAGTTAAATATTCGTATAAATACTCTGTTAATCTATTTAATGAAATATTATGAGTCGAACTACTTACTTTATATAGCCATAATGAAAAGTTATTAAATCCGTTATAGATATCACCATCCATCCATAAATATTTGATTGTATCCTTAAAATTTCCACTATTATAACAAAGGTCCCAATATCTTGTGAATCTTTTAAGTTCTTGCATTTCAAGATATGAAATTTCGGAATTGGATAGGATTTCATATGGTGGGATATCTGAATATATCATTTCAAAATCAATATCGTGCCGACAAAGAGTGGTTCCTGATAATTTTTTTAAAACTCCTAATTGTATTTCACAATTAGTTATTAAACCTAATGTATTCAAGTTCTTGGAAAAACTCATAATACTCTCTCCAGGAAGACCAATAATTAAATCAACATGTAAATGAGCTTTAGTTTCATTTTCCAGGAATTCTAAGTTATCCTTTATTTTATTAAAATTCATTGGTCTGTTAATTCTTTCTGCAATTTCCGGGTTAAGAGTTTGAATACCTACTTCAAGTTGAATTGTACCTGGTTTAAATTTCTTAATCTTATCTCTTATTTCCTGAGGGAAGTGCTCTGGGATGACTTCGAAATGAATTAAATAATCGTCGTTTTTTCCTAGGAAATAATTTAAAATTTTAATGCTTTTATTAATATTTAAATTGAAAGTTCTATCAATAAATTTAAAATTTCTTGCTCCTTTTTCCCACAATAACTCAAATTGTCCCAAAAGTGTTTCAATAGGAAAATCCCTAACTTTTTTATCAATAGAACTTAAACAAAATTCACATCTAAATGGACAACCCCTGGATGCTTCTACATAAATAATTCTGTTGGATATGTCATGATCATTATAGTATTCATAGGGTAATACAATAGAATCCAGCTCCACATATTTAGATTCAATAATTGATTTATCACGCTTTTTTCCATTAAAAATATCTTTAATTAAATAATAAAGAGACTCTTCACCTTCTCCCTTAATTATATAATCCGCAGCGGAAAAATCTACTCTATATGGTTCATAGCTAACTTCAGGTCCACCTAAAATAATTATTGTATTTGGCAATATTTTTTTTATAATATTAATTAATTCAGAAACTATTAATGAATTCCATATATAAACGCCGATACCTAATATAGAGGGGTTACTTTTTATTATTTTCTCGGCTATTTCATGGATATTATCGTTAATTGTATATTCTTGAATAGAAGCGTTCTCCTTGAATTCATGGAGATTTGCAAATAAATATCGTAGAGCAATGGATGTATGGGTATATCTTGCGTTTAATGTTGTAAGTATAATATTCATTACTATAATTTATCAGTTATTTTATTTAAAATCTATTAAAGGAGCTATTTTGAATATAAAATCTAATTATTTAAAAAGTTGTATAGTATCATCACTTTCAATTATATTGTTAATTGTTATTTCAATTATCATAGAATCTAAACCTTGGAAATCCAGTAATAAACAAATAGCAAATTTAAATTTTACAACACGTAACCAAGCATTAAAAACTATTGTTGATAGAAGTAATTTTTTAGTTGAAGAATTAAATAATGCATCAATATATGAAGAATTAAATAAAGCAGTTGTAAATCTAACAACAAAAACACTGTCTTACAATTGGGCATTTGAAGTTGTTCCCCGTGACAGTGGAACTGGTTCAGGAACAATTATAAATGATGAAGGTTATATATTAACCAATTATCATATAATTGAAAATGTTTATGAAGTTTATGTTACTCTATTCGATGGAACAGAATATCAGGGTCATGTGGTTGGGACTGATATAGAAAATGATTTAACAGTTATAAAATTCGAACCGGAAGGGAAACAATTAACAACCATACCTCTTGGAGTATCTAATAATCTATTGGTGGGACAAAAAGTTCTTGCAATAGGAAATCCATTTGGGTTGGACAGAACATTAACTACAGGTGTTATATCTGGAACTGGAAGACCTTTGAAAAACAATTCTGGTTATTTAATGCAAGATATGATCCAAACAGATGCTTCTATTAATCCGGGTAATTCAGGTGGTCCATTAATTGACTCATTGGGTAAAATGATTGGAGTAAATACTATGATTTATTCTAAAAGTGGAGGTTCCGAAGGAATAGGATTTGCACTTCCAATTGATACAGCAAAAAGATCAATAGATGATATAATTTCTTTTGGCGAAGTAAGACGTGGCTGGATAGATGTTGATTTATTAGAGTTAACGCCATCATTGGTTAGATATGCTAATTTAAAGGTTGAAAAAGGAATTCTGATTTCATCAGTTGAAAAAG
>JAFGYD010000136.1 GCA_016936295.1 Spirochaetales bacterium | reverse complement strand
TGTTAAAGGGCTTGAAAGAGTTGTTACTGTAACACTTCCATCAACATTTAGTGATTTACCTGCACCCATAGATGAAGCATTTAAACTTCCGGCTCCTGATATATTTCCACCTATTGATAATCCATTATTTCCTGTCGTTAAAACGCCTAGAGTTATAGTTACGTTTTTAGTTGTTACTAAATCATCCAATAAAGTCAATGTGTTTATAGCTCCAGCTTTAAGCACAAGAATCTTACCTAAATCTTGACCATTAGAACTTAGAGTAGTATTTAATGAATCAAATGTAATAGTTTCACCGTTATCGATATAACTTGCGACATCCCAGTTTCCACCTACAGTGAATCCAGATGCAGCTGTTACGGGGCCTGAAAGAGTTGATACGGTAATATCCCCATCAATATTTAGGGATTTCCCTGCCCCCATGGTGGATGCATTAAAACTTCCTACTCCCGTTAAATTCCCAAGAACAGAGTTAGAGAAGTCTCCAGTAAGAAAAGTACCTACAACAATTAGATCTCTATTTATGGTTGTATCTTTTAGCTGAGTTAAACTACTAGATGTTACTGTTAAATCGTAAAATTCTGAATCTGAAGTTGCTGTTATATTAGATGGACTAGTTATAAACTCAACTATAGATGTTCCATGATTAAAGGTAGTTATGTCCCAGTCTCCAACAATTGTTATTGTATTTCCTGTTCCAGCTGTGAGAGTTCCTGCTCCAGTTAAGTTCCCACCTATTGAAACATCGTTGTTTCCAGTTATTAATTCACCTGCAGTTAGAACTAAATCACCTGAGGTTGTTATAGCATTATTAGAAGTTAAAAACCCACTAGTTACAGTTAAAGTAGTTATCCCTGTTCCATTAAGGCTAACTTTACCTGTGGTGGTTATTGCATTAACAACCGGATTTGTTACCACAATTCCTGTGACACCTGTTCCTCCATTTATTGTGGAAGATGTTCCTACAGTAAAGGTAGAAATTGTACCTCCAGCCCCTGTAGCAGTCACTGTTCCTGAGGTTGTTGTAATTACATCGGAACCATTTCCTGTGTAACTTCCAAATGATATAGAACTATTTGCACCAATGGTTATACTTCCAGAATTATCAATTAGTCCAGTAACTACAAGGTTTGTATCTGTTAAATTTAAAGTAGCTCCAGTTCCAATTGTCAGATTTGCAACTGTTAATGTATATGAACCACCTCCATTATCATCAATATCTAGATTTGAATTATTCTGAAGAGTTAAATTCTTGATCTCTTCATTAGCAGTCATAGTAAAAATAGGACTATTTGCCTGGTTTGTTATAACCGCACTTTCAGCTGGATCATCAGGTATTGCATTTGGAGTCCAGTTTGCAGCAGTAGACCAATCAGTCCCTATACCGTTCCATGTTAAAAGAGAAGTGTCTGATGTTGTAATTAATTTATCATCATATATAACATCTCCATCAGTACTATTAATACTCCCAGACCATCTCATTTCAAGTTGAAAAGAAGATTGAGTTGTATTTCCAGCAATTATAGAGATACTGTCAGCTCCAGGGGTTAAGGCTCCTATCGCAATTGATTCCCCTGCATTAAGATCTCCTATTATGGGAATTGATAAGACCTTATCTCCACCACTATAAGATACAGTAGTATTAAGAAGACCGCTATGAGCCGTTGAAGTGCTAGGGATATAAAATCCAAGAGTAGTTCGCGTATTAAAAGTAGCATCCGCAGATGATGGAATAGTTAGTGTTATGGTACCTGTATCTTTAAGATAACCACTATCTGGAATCGTTATCGCAACTTGAGGCATATCAACAGTTGTTCCAAATGCTATACTTTTATTTGAAGTCGATGAAATTGAGGGAGGTAAAGCATCACTAAAAGCAATAGAAACCTCATCTTCATAAACTCCAACACCTTTTCCATAGTCAGCAGACTCACCTCCTGGAAGATTTGCACCATTTGCATAAACTCTTATTACGGAAGTCTCGTTACCAGCGCCAATTCGATCTATTCTAATTGTTGCTGACCCTCCACTGTCAGTTGTTACAAGAGTATTTGCTGCATTGACAGCGGTTGTTCCACTATTATCAATTTTTGAATCTATTAGAGCTGTTCCAGAGTCAACACTTAAATACAATTGTCTAGTATAAGGAACCGGATAACCAGATGCATCTACAACCTGTATTGCAACTTCTTCATAATCAACTCCACCATTTTTAGCAACACCATCACTTGTTGAAAGCTTAATGCTTGTATCTGCAGGAGCATCATACTCCTCAAAGTAAAACCTTAATGGTGTAGCGTTTGAATCGACAGCAATCTGATTTGTAAATTGATCAATATTATTATCGGGATTAAGAGAGAACCATATATCAGCACCATTGTAAGTACCCCCATTTTCTGCCCCATTATTTGTCTGAAACTTCCAAGTTAAACCTGTAGGATCTCCGGTATTAAACGGGAGTCCGTAAGTACTCCCTGGAGATGCTCCATCCCCCTCAGTCCTTACGGTATCACCACTAACATACATAGCTGTGGGTCCAGAATAAACAGATCCATCCCATTCCCAACCTTGAAAACTCATTGAAGCTGCTTGATCATTTCCAGCCCTATTATCTGCATCATAACTCTCAAAAAATACATAATCGCCATTGGCAGCAGTATCTGGAATGAACGGATAAAACTGAAAAGTTGCACCAGTATATAGTGCTACAGGAATACAATATGAAAAAGCACGCACTCCATTAACCATTACAGGTTCACCAGAAGATGCTGATGAAACAGCAATTTGATATCTATTCAAAAAATTATCAGTCGCATCTGTATAGGTATTTGTTTCAGGATCTTTAGCTCCAATTATAACAAACTTAAAGTAACGCTTATTTCCTATTAATTCACCTTGTGTTGGAGAAATTCCACTGGAATATACCCATTGATCTAGATATCCTGCATTTCCAGCCTGTGCGGCAGGAATATCAAGTTCATATAAAAGATTACCAGTTAAAGCAGTAGTTGTATTGGAAAAAACTAGCTGACGCCCTCCTGTGTTTGAATAAGCCCCGCTACCCCCATAAACTCTATACCACATATCACCATAATTATTACTACCAGAATCGTAATCAGTAGCATCTGTACCTGGATCATTAATACCAAAATATAAAGTTTGAGAAACAGAACTATCAACCTCGAAAAAAACTACAGTAACTTTATCATAATCTCCATACCAATCACTTGCTCCCCTATACGCAGACATAAGCCAGGAATTAGAATCGGCTGGGACACGACTCTGCCCAAATGCATAAAATGAGATAGTAAACAGTATAAATAAAAAGAGACCCTTAATTTTCCTCATAACTTCCTACATCTATTATCGGTGTTTTTCACATATTCTTCAACTTAACACTTCATATAGTATTAAATATTTACAACAATATTGATACCTACCCGCAAAACCGATATTATTATGGCCAATAGAGGAGTAAAAATATGAAAGTCGAAGTTTCTAAGGGAAAACTGGCAGGAAGCATAAGAATTCCCGCTTCAAAGTCCCATACCATAAGGGCACTACTAATAGCAACACTTGCCGAGGGAGAGAGCACAATATCACATCCATTAAACTCAGCAGATACAAGAGCATGTAAAGCAGCATGTATAGCAATGGGTGCAAAAATAACAGAAACTGAAACTTCGTGGATAGTTGAAGGAACAGGAGGAAAACTAACTCAACCTTCAGAAGTTATCGATGTAGGAAACTCAGGAACAACCCTATATTTAGCAGCAGCAGTAGCAGCACTTGCAAATTTCCCAATCACATTTACTGGAGACTATCAAATTCAAAGAAGATCTGCAGCAAATCTTTTAAACAGCTTGGAAGATCTTGGAGTTAAAGTTGAATCCAACAACGGGTGCGCACCATTTACAATTACTGGACCTATAATGGGAGGAGAGACTTCAATAGAGTGTCCTACAAGCCAGTATTTATCGGCATTATTACTTGCAGCGCCTCTATCTAAAGGTAAAACAGTAATAAATGTACCATTATTACACGAAAAACCCTATGCAGAAATGACAGTTAGGTGGATGGATGAACAGGGAATTACTATTGATGATTCAGATTATTCACATTTCATAATTGATGGAAATAAAAAATACAACAACTTTTCAAGAGCAATACCTGCGGATTTCTCATCATCTGCATTCTTTTTTACAGCAGCTGCCGTAACAGGTTCCACATTAACCCTTGAAGGTCTGGATATGTCAGACTCACAGGGAGATAAAGCGATTGTAGATTATTTGAAAAAAATGGGATGTGAGATTACAATTGATAATGACAAGATGACAATTACAGGAAAAGAGATGAAGGGTTGTGATTTAGATATAAATGCGACACCGGATGCTCTACCTGCTCTATCTGCATGTGCTTGTTACGCAAAGGGAACCACCAGGCTTCTTAATGTACCACAGGCACGTATGAAAGAGACAGACAGAATTGCTGTAATGACATCGGAATTAAGAAAAATGGGTGCAAATATAGTTGAACTCGAAGACGGTATGGAGATAACTGGAGGCCCACTACATGGAGCAGAAGTTAGTGGACACGACGATCACAGAGTGGTAATGTCCCTAGCAATAGCTGCACTAGGATGTGAAGGTATAAATATAATTGATACAGCAGAAGCTGTAGATATAACTTTTCCAGGATTTTTTGAACACTTGAACAGACTAAAAATATAATTAGGAGAAAATATGAAAATCTACGACCTTAGAAGCGATACAGTAACAAAACCATCGGAAGAGATGAGAAAAGCAATCTATCGTGCCGAGGTCGGAGATGATGTATACGGAGAAGATCCTACAGTTAATAGACTACAGGATCTATCTTCTAAAATAACAGGGAAAAAAGCCTCACTATTTGTATCAAGTGGATCAATGGCAAACCTAATAGCACTCTATATTAATGGAGGAAGGGGAAAAGACGTTATTATCCATAAAGACGGACACTCACTACACCATGAATTAGGGGCACCCGCAGCTATAGCAGGTGTAAATCTGGTAGGAGTTCCCGGAGAGAGAGGAATACTTAGATCTGATATAATGGTAGACTATGTAAACTCCCCAAATGGATCATATCATGATGCAAAAACTTCAATGATTGTAATTGAAAACACTCACAATTTTGCAGGGGGAACATGTTACTACCGTGAGAACCTTAAAGATGTGAAAATATTTGCAGATAGATATGAAGTTAAAATACATATGGATGGAGCAAGGGTTTTTAATGCTTCTGTTGCAACTGGAATGAGCGTAAAAGAAATTTGCACCTATGCAGATAGTGTAACATTCTGTCTTGCCAAGGGATTGGGAGCGCCTGTGGGTGCTATTTTATCCGGGAGTAAAGAATTCATTGAAGAAGCAAAAACTGTACGTAAAATGTTAGGGGGAGGAACCAGACAGGCTGGAATTTTAGCAGCAGCAGGAATCTATGCCCTTGAAAATAACAGAAACAGATTAATTGAAGACCATATAAATGCTAAAACCCTGGCTAAAACCCTTGATGCTACATCCTGGGCTCAAGTTGATTCAACAAAAATTGAGACAAACATCGTATTTTTTAATACTATTGGAATAAGTGCACAAAAACTGGAAAGAAAACTATTCCGAAGAGGAATATTATGCTTTGCAACAGGACCAAATACAATAAGATTTGTTACAAATCTGGATATATCCAAACAGGATATAAACTCCATCTGTGGTATTATCTCAGCAATAGAAATATAAAACTAGGCAATATTTGAGCCATTTATATGGTCTAAAAAATCCTGCCTGGTAACAATCCCAACTACCTTCTTATTAGTAACAACAGGTATATGTCCTATATTTTTACTAAAAAAAGTATTTTCTATCTCCCTGACAGTAGAATCAATATTAAATGTCTCTATCTTTTTAGCCATATAACTTTTTACAGGAGACTGCATCTGTTCGGCCATACGTCCTTTACTAATATCCCTTAAAGTAATTACTCCAACCAACTCTTCATCCCTATTAACAACAGGACAACCAGTATGGTGGATTTGCTCCAAATACATAGATGCATCTAGAAGAGTGGCATCTTCGTTTATAGTGTAAACTTCGTGGGTCATTAAACTCCCGGCTGAAATAGATGGAATCATTGAACACCTTAAGTGCCATACGAAATCATCTATAAAAGATGGATCTTTAACCTCTTTGATTTTTGCAGATGAAGCCATAGAGTGTCCGCCTCCTCCATATGTTTTAAGAAGAGTATTTACATTAATTCTTTCTATCTGACTTCTACCTATAATAAGAGTTTGAGAACCCTTTTTTATACTTACAATTAAAAAAAATGCATCGGGACTCTCTATATCCATAATCTTTTCAACAACAGCATTAATTCCGGATTGTTGCTTTTCAAGCTCTATAAAAGAGAGTAAAACATAGTTCCCAAGAATTTTCTTAACCTCTAACTTGTTCATTATTATATGAAAGATATCGATCTGAGCCTCTTCCTTTAAAGGTTTTAAAAGTTTTCTTACTATTTTTACCTGAGCCCCTTGGGATATTAACCAACCAGCAGCAGAAAAATCATGGGATGTTGTTGTTTCAAATTCAAAGGAACCAGTATCTGCATATAATCCCGTAAGAGCAATAGTTGCGTGGGTTGGATCTATAGTTATACCTTTTTCAATTAATTTTCTAACCATTATAGCTACATTTGAACCAAGCGCCTCGGAATGTAAATCTGCTCCATGGATATCACAGCAATCGGCAGTATGATGATCGAATATAGTTACATTCTCAACATCGTTTATTGTATATTCTGCAAATTCAAAATATTCGTTAACTCTGTTAGTAGTACGTGTATCTACAATAACAACACTGTTAATATACTCCCCCTTTAAAATCCTGGGGGAGTTAAAATTTAAACTATTTTTATAAAGATTTAATACATTTCTGGCTACAGGATGTGCTAAACGACTTTTAATTACTACATAATCGGGGTAGAGATAACCAGCAAGAACCATTGAACCTACACAATCAAGATCCATATTGGAATGCCCAATTATTATATTCATATTTTCTCCTAACATTAAATATAAGGGTACAATAAAAGTTTGTCTAATTTTTATTGTAAAAATAAATAATTAAACTAAAATTATTATATGAAAAAAATAAAAATAAATGAGACCATAACCCCATATATAAAGAAAGTACTACCATTCAGATTTTTATCAGACTTAGAGGTAGAAGAATTAATTGAAGAGTCTGAAATACTACATTGCTGCCAGGATGAAATTATTATTACACAGGGGGAAATTGATAAAAGTCTCTTTGCTGTGCTAAAAGGAAATGTCAAAGTAACTGTTGATAATGAATAGGGCAATACATATATATGCACTTTAGGTGCATCTGAAATTTTTGGAGAAGCTGGAATATTCCTAAACCTGGAAAGAACTGCAAATGTTGTAGCTTTAGACGATTCTGTAATTTTAAAAATAAATAGAGAGCCTATGCTACGTTTTGTAAAAAAAAACCCAATAGCCAGTAATAAAATATTTATGATTATGATATATAGTCTGCTTCAAAAGCTGAAAGAGGCCAACAGAGAGTTAGCCTATGAAAGAAAAAGTGATTACAATCAGGCTGATATAGATGACCTTATAAACAACCTGATTAGATAATTTAAGCTATTTCCTCTTTAACTAAAAGAGCAGCACCTATTATACCTGCTTTGTTTCCTGCCGTAGCATAATTTATTTTTGCTGATGGGAAACCTTTAACAAACAGAGTATCTGTAACTTTTTTTGTTAAAATATTAAGTAAGAAATCTCCTGCTGCAGCTACTCCACCACCTAAAGATATAACTTCGGGATCCATAGCATTTATAACATTTACAATACCTGTAGCCAAGTATGTTGTATATCTATCAACAGCTTTCATTGGTAACTCTTCACCCTTTTCAGCTCTTTCAAAGATCTCTTTAGAAGATATTTCGTGGTCAACTGTTACATTATTATCGGCTAACAGTTTTTCAAAGTGTTTTACAATTGCTGTGGCAGAAGCAAATGTTTCAAAGCAACCATTTTTCCCACATGAGCAGTTATAAAAATTCTCACCAATAACCATATGACCAATTTCCATGCCTAAACCATTTCCACCCCGATAAGGTTTACCATTAATAATAACACCACCGCCAACTCCTGTTCCCAGTGTTAACAAAACTCCTGTATCTTTATTTTTTAAAGAACCAATATAGTGTTCAGCAAGAGCAGCAAGGTTTGCATCGTTATCTAAATAAACATTGAAATCTGTTTTTTCTTTTAGAATTTTTCGTAATGGAATATCGAACCAACCAAGATTTGTACATTTAAAAACATGATCAAGTTCTTTATTTACCACACCGGGAACACCAATTCCCACACCTAGAACTTCTTTGTTAAACTCTTTACGAGCCTTTTCCTGTAACCCGTTAATAATATCTGCAAGATTATTAACAATCTCATCCTGAGTAGTCCCAGTAGGTCTAGATTGATCAAATAACAAGTTGTTATTCATATCCATCAAACCCGATTTAATATTAGTTCCACCAACATCAATTCCAATTAACACTTTCCATCTCCTACCAATTGTATTTATAAACAAATATAACTATTATGAATAAGTTAATTTAATTAGTTTTCTATGTCAACTTTGATACGAGGATAGTTATGCACCCTTCTATAAAAAATTCCATAAATAAAACAAGAGTTCTGCAAGAGATCAGAAAAAGAAACGGTATTAGTAGAATAGAAATTGCAAAGATTCTAAATTTAGACAAATCTACCATATCTAAAATAACTTCAGATTTATTAGAGCAGAATCTTATTTTGGACAAAAAAAGCAGTGAAGAATCTACCCACGCAGGTAGGAAAAGAATTTCTCTAGGCTTAAATAATGAATATGGAGTAGTTATTGGTATAGATATACAGACAGAGTATTACAATGTAGTTGTTATAAATTTATCGGGAGAGATGCTTTTAAACTACCGGGAACGACAACCAGACCTGGATTTTTTAGACTCCTTTGATTTTATTATTAAAGGTACAATTCTGAAATGTGAAGAAAAATATAATAATATCCTTGGAATTGGTGTTGGTATTCCAGGCCATGTAGACCCGAAAAAAGGAATTATTTTTCAATCAAACCCGCTAAATATAACAGAACCATTAAACATATATAGTTTTATAAAAACTAAATACAAATACCCTATCTATCTGGATAATGATGCGAACTGTTGCTGTTGGGGGGATTTAACATTTAGAAATGGTAAAGTTAATGAAGATTTTATTGTTGCCCTTGGAGAGATTCGTTCTTTAAATAGAAAAGAACAGGAGAAAAGAAGTTTAGTCGTTGGTCTTGGAATTGTTATTGGGGGAAAGGTTCACACAGGAATAAATTTTTCGGCAGGTGAGTTTAAAAGTATTTTTTGGGAAAATTCCCAGGTTTCTCAGTTTTCAATTTCCAACGAGACAGCAGGAAGAATACCTGGAGACAGGAATAAAACTGTAAATGCAATTGAGGAGTTACTAAAACATTTAGCTCTTTTTTCTAACTCATTTAACCTTACAAAGGTTGTATTTGCCGGTGTTTTTAACGATTACAAAGTAGATATTACCCGTTTGCTAAAAAAAGAGATTTCAAGAAACTGGGGTTATCCTAACGACCCAGAAGTTGAAATAATATTTACTCCATTTGGGGACTACGATGTTTCCTATGGATCGGCTGGTATGGTTGTTGAACGAATATTCACCCTACCAGATATTACATCATCGGATAAAATAGAGGATTTAGCAGGAATGGATCTAATAAATTATATATCTAATTCAGGGAATTTCGTCTCTCATGCAGAGAGTATGGAGAGATAATTCTTATCTTCTTGGAGTATTTAGTATTAAAAATCAGACCAACAATCTCTGCAATACAGTCGTATAAATCTATCTGCTGTAATGGTTTAGTTAAATATGCGGTATAACCTATATCTTCAAGAAATTTTGCATCCCTATATAGGGTTTTGGAAGTAAGTAAAATTAAATGAGTATTTTTATAGGTCTCATTCTTTCTTATATTTTTGCAAAAATCATGATTAATATACTCCCCTATTCTCTTATCAATAATAACAATATTTATAGGGTTCTCTGTTAAATAAGACTCTTTTATAGCCTTCATACCCTTGGAATCGTTCTCAACCATTATAAATTTAACGCCACAATTTATTAGCATATGGCTAATTACATCTCTATTAGTCTGGTTACTCCCAATATATAGGACATTTGCAAGATTAATATCTCCACTAAAAATATGATTATTTTGAAAATGTACCTTTTCAAATGGAATATTAACCCAGAACCTTGAGCCCTTACCCGGAACCGAATCTACTCCAATCTCACCACCCATTAATAGGGTTAATTGTCTGGAAATTGCTAAACCCATCCCTATTCCTGCATGTTCTTTTGTTAAGCTACTATCACTTTGGGTAAAAAAATCAAAGACTTCATCATATTCTGAATTATTTACCCCAACACCAGTATCAGTAACACTAAACTCAATATAAACAACTCCATTATTAAAGTCTTTAACTCTGCACTCAATTAAAACACCGCCTTCAGATGTAAATTTTATTGCATTTCCAGTTAAATTAGAGAGTATCTGACTAATCCTTCCAGGGTCACCAATTATATACTTAGGAACATTATCATCTACAAAAAAATCGAGTTCAAGCCCTTTATCCTCAGCCCTGTATGCATAGGAACTTGCAAAGTCTTCTATCAAAAAACCGGGATTAAAACTAACTTTATCCAGTTCCAATGTGCCTTCTTCCATTTTTGTAAAATCAAACATATCATCAATTAAGGATAAAAGAGTTCCTCCACTTTTTTTTAGAATATGTAGATATTCAAGTTGTGTTTCATCTAATTCTGTATCCTGTAATAGTTCTGTCATTCCAATAATCCCATGCATTGGGGTTCTAATTTCATGGGATATATTGGAGAGAAATTCATTTTTAATATTTGCATCTTTATTGGATTTCTGGATTAGATGTTCAGCTAATTCCATATGATTCTCTAACTCGTGGGCATAACTCTGTTGTATATGTAGTTGTTTTTTTAGTAAAGCAAGTATTGGGGTAACAGTAAATATTAAATTTACTATCATTAAAGAGATATAAAGAACAAGAAGTAGAATTACCTGAAAATTATTGTATGCATATCTTGATAATATAAAATATACAACAGATATTAACAGAAGTAATACCACAGAAATTACTATTCTTAATTTAACATTTTTAAATAGATTATTATCTTTAATCATACTTATAATAATAATAGATATCATTAAAGGAAGCAAATTATAATGAAAAAATGCCCCATAAGGAGCATTTATTAGCCTTTTACAGACCCAGCAGTTAAACCTTTAATAAATTGCTTAGACATTAAAAGATATAACCCCATAACAGGAAGGGCGGAAAGTGTTAATACCGCCAATATTCTGGACCAATCGGTCTGATATTGACCAAAAAGTCTGGTTACTCCTAAAATTAGGGTTTTATGCTTTTCATTTGTAATAAAAAGCAGTGGAAACCAAAGGTCATTCCAAATGGGTACAAGATTTAATATAGCCACTGTACCAAGAGCAGGTCTTAACAAAGGAACAATTATTTTTACAAAAATACTGGATCTTCGTGCACCATCCATTAGTGCCGCTTCTGTTAACTCCCCAGGGATTTGCTGTATAAATTCTGTTAATACAAAAGTTGCCATAGGTAAGCCCATTGCAATATATATAGGCAAAAGACTGTAGTATGTATTTAATAGATTCATGCTCTTAATAATTTCCAATAAATTAATACTTCCAATTCTTAATGGAATCATTAATCCTGCAATAAAAAACATATGTATCCATCTTGATAATTTACTTTTCCAATTTGCCATTGCGTAGGCAGCCAAAGCACCAAGTATTAAAATAAAAACAATAGAGATTACTGTTACAAATATGCTATTCTTAAAATATATAAAGAAATCACTATCCTGAAAAACTGTTTTATAGCTTCCAATATTAAATTTTATTGGGAAACCAAATGGATCTTTATATATATCTAATTTAAATTTAAATGAATTAACAACCATTGTCCAAATAGGAAAGAGAACTATAACAGTCCAAACCGATAAAACTGTATATGGCATAATTAATGATTTTAATTTTCCCTTAATATTTATACTCATTATACTTCTCCTTTATCAGATTTTGTTATTCTCATAATATATGCAACACCAATAGAGAGTAAAATAAATGTAATTGTTGCAACTGCTGCTCCTAAACCTCTATCTGGAATTCCTACAGGGTGTTGTCCTGCAATTCCAACTCTATAGAAAAATGTTCCAAGAATATCTGTAGAGAACATAGGTGCTCCATTTACGTTTGCCATAGAGAAGACAACATCAAATGCATTAAAGTTATTAACAAATGTCAAAATTGCTATAATTCCTATAACAGGTTTTAACAGTGGAAGTTTTATATTCCAAAAGACTTGAAAATCAGTTGCGCCCGCAATTTCTGCAGCTTCGTATAGGTCATCGGGAATATTATTCAACCCTGCAAGGAACATCATTGTCGGCATTCCTACCCATTGCCACGAAGAAACCAGACTAATAATAATCAGCGCAATATTTGGATCTCCTAACCAGGCAATAGCAAATTTTCCTAATCCAATACTTTTTAAGAAAAGATTTACGGCTCCCCACTGAGGATTTAGTATAAGTTTCCAAATATAACCTGTAACCAGAATTGATAGTGTAGCTGGTAAGAAGATAATTGTTCTATAAAAACCACTACCCTTTAAAAGTTTATTTGAAAGGAAATTAGCAAAAATAATTCCTAAAATATTTTGTACCAGCATATGTACAGCAAAGAAGACCCAAGTGTTTCTAAAGGCTGACCAATATCTTGCAGATGTTTCCGGGTGTGTAAAAAGTTTAATATAGTTATTAAAACCAACAAAACTGCTACCTTCAGAACCACTTTCTGTAAAAAAACTTAATTTAATTGAATTAAGAATTGGAAATGCCATAAAGAGAGTATAAATTGCCAATGCTGGAAGAATATATATAAACCACCTAAAGCTTCTATTTTTATTTATGCTATTCCCCATTATTTGCTCCTTTAAAAATCCGGTTGGGTCTACCCAACCGGTTGTTAATAAAATTACTTAGCTGGAGTATACCACTCAGCAAGTCCTGCTCTGAATTGATCAGCTGCTTCTTGTGGTGTTAAATAACCAGTAATAACTCCAATAGATCCCTCTTGCATTAAAGTATAACCACTTGGTTCACCAGCAAGTAATTCAGGCCATGCCCATCTAACATCTGTTCCTCTTCCTTTATTTAGGTTTAGGAATTCATTTGCATGGGAGTCTTGAATAACAACAGAATTCTCTGACATAGGGAAGAATCCTGTAGGAAGATATTTAGCTAAAGCGGCTGCTCCATCGCTAGATCCAAACCATGAAAGCAGTGTTTTAACTTCGTTAGGATGTTTTGTACTAGTATTCATTGCCATTCCTGCATCAGCATGGAATGTAATATATTCACTTTTTGATCCAGCAGGAGCGGGAGGAGGAAGTATACCCCACTCAAAATCTACATCAGCAAAAGTTCCAATTGTCCATGATCCGTCAAAATACATAGCAGCCTGACCTGTCGCAAATAAAGCGTTACTATCATTATAGCTAATTGCTTCATATCCTGAAG
Organism: Spirochaetales bacterium; assembly: GCA_016936295.1. Taxonomy (GTDB): domain Bacteria; phylum Spirochaetota; class Spirochaetia; order DSM-2461; family DSM-2461; genus Thiospirochaeta. Next base: position 20,823 of record JAFGYD010000136.1, on the reverse strand, counting down.
GGAGGTAAGGTTTTAAAGATGCCATAGCTTCGAATAATTTTACAACTTCCGGACCATTAAATTTTTTCTTACCAGAATCGTAAGCAAGTCTACCTTCCATTCCACCAATAAAATTTGGTGCAATATTCATAAATACAACTTCTGTAATATCCCACTCATCTGCTAAACCATTTGCTAAAGGAATATAACCTGCATCCTTAATTTTCTGGCAGTATGATAGGAAATCATCCCAATTTTTAGGTTTTGTAAGACCTAGCTCTTTAAAAATCTCTTTATTATAGTAAATACCGTGGGATACAGCTGCAAAAGGAATAGCAAAAGGTACTCCGTCTTTAGTCATCCATGGAGACTTATTACTATCACTATAGTTTTCGTTGTAGCCTAAAACATTGGATACATCTGCAAAATAACCATCATTGAATAATTGTATACCTGTAGCAAAGGATCTTGCATACATAACATCTGGACCAATTCCTCCTTCAAGCTGTAGTCGAAGGGTTGAATTATACTCTGCAGGTATTGTTGGTTGAAATTTAACCTTTATGTTGGGATACTTTTTAGTAAACTCCCCTAAAACTGCTTTCATCTGTTCAGCATCATCGGTTCTCCAAGAACCCATAATCAATTCAACACTCTGATTAGCAGCATCAGAAGCTCCTGCTTCTTTGTTTCCATTGGCTGTTAAGTTTGTAAATGCCAACAGTAACACAATTAACAAACATAGTGACTTTTTCATTATTTGTCTCCTTATAATTTTTTACTATTAAATTGTAAGTCGACATTGTTCAAATTATTAGGTACAAATGTACTTTTATTAATACTTTATATATCAAACTCCAATGCTTTTCTTATAGCCTCGGCTCTGTTTTTCACATCTAATTTAGAATATATAACACTTATATAATTTCTAACTGTTTGAGGACCTACATAAATGGTATCTGCAATTTCGCTATTAGTTTTGCCATCTACCAAGAGTTTAAGAATTTCCTTCTCTTTATGGTTTAATTCTTTGTACCAGTGAGGGATATCCTCTTTTGCTACTTTATCTCCAAGGGGCTTTCTGTGAGATACATTTTCAAGGAGTGTTCCAGCAACTGATGGAGAAATTAATATGGCCCCAGATGCTACAGCTCTAATTGATGATATTAGCATTTCAGGAGGAATATTTTTTAGCATATATCCTGCAGCACCATTTAAAAGAGCTTCTTTAACGTACTCGTCATCCTCAAAAGTTGTAAGCATAATTATATGAACCTTAGGATATATCTTTTTTATAATCTTAGTAGCAGCAACCCCATCCATTACTGGCATTCGCACATCCATTAAAATTAAATCGGGTTTCTCTTCTTCGACTTTTGCTATAGCTTCCTTCCCATTGCCAGCTAAAGAGATAACTTTCATATCCGAGGCTAAATTTTCTATTACTATTTTTAAACTTTCTAAAAACAGGAGTTGATCATCAACTAAAAGAATTTTCATTATTATATGGTATCCTTACTTTTATAGAAAATCCATACTGCATTGAATTTGCAGTAAAACTTCCATTTACAGATTCGACTCTCTCTCTCATTCCAGATAAACCTATACCTTCGTTAAATTTACCTGATCCAATTCCATTATCCCATATGGAAGCAAAAATTGCCTTTTCCTCTAAATTTATCATTACAGAAATTTTTGTTGCATGTCCATGTCTAAAGGCATTAGTTAATCCTTCCTGAATTAAACGATATATAACTTTATCAATTTTCTCACCAAAACTTACAGGAACATTATTTACATCAACCTTTGTTTTAATTCCAGTTACTTGTTCAAAAGTTTTTACAAGTTTAAATATAATTTTAATCCCGGATTCACTTTGAGGTGTAAATTCTCGAAGCTGATACAGAGCACTTCTAGCCTGAGTCATCCCTTCCCTTGTCTGCTCCTGGGATTGCAGTAAAAGCTTCTCAATCTCAGGAGGAATATGTGATTTCATACTTAATGCAGCTTGGATTATCATTAACTGATTAGTTAAAGTATACCCTATAATATCGTGCATCTCCCGTGAAATTCTTTTACGTTCCATCTCTATAGAGTCGTGTTCTACAGATGTCACATAATTCTGAAATCCTAAATTTGTCTCTGTTAGCTCCTTAATTGCATTATCGAGTCTATATATATTTAGAATTTGTTTCTCCGATACCCTAATAACACTCTTCAAAATAAAAGCTAAGGATAGTATAAAAAAGGTTATGAATAGAAAAAAAAGCAACTGATGACTATCGGCTTTTCCAAAACTAACACCCCATGAAATACCCGCTTTCTGGTTCAAAAATATTAAAAATATCAAAAAAATAGAAAATCCTAACTCATAGTATAGGGGTAGATAAAAAACTATCTCAATTATTATAGAAATTAAAAGAAGAGTCTCTATATTTAAATAGTTACCAAGGGGATAACCAAGAATAATTAATATGATAGATTTTACTATTAATAGAAAATAACGAACTTTTTTTAGATATATCATTAACACAGAAACTGTAAAAGATAATCCTAGAAGTAAAAAGCTCTGCTTATACCATATTCTAGGAAGAATTGACTCATTAATCCAAAACCAATAGTCAATAAAAGCATATAAATGTAAAAATATCCCTGACCCTAACAGCAAAAGTGTCATTTGAGCTTTTTCAAGTTTCATGAAAATACTATAACACAACTATTTTTTATATAAAGCTTTTTTATTATCTCCTAAATTAAGGGTTTTCTGATATTTTTCACTTGCAACATACATGCTATAAAAATCCTTCAACTCACTTAATGACATATTATCTATATCACAATCTGGATTTATATACTCTTTGTAACACTGTAACTCTAATTTTAACTCTTCCTCTGTCATATATACCTCGCAGGTTATAACTATAGAGTATTTTTACATAAAAATTCAAATATTTTTATATAAAACAAACAGAGAACATTCATATTTCCTTCACATCTTGGGTCTAGATTTAAGTCAGATTCAATTCAAGGAGAGAGAAAATGAAAAGAATGATTATTAGTTTAATGATGGTGGCAGGTACAGTATCAATGGTTTCAGCTTATGGAATGGGCGGAAGAAATTCAGACAACCGAGGGAATGGGTACAGACAAGATGGAATGGAAGAGAGACACGAAGAGTTATTTGAAAACGAAGAAGTTGTTACTCTTTCAGGTAAACTTGAACTTGTAAACGGAGAGAGAGCTAAGTTAGTAAGTAATGGTACAACATACTACTTAATGGCACCATGGCAATTCTTAATAGATTTAGAATTAAAAAATGGTGATAAAATTAGTGCCGAAGGTGTTGAAATAAGTATGCCTATGCAGTGGGACAATAAAGAGAAGTCATTTGTAATAAAATCTGTTACAATTAATGGAAAGAAAACCGAAGTTGATTTAGATGCTGACTATGCCCCAATGGGTCTTGGAGGCGGAATGATGGGATCTGGAAAAGGTGACAACGGCAGATTTCAAAACAGGAACTAATACAGGAGGGCTTCATGACTGAAAGTGCGAAAAAAATCTTGGTTGTAGACGATGAGGAAAAAATAAGAACAATGATATGCGACTATCTTAAAGCTGTAGGTTTTATTACAGAAACAGCCGTGGATGGAGTAGATGCTGTCTCTAAAGTCGTTGAAGTACAACCAGATATAGTACTAATGGATGTCATGATGCCCGGAATTGACGGAATAGATGCAACCCGAAGAATTAGAGAAAGATCTCGGGTTCCTATTATAATGTTAACAGCAAAGGCAGAGGAAGGGGATAAAATTATCGGCTTAGAGATGGGTGCCGATGATTACATTGTAAAACCATTTAGCCTCAAGGAACTTGGAGCAAGAATCCGGGTTTTATTAAGAAGAGAATCCTATTATAACAACAAGAGTGTTGCAGAGACAGAAGTTAAACAAATTGTAATAAAAGATGTAAAAATGGACTTGGAGAAGATGGAAGTATATAGGGGAACTCAGGAAATACACTTAACATCTTTACAATTTACAATACTAAAACTTCTAATGTCATCCCCTGGTAGGGTTTTTACACGTATACAAATTTTAAACAGTTTCCAAGAGGATCTTTTTGAGGGTTATGAAAGAACAATAGATGTTCACGTAAAAAACATAAGAAAGGCATTAGAACGTAAACCTTCAGAACCTGAATATATCGAGACAGTTTGGGGTACAGGATATAAATTTTCAGATAGAGGAGAAGCTAATGTTTAAATTAAGTAATAAAATATTACTTTCATTTACTATTATAATTCTTTCAGGATCTATTTTAATGGTTTCAATTATAAATTACTCAACAAGACAGGGATATAAAACATTTATAAACGAGAATGATTTAGAATTTGGAACTTCATTATTGCCTTTAATGGAGCAGTACTATATCAATAATCAAAATTGGGATGATCTGGAAGATTATTTACAACTTCCAAAACCCAGAATGGGTCAAATGATGGAAAGGGGCAGAAGAGCTCAGATTAATCCACCACTAATTGTTACGGATAAAAACGGAAAGATTATAGTCAATAACACAGTTACAATGAACCCGACTTGGTTAGAAGATTTTGACAAAAAAATTAAAAATATTGGAATTAAAATAGAAGTTAACAATAACACTGTTGGATACCTATTAATTGGTTCCATGATTAATTTTGAACTTACACAAACAGAGCAGAAATTTTTAAATACAGTAACATATGTAATAGTTTTTGTATCACTATTTATATTATTTCTATCTATATTGTTCTCATATATATTTTCAAAAAGGCTAACTAAACCTATAAACAATCTATCAATAGCTGCAAAAAATATTGGTAAAGGGAACTACAACTATCGTTTAGAAATAACTGGTAATGACGAGATTACAGAACTATCTAAAACTTTTAACCAGATGACTGAAAGTCTTGAACAAAATGATTCCTGGAGAAAACGAATTATTGCAGACTCGGCCCATGAGTTAAGAACACCTGTAACTCTTATACAAGGAAATTTAGAATTAATTTTAGAAGGTGTTTATAGCCCAAATAAAGAGAATATAGAGGCTATATATAACGAAACAGTAACTCTATCCAACTTAATAAAAGAGTTGCAACAACTATCTAGTGCAGAGTCTAATAATTTAGAGCTAAATATGGAGAAAATTGATATTGGACTACTTTTAGATTCTACAGTGAATAGTTTTAAGGCTGATTTTAATAAAAAAGATATTAATTCTTTTATTTCCATACCTAAAAATATAAATTCAGTACGGGGGGATTCCCAAAAGTTAAAGCAAGTTTTTGTAAATATACTATCCAATGCTGTTAGACACACCCCAGAAAATGGGTCTATTAATACAGAACTTATAGTAAATAAAAACAGTATTGAAATTAGAATATCAGATACAGGAACAGGAATTGGAAAAGATGAACTTGAAAAGATATTTGAAAGATTTTATAGAACAGATTCATCGAGAAATAGGGATAAAGGGGGCTCTGGCCTAGGGTTAGCAATATCCCGAGAGATTATACGTCTTCATAATGGTTCAATTTTTGCAGAATCCGATAGCCAAGGTGGTGCTACATTTGTAATTAACCTCCCTATAGATTAGAATATTCTTCAAGGAGACTAATATGAGATCACACGAAATAGATTATGAGATATTTGGGGATGACATGCAGGTTGTTGAAATTGAGCTTGACCCAGGGGAAGTGGTTATTGCTGAAGGTGGTGCAATGAACTGGATGGATAGTGGTATTGAGTACGAGGCTAAGATGGGTGACGGCTCAGAACCAGAAACCGGTCTATTTGATAAACTGCTAAATGCAGGAAAAAGAGCAATAACCGGAGAATCAATTTTTATAACTCACTTTACAAACCGTGGATCCGGTAAGAAAAAAGTAGCTTTTGCAGCTCCTTATCCTGGAAGGATAATACCCCTCGATCTATCTAAAACAGGAGGTGAGATAACTTGTCAAAAAGATGCTTTTTTATGTGCTGCTTTAGGAACAAAGGTTGATATTGCTTTTAGCAAAAAATTGGGTGCAGGATTTTTTGGAGGAGAGGGTTTTATACTTCAGAGATTAACTGGTGATGGTATGGCATTTATACACGCTGGTGGAACTATTGTAAAAAAAGAACTAAATGGTGAAACAATAAAAGTAGACACTGGTTGCATTGTTGGTTTTACATCTGGGATTAATTATGATATACAACAGGCTGGAAACTTAAAATCCATGGTATTTGGTGGGGAAGGGTTATTCTTGGCAACTTTAAGTGGTTATGGAACAATATATTTACAAACATTACCATTTTCCAGACTGGCCAACAGAATTTTAAAACATATGCCACATGCTGGCGGTTCAAGTAAAGGTGAAGGCTCAGTTTTAGGTGGCCTTGGAAATATATTAGAACGATTATAAAAAAGATAGCCCTCTCATCGAGGGCCTTTTGTTACTCTACGTTAGCACTAACTACCGATGCCATCTGCATCATATTTATAGTTTGTCCCTGTTGTAAACTTCTTAAATCAGTTACTTTACCAGACTTGCTAGTTGAGTATGTGTTTTTAAACACAGGTAGTAGTTTTGCATCTGCTACAATAAACTTCCCTGCATTTTCAGGAGCTCCATTTTCAGTTTTTGTTTGAAGTCCATTAGCTTTAATATAGTCCCATAATCGTTTAGTAATCTCTGTTCGAGATAACTCTTTTTCACCTAAAAATGATGCTAGTTCACTTTTAAGGGTAACGCTTTTATTAAGACCTGTTCCTTCTGCCATAAAAATCTCCTCGATGAATAATGCTGTAAATAGTGGGTTTAGGCAAGCATTTAAATTATAAAATCAACAAGTTTCATATAAGAAACATAGTTTTATATATGAAACTTGTTGACAGTTTCAAAATAGGGGTTTATTAATACCCTATGGAAGAAAAAAATGGAGATGTTCCGGCTATAATAAAAATGAATCAGGTTTTTGACCTGCTGGCAAAGGAGCACAGAAGTTTAAGTCAGGCTGAAATATCAACTCAGTTAGATATGCCTAAAGCAACGGTTTCAAGGCTTATAAATACTCTAAATACAATGGGCTATATAGAACAGGATAGTAAAAGTGGATACTACTCCCTTGGTGCAAAGCTTTTAACCCTAGGAAGTATTGTAAATAAACGGTTAAATCTTACAAATATTGCTTACCCATTTATTGAAAAACTATCTGCACAAATAAACGAGATGGTAAAAGTAAGTATAATTAGAGGCGATATAATTTATCCTATAGCAAGTATAGAGAGTAAAAAACCAATGAGAATTACCCTTGATACGGGTTCGGTTTTTACACCTAATATTGGCGCTGCAGGGAAACTTCTTTTAGCACTGACACCAGAGGGTGAAAATTATCTTGCAAACACCCTTCCCTATTTAGAACTAACAAAATTAACAAACAATACAATTACCAATATAGATGAGATTGCAAAATATATTGAGGAGATTAAAACCCAGGAATACTCAATTGATAATCAAGAGGAGTCCGATGGAATCTACGCTGTAGCTGCCCCAATAAAAAATTCAGATGGAAAGGTTATAGCTGCATTAAGTATCCCATTTTTTGGTGATTTTAATGTAAAAAAAGAAAAATACCTCCCTTTGGTTATCACCTGCGCAAAAGATATTTCAAAGGCTATGGGTTTTCACATAAATGAAGGAGATACAGTTGAATAAAGAGTATTACAGCATTGCAAAGAAGATAGAAGACTTAGCAATAATTCCAGTTATAGCCCTTGATAATCATAAGGATGCTGAACCCTTAGCAGAGGCTCTAATAAATGGTGGATTACTCGCTGCAGAGATTACTTTCAGAACAGCGGCAGCACAGAAATCGATAGAAATTATTAGTAAAAAGTATCCACAAATTGTTACTGGAGCAGGAACAGTTTTAACTATTGACCAAGTAAAACAAGCAATGGATGCAGGGTCAAAGTTTTTAGTAAGCCCCGGGTTTAATCCTACAGTTGTGGACTACTGTGTTTTAAACAACATCCCTATCTACCCAGGAGTAAATAACCCTACAGGAATTGAAATGGCTCTGGAACGAGGTCTTGATATATTAAAATTTTTCCCGGCAGAAGCTTCTGGTGGGGTAAAAATGGTAGAAGCAATGGGTGCTCCTTACGGGAAAGTAAAGTTTATGGCTACAGGAGGAATAAGTATTTCAAATGTAACCCAATATTTAGATTCTAAATACATTATTGCTTGCGGAGGATCCTGGATGGTTAAACAGGATATGATAAATAATGGTGAATTTTTAAAAATAGAACAACTTTGCAGAGAAGCTGTAGAATTAATAACTGAGTGGAGGAAATAATGGGAACAATAGTTACAATGGGTGAGATTATGCTCAGGTTTAAATCCCCGGGAAATGAGAGATTTTTTCAAAGTCCAATATTAGAAGCAACTTTTGGTGGTGGTGAATCAAATGTGGCTGCAGCACTATCTCTTTTGGGAAAGAGTACAGCATTTGTAACTGCTCTACCTAAAAATCCAATTGGAGATGGAGCAATCACGTCCTTAAGAGCTAGAGGTGTCGATACTTCAAGGATTTTAAGGCAGGGGGAAAGAGTTGGAACCTACTATTTAGAAACTGGTGCAAATCAGAGACCTTCTGCAGTAGTATATGACAGAGCCAATTCCTCTATAGCAACTGCAAAAGCTACTGACTTTAACTGGGATATAGTTTTTAACAATGCAACATGGTTCCATATTACAGGTATAACTCCAGCTATATCTGCAAATGGGGCGGAACTATCTTTAATAGCGGTAAAAGAGGCAAAAAAAAGGGGCATCACAGTCTCTTGCGATTTAAACTTTAGAAAAAAACTTTGGCAATATGGTAAAACAGCTCCTGAAATTATGAATGAAATTACAAAATATGTTGATGTAGCAATTGCTAACGAAGAAGATTGCCAAATGTGCCTGGGCATAGAATCTGAAGCAGATGTAACAAAGGCGGAATTAGGTTTAGAAAGATATAAAGATATATCTAATAAAGTGTTGGCACAATTTCCAAATTTGAAAAAAATTGCAATAACAATGAGAGAGAGCCACTCTGCAGATCATAATACATGGTCAGCTATACTCAATAATAGAACAGATTTCTTTGTCTCTAATAAATATGAGATTAGAAATATAATAGATCGTGTTGGAGGGGGAGACTCCTTTGCAGCAGGACTCATTTACGGATTAACAACCTATACAGAAAACGATGAGAAAGCTCTTAATTTTGCAGTTGCTACTTCTTGTTTAAAACACTCAATACCTGGTGATGTTGCCTTAGTAACAGAAGCCGAAGTTCTCAACCTTTTAAAAGGTGACGGATCAGGGCGAGTGCAAAGGTAATTAATTCATTTACAAAAATTTCCTAACCTCCCCATACTGTTAGTGTAGGGAGGATTTTTTGGAAACTCCACAGCGAGAATCTTTTCTCCAGAAATGTCGCTTTCCGAAGATCTTTCGATCTTCGGTTTTATCCTAATTCAGTGTGTTTACATGTAATTGCAAATACAACATTTTCACAAATATTTGTTACTCTGTCCCCTATTCTTTCTAAATATCTATTTAAAAACAGTAGTGGCACTAAATTTTCAACTTTATTGGGTTTTTCTTTAATTATCTTAATTAATCTATCATATAAGTCGTAATACTTATCATCTATATAATTATCTCTACTAGCAATTTCCTTTGCCCATAAAGAGTCTTGCTCTACAAATGATTCAAGGGATTCTTTAACCATCTGACATCCAAACTCAGTCATATCAACTAAAAATGGAGAGGCCATTCTAAGCCCTTCTTTACTAACTTTACAAGCTTTCTCTGCTAAATGTTTACCGTGATCACCAAGTCTTTCAAGCTCTACAACTATTTTTAAAACAGCTAAAAGCTCCCTTAGTTCTGTTGCTATAGGTGTCTCTTTAGCAATTAATAGGGTTACCCTATCCTCAATTTTAAGTTGTAGCTCATCAATCAAAGAGTCTTTTTCAATGACAGAATCAGCCAGTTCCTGATCCATCTCAATTAAACTCTTTAATCCTGTTTTTAGGGAATCAATAACTAAATCCCCCATTGCCACAACATCCTTCATAATGTTTCCAAGTTGTTCATGGTACTTTGTTCTAATTTTCATATATCCTCTATCAACCAAATCTTCCGCTTAAATAATCTTCGGTTCGCTTATCTGTAGGGTTAAAAAATATCTGGTCTGTCTCTCCGTATTCAATCAAGTGCCCTCTTCTCTCTTCGTTTACCAAGAAAAAGGCTGTATAGTCACTAATTCTACCTGCTTGTTGCATATTATGAGTAACTATAGCAATTGTATATTGGTTTTTAAGTTCAGATATAAGTTCTTCTATTTTACCTGTTGCAATAGGGTCTAAAGCCGAAGCAGGTTCATCCATTAAAATAACCTCGGGTTTAACCGCAATTGTCCTAGCAATACAAAGCCTTTGCTGTTGCCCTCCAGAAAGCTGAAAAGCACTCTGTTTCAGTTTGTCTTTAACCTCATCCCATAGAGCAGATCTTCTTAAAGAGTCTTCTACAATATCGTCTAACTCGGACTTAGCTCCTTTAAAACCGTGAACTTTAACACCCCAAGTTATATTATCGTAAATACTTTTTGGAAATGGATTGGGTTTCTGGAAAACCATACCAATTCGTTTTCTAACTTCTACAGCATCAACATCCTTACTATTGATATTTTGCCCTTCAAACTCTATCTCACCTTTAACAACAGTATTTAAAAGAAGTTCATTCATTCTATTTACAGATCTTAAAACACTACTTTTACCACATCCGGAAGGACCAATTAAAGCAGTAACTTTATTTTTCTTTAAATGAAGATTTACATTATCAACAGCATGAAAATCCCCGTAAAACACATTTAGGTTCTTTATTTGAACACTCATCAATTACTCCTTTTTTTCCCCATTCTGTTTCTTAGCAGTATTGCACTGGTATTCATGGATAACAATAAAACCAGTAATACAATAATTGCAGCTGCTGCTATATGCCTAAATTCCCCTTGAGGTCTTGCAGTCCACTGATAAATCTGTATGGGAAGAGTTGTAAATTTTGAAAAAATATTATTAGGATCTACAGCAATAAATGTAGATGCACCAATTACAACTATAGGAGCAGTTTCTCCAATAGCTCTTGAAACAGCCAAAATTGTCCCCGTTAATATTCTCTCCATTGAACTAGGTAGTACATGAGCCCAAATTGTTTCCCATTTTGTAGCACCAAGTCCAAGTCCTGCATATCTTAAGCTTTTTGAGACACCTTTTAACGCTTCCTGAGTATTAATTATTATTATAGGAAGCACAAGAATTGCCAAAGTCAGTCCTGCCGAAAGAATAGTTCTTCCATTTGCTGTCGATGCATCACTAAAACCAAAAAGTGATCCACTTGTTAGTGGTTCCATTCCTCTAACAAAAACTGTTAATCCTAAAAGTCCATAAATAATAGATGGAACTCCAGAGAGGTTATATATATTTATTTGTATTAATCTGCTTACTTTATTAACTCCAGCATACTCTTCTAAATAGATTGCTGTTCCAACACCTAAAGGAAATGCAACTAAAATAGTTATTGCAATAATCATTAAAGATCCAAGAAGTGCTGTTCTTATACCTGCATATTCAGGCACACTAGACTGTGATGTCACTATAAATTTCGGATTTATCCACGCTCTAAATTCTACATATGCGTTAGGGTTAGATATTCGAATTTCTTCTATTATTTCATTTCTGTGTAACAGTGACTCACCTAAATTCCAACTCTCTATTACCCTTGGTTCTATAACTCGGGTAAATACTATTTCCATTAACTCTTTTGTACTTCTTTCGTCTAAAGGTTTTTCCGAATTATATCGTCTAACTAATCCCTTAGAAAGATGCTTTTCTAAAATTCCAATAAGCTCGCTATTTTTTAACAAATCTAAATTTCCAGACTCTACAAATTCGGTTGGTTCGATACTGTTTTCTATAGCTACATATCCAAATGCATCGTTAACTATGTTTACTAAAAGTAAAAGCAACATAAACAGTGTAAATACTGTTGCTGCTTTAAAAACTACATTAATCATACTCCTCCTGGAACTTCTCAACTATTTTTCTACTAACAATATTTAAGGTCAGAGTGATAAAGAATAATAGAAGACCCAGTGCAAAAATACTATTATAATCAACCGTATTATAACTAACATCTCCACCTGATATTCTTACTATATATCCTGTTAAAGTTTCAGCAGCCTCAAAAGGGTTAAATGTAAATTTAGGACCTGCTCCAGCAGCTAAAGCAACTATCATTGTTTCACCAATAGCTCTACTCAGACCTAAAATCAAACCAGCAGCTATACCACTAAATGCTGCAGGAACTATAATTGTCATGGTAGAAACAAGTTTATTTCCACCCAAACCAAAGGCAGCCTCTTTCAAAGACCTTGGAACAGCTCTTAATGCATCCTCGGTAATTGATGTAATTAATGGAAGAATAAGGATACCCATTACTAGTCCTGCAGAAGCAGTATTGTAAACCTCAACATTAGATTGTCCAAAAATCAATCTTAAAAGAGGGGTCATGAAAGTTAATGCAAAATACCCATAAACCACTGTAGGTATTCCCGCTAATATCTCTAGTATAGGTTTTAATATGCTTCTAACCTTTTCACTTGCGTACTCACTTAAATAAATAGCAACAAGCAGCCCCAAAGGGGCTGCTACTATCATTGCAATTAAGCTTGTCGTTAGTGTCGAGTTTATTAGAGGTAATACACCAAACTCTTCAATTGTAGGTTGCCATTTAGTAGAAGTAAAAAATTCTACAATACTAACTTCCTTAAAGAAAAGTAAAGACTCTTTACCAAGGATAAGAATTATCCCAAGTGTTATTAAAACACTTACTATTGCACACGACATTAGTACTGCTTTAACAACACGTTCCACAACTCTACTATTCATTACTACTTATTAGCCTCTAACCAAGCATTTTTACCATTCATTAGCTCACTTTCGTTAGCAGGGAAATAACCAACTCTTGTTATTTCATCGTTAACATGCGCAAGGTAGTATGCTATAAATGCTGCAACTTGTGGCTTATTTTTCATAATTGTTGCATCTGAATATATAAATAATGGTCTAGCTAAAGGATATTCTGCTGCATCTACAGTAGCCTTAGTAGCTTCTACGCCTTCTATGCTTAAGATATTTAAAGCATCTTTATTTTCTACGTAGTAAGCATAACCAAAGAATCCAATACCGTAAGGTGACTCTTCAATACCTTGAACCAGAACATTATCATCTTCTGACATTTGTACATTTGCAGCACCTAATAAAGGAGCTGAATCTTTTTTAAACACTTCTTCTACAAAGTAATCAAATGTTCCTGAATCTGTACCAGGAATAAACTTTAAGATTTTTTCGTTAGGCCATGATGGATTTACATCGCTCCATTTATCAGATACAAAGATTTTAGCAAGCTCTTCAAGAGTAACATTTTTTGCAAAATCATTCTTTTTTGAAACAGTTACTGCTAAAGCATCTGTACCAACTCTAAATTCAATAGGATTTCTACCAATTTTCTTAGCAGCTTCAATCTCTTGTGATTTAATAGGTCTTGAAGCATTTGCAATATCAGTTTCACCAGTTACTGTAAATCTCTCAAATCCTGCACCAGAACCAATTGAGTCAACAGTAATATTTCCTTTATAACCTTCATCTTTAAATCTTTCTGCCATTACTTCAGAAAGAGGGAAAACAGTTGAAGAACCAGCTGTAATAATATCTCCTGTAACATTTAAAGGGTTTACTCCTGGTAAAACTCCATCTTCAGATTCAACTTTCCAAGATTTCTCAGCAGAAGCATCCGCTTTCATCTCTTTGTTTCCATTAGCGAAAAGTCCCATTCCCAGAACTACTAAAACACTAAATAATGCTATCTTTTTCATTTATAACTCCTATTCGGTAATTGTTGATAACAATTTAAAACTAGTAATTTAAGAATTCATTCAAGTTGTGTTAGCTTTGTGTTAAAAAATCGGAGTATATACATATATTTACAATAAATGGTAAGATAAGGTATGGAAGAAAAGATAGGTCAATATTTTGTGAGATTAAGCCTGCTCTCTTTTGAACAGGCTGAAGAAGTACTTAAAATACAAGAGCTAAATCCTAATAAAAGATTTGGTGAAATTGCTCTAGAATTAGACTATATAACTAAAGACGATTTACAAGAATATATAGAAGATAGCGAAAAAGACTTAGTTAATTAAAGTTCTTATCCATTTCTTACTTTTAAGTCGTTTTGTCGAAAGAAAAATTTTAACAAATTCCTCCGATGCAGCCAACATAGCAACCCAATGTAGAGGTAGCTTTAAAAAGAATGCAGCAATAAAGCATAATGGAATCCCTACCGCCCATTGGCAAAGCATATCTATAAATAGAACATATCTTGTATCACCACCAGACCTTAATACTCCAACAACAACAATAATATTGTAGGACATAAAAAGAGCTTTAAGCATAACAAATAGATAAACAATTCTAGCCATTTCCAAAGTTGTTACGGGCATAGAAGAAAAAAATCCTAAAAAAGTATCTCTAAAGAAAAATACAGATGTAAAAATCACTAATCCTAGTAAAAAACCAAATAAAATAGCAAATTTTGCATCTCTCCATACTTTTACATAGTCTCTAACTCCTAAAGAATGGCCTAAAATTATACCTGTACCTGTTGCAAGTCCATTAAAGAAGGAGATCATAATAGATGTTAGTGGTTCCAGCATTGTCATAATAGCCAACTGGCTACTTCCAATTCTTCCATAAATCATAAAATATATATATGTACCCCCGGCCCATGCAAAACTATTAATAGCTAATGGAATTGATACACTTAATAGACGCTTTACATCTACAACAGATACTAAAGAGATAAATTTTCTTATTGATAGTTTAAATTTTTTATTAAACACAATAGCAACAATTAAAATTAGTAAGGCTTCAATTAAACAACTTATAAAAGTACCATAAGCAGCACCTTTAAGCCCTAATGGATTAAGTCCAAACTTCCCAAATATAAAGATATAATTAAAAACAATATTTAATGAAACACCAACAAAACTGATAGTGGTACACCTTTTAACCTGCCCAGTACTTCTTAGACCTACATTTAATGATAAAATAACAGATTGTAAAATTAAATTTGTACTAATGATTCTTAAATACTCTGAGCCTAAGTCAATTACACCAATATCTGTAGATGTTAAACCAATAATCTGCCTGGAAAATATTTTTATAATTATAACTAAAACAATGGAAATAGAAACTGAAGTTAAAATAGTAAGAATTACATTTTTCCCAACACCATCACTATCCCTATTTCCCCAATATTGGGATATTAAAATACCAGCACCATTAGTTATACCAAATATAACTATTAGCATTACAAAATATGGTTTTCCTGCTGCACCAACAGCTGCAACCTGAACAACACCTAATGTTCCAATCATCATAGTATCTACTAAATTTCTGGAAGAACCTAATAAATTTTGTAAACTAACAGGTATTGTAATTGCTACTACTCTTTTAAGAAAATCTTTAATCATTTGAGAAGGTTACAACATAGAGTAAACTCCAGGTCAATTCCCTTTTATTATTATTCCTAAAAAGTTTGAGAAATATATAGCTTGTTCATAATTAACATTTAATCCCTTTAAATCCTTAGGGTTTAAATTGATTCCAAGGGTATTGGAAGTGGAAAAATCACACCCTTTAAGGTTACAACTGGTAAAAGTTGCATTTCTTAAATCGCAATTAATGAATGTAGCATCACTAAAATCTGTTCCCTGAAAATCAGCATCCTGAAAATTACAATTACTAAACTCTGCTCCACGACATTTACCAAACCTTAACTGCATCATGTCGCATTTACAATTTTCCATTCTTAAGTTAGCAGTAAATGCCTCATTTAAATAAGTCCCCGACAATTTTGACTCTTTGAATGATGTTTTATATATTCTTATCCCTTCAAATTTGGACAGTGAGAAGTTTGATGAATTTATTTCAGCTCCATCAAACACTAATCTATAAATTTCGGAATCCACTGCAGAAAACCTGTTAAAATTAGAATTTGAAAATGATAAAGATTCAAATTTCTCACCCGATATATCAATATCAAAAATATCTAATTCATCATAATCGTTATATGACTCTATATTAACCATTTGAAACATCCTTATAAATAAAAAATTATTGACCTTTATTAAAACTATATAAATAATATTACTATGAAAAAAATATTATTATTAGTTATGGTTTTATCTTTATCGGCTTCTATTTTTTCGGCTGAAAAGATTACAGGTCTTTGGAAGAGTATTGATGATACTACAGGTTTAGTAAAGTCAGTATCTATAATTTATGAAAAAAGCGGTAAAGTTTATGGTAGACTTTTAGTAACATACGAAGATGACGGAAGTTTATCAGACCCCAACCTAAAAACAACCCAAGTAGTAGGAGAACCTACATACACAGGTTTAGATTTTATATGGGACATGACCGATTCAGGTAAAAAGTGGAGTAAAGGAAAGATTTTAGATCCATTACCAGGGAAAATATACTCCTGTGATATGTGGATAGAGGGTGGAAATTTAATTGTTAGGGGTAAAATTGGACCATTTGGTAGATCCCAAACATGGGTTCCTGTAACCGATCTTTCTACACTTCCAGAGTGGGTTGTTATTCCAACAAACCCTACTCCCAAAATACCTAAAGTAAAATAAAGAAAGGGGATTTCCCCTTTCTTTATTTATCAATTAAAGCTTGTAGCTCAGTTTTAATTGTTTCAAACTCAATGTTATTTTCATTGGCATAATCTCTAATAGACAAATTCATATTTTCCGGAACTGATCCAACAATAGTTTTAATTTGTTCAACAGTAACTCCCTCTTCATTAACTTCTCTAAATGTAGTTTTACCCTTAATTAAAAAAACTTCTTCGACTTCTTCGTGGCTTACAGGTTCCTGATCAAGAATTACAGCAACAGAGACTAGTAAGTCATCGCTTATTTTATCCTTTAAAATTGATTTAGCAGGATTTAGTAATCTAGTAGTAGACTCTGGTGTATAAGGAAGATCTTTATATAAAGCAACAAAAAATCTCACTGAATCGGTACCAACCTCATACTCCTCACTTACAGAATAGAGATCTTCTAACCCTTTTATTAAAAAAGAACCTGGATTGTCAGTTATAATATTAAATGCTTTGGCTAAATCTTCAACAGGTACACCAAATGCATTTTCTATATCCTGCAAAGAGTATGAACCCCTAATATCTGCAGGGTTATACTGGTCAGCTAACTCTTTTGTGGTATATTTTGCAGGTACTTTCGAAGTTTCTGTTTGCCACAGATTTAAAATCATGGTTCCTCCTATACCAACAATAAATGCAGCTAATGCTATAATTCCAACACTTCTGGATTTTAAAACAACTTTTTTAAAGGCTAGAACCAAAGTATTTTCCTTAGGACATGCAGCTTCGGATGTACACTCTAAACAAGTAATACACTGATGGTTCATAGATCTTTTAATATTGGATAATGGAATATTCATAGGGCACTTTTTATCGCATAATTTACAATTTATACAAGTAGACTCCCTTCTTTCAATTTTAAAAAACTTAAATGTATTTGTAATACCTAACAATGCACCATAAGGGCATGCATATTTACAAAATGGCCTTTCTACAAATAATGATAAAACTGTAACTATAAAAAGAGCGATATAGGCTGTAATTGCTACTTCATCGGACCAAATATTAAAAAGTGCATAGTAGGGATCAATATCTGCAAACATTAATTCTGCTGTCTGAGCTGTTTTTACTATTACCATTACTAATACAAAATATCGAATAAATCTTAAATATTTATCAATTTTATAGGGAATAAACGTATTGAATCTTTTTTTAAATATTCTTCTACCAATTTTTGAAATCCACTCTTGGAATGTACCAAAAGGACAGATCCAGCCACAAAAAACCGGCCCCATAATTATTGCCAGGAAAAAAACAATAAACATTAAAATAAAGGATGATTCATGAATTTTTTTTACATAACTTCCCGAAATAAAAAATTCATAAATAGAAACAACTCCCCCAAATGGACAGACCGCGTGAACAGATGCTGTTGAGAGAAAAGGTATAGGATTCCCAGCCTCTTCAAAAGTGTGTCCTATTGATATTGATAGAACCAGAATAAAAACTGCAACCTGAATAATCCTTCGTAACTTCATAACAACTCCTAAAAATTAGTATTAATCTAAGTATATCTAATTTTTTATATATTGCTACAAAAAAAATGAGCCAATTTTTGGCTCATTGTAGTTTACAGGTTAGTTACTTTCAGTTTTGTACGACTTATAATAGTAGCTCTCTCTACACCATTTTTTAAATTCCCTAGCTTCATTCAGGGAGACTCTGTACCTGCTTGCATACCCAATAATTGATAGCTCGTCTTTTGCTGCCTCAAGAGCTATCTTCAATCTACTATAAAAATTAGCTTTTTTAGAATTGAACATATTAACTCCTTATGTTTTATTATCGGAAAGGTTCTTTACAATATTCAGTAATACCCATAAATAATTTCTCCAAGTTTTTTTATTGCACTAACAATAAATGGAGTAACAGGATTTCCAAAACTTAATCTAAAACAATTAGTAAACCTCTCCCCACTAGAAAAAGCCTGCCCAGGAACAATGCTTATTTTATTATTAAGGCATTCATTGTAAATGCAAATAACATCTATATCCTTACGTAATTCAATCCAGTAAAAAAGTCCTCCTTTAGGAGTAGAAATAGCAACATCCTTGGGAAGAAACTCTTCTAAAAGAACTTTCATCTCTGCTGCCTGTTTTGCAATATTTCTCTGAAGTTTTTTTACATGATTGTAATATCCATTACTATGGAGAAAGTCAGCCAATGCTTCCTGTAAGAGATTGTTTCCCCCTAAAGTACTGGAAACCTTATACCCTTTACATCTTTTATGATACTTACCTCCAACTACCCAACCAATTCGTAATCCTGGACTTACAGTTTTTGAAAATGAAGAACAATAAATTACAGAACCATTTTCATCAAAGCTTTTTATAGGATTTTCTAATGAATTTAAATGTGAACAATCACTGTACAAATCATCCTCTATTATAGGGATTGAATAATCTCTACTTATTTTGCTAATCTCTTTCCGGTTCTCAACAGGCATAATATAACCTAAAGGATTTTGATATAAAGATGTCAATATAACACCTTTTATATCCTCTTTTTCAATAGTCTTTTTTAATGCATCAATATCTATACCTAAATCAGGGGATGTTGGAATTGTTATTATGTTACGCTTTAACTCCTTTAAAAGTTGTATAGTTCCCATAAAAATAGGACTTTCAATTGCTATAGTATCACCTGGATAAGAAATAGCCTGAATTGCTAGGGATAGAGCTTCTATACACCCATTAGTTATTAAAATATCATCGGGTTTTGCAGTAATACCTCTATTTAATAAAACCCTGGAGATCTCTTGTCTTAATTTAAAAGAGCCTGCTTCATTAGAATATCCATATAAAACTTCAGGTGTATTCCTTAAAACCCTGCTAATAGATTTTTGAATATCTTTTATTGGTAAAATAGTTGAATCAGGAATCCCTGCACCTAAAGGAGCTATAGATTTATCATTACTTGCTTCGACTATATTTCCTATTATACTTAATGGCTTAGCTTCCTCTTTTTTTAACGAATAAATCTCGCCATCTAAAGTTGGAATTGGATTTAAACCAGGAGGTGAAATAAAGTAACCGGATTTTTCAACAGAGTAGATTACTCCAAGGGATTCCAAATTTGAGTATGCCTGCATAACTACAGAAAGATTACATCCAAACTTATCACTCATAAACCGCAATGAAGGAATTTTCTCCCCATAATTCAGATTTCCAGTTTCTACTGAATCTGTAATGTATTTTATAATTTTTTCATATTTATACATAACAGAAATATAAACTGTATTGGTATAAAAAACAATAAAGTGTATCTGCTATGGTTTTATATTCTATTTTATTATTAATCAGGAGAATAGTATGGATACAAAAATAATTAGTTTATTAATTTTTACAATAGTGATGACAGTTACACCTGGACCTAATAATATGCTACTAACAATATCTGGAACAAAGTACGGTTATATTAAATCTACTCCATTTATTATAGGTATAGCATTAGGCCTTATTTCTCAAATAATTCTTTTTTCTTTAGGCTTAAATGCAGTTTTTGAAATTTTCCCATTGTTTAATACAATAATTAAAATAATTGGTTTTAGTTACTTAATCTATATTTCAATAAAAATATTTACAACAGATAGTAAAGTGAAAGTAGATTCAAAAATAGACAAGCCACTATCCATTTTTAAGGGTATCGCATTTCAGTATTTAAATCCCAAGGCTTACTTAATGACTTTAACAGCATCTACATTATATCCAAAACTTATTGTTATAATTATTTTTTATTTAATAATTCCACCATTATCAACCTCGTTATGGGCACTATTTGGTTCATTTATAGGAAAATTTATTAATGGGGATAGAGGGTATGTAAATAAAATATTAGGTATATTAACAGCATTCTCAGCTGTACTTATGATTAAATAAAAGAGTGACCGGCTGCTAAACCGGTCACAAACAAAACAAGAGATATAAATAAAAAAATTAACCTAGCGTCACTAATACACTATGTTCTTTTCC
>JAFGYD010000135.1 GCA_016936295.1 Spirochaetales bacterium | reverse complement strand
GAAATCCATTCGCTGATCTTTATACTCATATTCATCTATATAGCCAGGAACAACCATTATCCACTGATTAAATGCTAAAATTTGATCACTATCACTAAAGAAGTGTTTATTTTCGGCCCAAAGCCTCTCCCTATTATTTTCAACAGGGTTATCCACTGCTGATATAAATGTGTATTCTAAACCTTTAGCCTTTAAAATTATTGGATTTATTTTATCCTGAAATTTATTTGCCTCAGCAATAGCTTCATTCTTAACACTTTGTATAGCTTGATCTTTATATATACTAGAACTTTGGGTCATAATAAAAACAGAGATTGTTATTAATCCAATCCCTGTTAATGCAGAGGTAGACAAAATTAATATAGATTTGATTGATCTTCTTCTATTTTTCATAATTTCTCCTTGTAGCTACTTAAATTGTAATACATCTACAAGAAAATTACTAAAAAAACGTATTTAATTTTGGAGTTCCTCCCTTTTGGGTACAGACATAGGCTGCTACTTTATTGGCTTTATTATTAATATCATCTAAGGAATCGCCCCTCAAAAGACCAACTGCAACTGCTGCTGTATATGAATCACCAGCTCCTACAGTATCTACTACATCAATTTTAGGTGGTTTAACAAAACTTTTATTGTCTTTATCTCTGAATAAAAGACTTCCATTCGAGCCCATAGTTAAAATAACAAGATCCAGATTAAATTTTTCTTTTATCTCTGAAATGGCTTCTTCATCACTCTTTGGCAAATTAAGCATTTCTCGTAGCAATGGAAGCTCTTCATCATTTAATTTAAGAACAGTTGCTCTTTTCAAGCTTTCCATAATGATATCTAAACTATAATATTTCTCTCTAATGTTTATATCAAAAATTTTTATACAGTTTTGCCTAGTGCTATCTAGAAAACGATAAATAGAATCTCTACTTTTTTTACTTCTCTGACCCAACGAACCAAAACAGACACAATCACACTCTTTAGCAAGATTTATTGCATTGGTATTAAGTGTTATATTATCCCATGCACTATTTTTAGTAAAATCATAGGTTGCTTTCCCATGGGAATCCAGGGTAACAACAACTGTTCCAGTTGGTGTATCAACCTCTTCTACATTATATTTTAATCCACGACTATCAAATATTTCCTTCGCTTTTATACCTAATTCGTCTTTTCCAATAGAACTAACAACCCAACCCTCTTCTCCTAAAGAGTTTACGTGCATTGCAAAATTTCCCGGTGCTCCACCAAGTTTAGCTCCATCCGGGAACACATCCCACAAAATTTCTCCCAATCCAACTATTTTTGCCATTCTCTATACTCCGTACAAAGTAGATGTAAAGGTTCTTCATCCTCTTCAATTTTAGGAAATCTACCCATTGTTTCATGAAATCGATTATCATTTGCATCATCGTTAACATCGGATACTTCACCAACTATTACATCTGCACCTTCACCTGTAAAAGAGTGGTAGATAAAAGGCTCTAAACAGATACTCTCACCTGGGTTTAATCTTACAATATCACCAGCTTTTAGGTCATGCCTAACACCATCTATAGATACTGAGAAATCCTCATATCCAAGTTCTTCTTTAGCGTCCGCTTTATATAATTTAATGGATAAAATTCCACCACCCCTATTTATAATATCTTCACGTTTTTTCCAATGAAAGTGCATAGGGCATAGTTGATTCTCTTTAACAATCATTATTTTTTCTGCATATCCCTTTGGGTACTTACTACGCATATTGTAGTTTCCATTTCTAATTGTAAAAAGAAAAAGTCCTGTTTTGTTAAAATCACCTAAACCATAATCTGTAACATCCCACCCTAGAGCGTTCTCAACTATCTCATCTACCTCACTTCCCTTTTCTTTCCACTCTTGGGGTGTCCAGTTGGCAAAAGCTGGCAGTTTAAAGGAAATTGAGTCAAACATTTTTTTTGCATTAACAATCTGCTTATTTATATCCGATCTTTTCATTTTTCTCTCCTGTTCACATATTATGTTTAAAATATAGAATCATCTTGTTCATTTATATCTTTTTATTGTTCTAAATTGATATTATTGGTAACTGTTATTTAAACAATAGACTTCTATACTATTTGTTATTTCCTCAATAGTTAGATTTTCTTTGCAGATAATACCCAGAACCTTTTTCTTGCCCGGTAATAGTGTTAAATTATTGTCGGAAAATCTACATTTTAAACTTCCCGGATCTATAACAACATTAAATGCGGGGTTGTCTGCCTCTAAAGTGATATAAAAAGAGTCTTCGCTTTTTGTAACTTTGTATGATATTTCTACTTTTTGTAAATTACACCTTTTAGGTTCTGTTAAAAAAAGTGTTGATTCCGAAACAATTTCATTTAAACCCATTGTTCCATAGAAAAAACCATCTGTTGATTTAAAATTAAAATTTGTTACATTATCTGTAAAAATATCCTCAGACTTTTCTGCTTCAATTTTTTTGTTATATTGAGAACTATATAATATTTCACCTGTAAAGCTGTAAAACTTTAAATCAATGTTGGTATCTACACTTTGTAATCCATCGTTAACAACCCCTAAAACAAAATTGTTTTTTTTGTCTTTATATGTATAGAGATGAACCATTTCATATATTCTTTTTACGTCATAATGTAATGTTTTCCACTTTCCAGAATACTCAATTGATGACCAGGATGCCACAGGCCATAAGTCGTTTAACT
This sequence comes from Spirochaetales bacterium, assembly GCA_016936295.1. Lineage (GTDB taxonomy): Bacteria > Spirochaetota > Spirochaetia > DSM-2461 > DSM-2461 > Thiospirochaeta. The sequence goes on along the minus strand of JAFGYD010000135.1, from coordinate 2,170 downwards.
GCCAATAAATAATCCCCATGCATACAGGTCTTTTAGATCTCCAGAATTCAACTGCAGTTTTTATAGCCATACTTTGTTGTATCTGACTTATGTACAGATAATTTTTAAAATCTTTAGGAATCCTGAAATATCTGGATATAGTGTCCAGTATCAATTGGTTTCCCCGTGGACTTCTTTGATGGTGCTCCATTACAGGAGAAGTTAAGTTCCACTCCTCTTCTGCAGCGTACTCTTTAACCCCAGAAAGGGAAGGAAAAGATTGATAACCAAACTCGGAGCAGAATCGTGGTGTAACATCGTAGTATGCATCGAAGGATTTTCCCTCATGCCAAACACTCCAGTAGTGCATATCACCCCTGCTATCATCGTGCCAGCAATCGGAATAATCCCCTTCTCCTGCACACGGAGAACTTGGCCACCATGTTCTTTCAGGGTCTAACTCCTTTACATTTTTTCCAACAACACCTTCGTTTAACCGGTCATAATCTACAATATAGAGGTCTCTATTCTTTTTTGTCTCTTCAAACCAGGTTAAAGCTCCAACATTCTCGTTGTTTCCACACCATAGGGCAATAGAGCAATGATGTTTTAATCTATTAACCTGTGCCTTTATCTCTCCATCAACATTTGAAAGGAATTTACTATCTGCAGGATATGTTGAACATGAGAACATCATATCCTGCCAAACTAGTAGCCCTAACTCATCGCATAAATTGTAAAAAATATCTTTTTCGTACTGTCCTCCACCCCAAACTCTAATAATGTTCATGTTTGCTTCTACCGAATCCTCAAGAAGTCTTCTGTAAACATCACTAGTCTGCCTAGATGGTAGTGCATCAACAGGAATCCAGTTAGCACCTTTACTAAAAATATTAACTCCATTTACCCTAAAATATAGACCTTTCCCTACACTATCTTCCCTGGATATAACTTCTAAAGTTCTAAATCCAATTTTTTTGGTTAATTCCTCATTGGAGGTGATTAACTTAAATTGATATAATTTTTGTGCTCCATATCCATTTGGCCACCATAACTCAATATTATTTAAAGTGAGATCAAGAGTTAAAGAGTTCAATCCTATTGATATTTGTTTTGAAAATTTATGGGTTGTACCATCTATTAAGATTGAAAATTCTTCAAGGTCTTCCCTATATGAAAAATACTCAATACCTACTTCAACAATGGCATTTAGCTCTGATAATTTATAATCTACAGACCAGTTTTGTACAAATCCATTTTTAATACAATTAAGTTCTATGGAATTATACAGCCCTGCAGCCATTAGGGATATTCCCCAATCCCAACCAGAATGACATTGGACTTTTCTTACAAAATTCCGCGCAGGGGATTGAATCGGAGATTCCATAAACGGGATAGGATATGGATGGTTGTTTTTTAAATTAATAGCTCTATTCTCTGCAGAATAAATTACTACTTTTATTACATTGACTCCCTCTTTAATATATTTTTTTACAGACTTCGAAAAAGGAATAAACATATTTTCTGAATTACCAATTAGATTGTTATTTATATAAATATCTGCAAAAGTATCTACGACATCAATATTTAGTAAAATTTCGCTAAATGAAATATCATCAATAAGAAATTCTCTTTCTAAAACCCACTCTTTTTTTGCAAGATAGAGTAAATCTATCTCTCTATCTCCAAAATATGGGTTATCAATTATATTATTTTCAATTAATCCACTATGAACATCCCCAGGGAGCTGTATATTACATAGGTAGTTTCCATTTAATTCACTTAACTTCCACTCGCCACTTAAATTTACTATCATTTAGTTCCTCACTCTCTTTATAAAATTTATTTTATGGGCATCATGTTCATTAAACCCTCCGTGTCCAAAATCAGGGAATACAAAAATCTGTTTTTCTGACTCTATTTTATTATAAGCAGCAAAAATTGTTGATGGAGGGCATACATTATCACATAAACCAACTGTGACCATTACTGGACAGCTAATTCTTGAAGCTAAATTAACATTATCGAAATAACTGAGCACTTTATGAATTTCATCCTCCAATTTATGTTCCTGATCGAATATTTTAAAGAAATGTGAAAACTCTTCGTATGGTGTTCCATTCCCAATTTCGATAGATCTTCTAAAATGGCATAGAAAAGGGATATCAGCCATTGCACCCTTAACTCTCTT
>JAFGYD010000134.1 GCA_016936295.1 Spirochaetales bacterium | reverse complement strand
GAAAAATATCAGTCTTTAATATTTTAATTTTATCATTCTATATTATGGTTATAGTCATTCCTTCTGAATTCTATTCAGTTTCATTTCAACTCTCATATTTAGCTTTACTTGGAATTCTTGTTATTGGAAATGAAATAAATAGATTTCCATATTTCTGTAAACTACCTTTAGTTATTAGAGCTTCAATTTCTGCATCTCTATCTGCATTATTGGCGACATCTTTAGTCTCCATAAATGTTTTTGGAACTTTATATCCCGTAGGAACTTTGGCATCCATAGTTATCTCTCCAATAATTACAATTTTTATTATTTGTGGATTTATTTCAATAATAATCCCGCCATTACTTTGGTTTTTGAATATAGGAGAAGAAATGATTATTTATCTAGTTAATTTCTTTTCAAATTTTAGTAAAATTGATAATTCCACATCAAATTCATATTTAATCCCTTTTATTATCTTATTGATTCCTGCTATATTGGTGATAATTAAACAATACAGGAGAATTGATGCACGAAGATTCAATTTTAAATTTAAACTATGATTCACCCCAGGAAATAAAAGAGTTATTAGAAGTAATGGGTCTAGGACCAAGAAAGAGATGGGGCCAAAATTTCTTAATAAATAGTGGTGCTCGTAAAAGAATTGTAGATCTGTTAGAAGTCAAAGAAGATGACACCGTTTGGGAGTTTGGTCCAGGTTTAGGATCTATTACCAAGGTTCTATTAGATAGGGGTGTTAATTTAAAAGTTTTTGAAATTGATCCAGGATATATAGAATATTTAAAAAAAGCCTTTGAGAGTTATTCCAAATTTTCTATAGTTGAAGGTGATGTAATTAAGACATGGAAAAAAAACAGAAACAAAGTTCCATCAAGATTTGTGGGGAATTTACCATATAATATTTCAACTGATATAATATCCTCTTTTATTGAGAATGATTTCTTACCGGAAAGGATGATTTTTACTGTACAAAGAGAAATGGGGCAACGAATGACAGCAAAGCCCAATAATAAAAACTATTCATCTTTTGCAATTATTTGTCAGTGTGCATGCGAAGTTAAAGAAGTAGGTGTTTTAAAACCAGGATCATTTTATCCTGTGCCCGGGGTTGCTTCGGCAATTATTTCAATGGTACCACACAAGCGTTTTAGAGAATTGACCAAGGATGAGAAAAAATGTTTTTTTACTATTGTTAAACAACTTTTTACTTCAAGAAGAAAAACTTTAAAAAATAATATCTCTTTAAGTCCTTTTTTAAATCAATTCAAAAAAGATGATATATATCAAGTTTTTTCAGGTTTAAATATAGATATTACAAAAAGAGCCGAGGATCTTTCTGTTGAACAGTATGTTGAATTGGCAAAAATAATTTCAAAGCTATAAAAAAAGTCGCCTTGGCGACTTTTTATATCAGATTATAATTTTGTAATAACCCTTTTAATTTTTCCCTTGTACTATCACTTGGATTACATATTGGTAGTCTATAAACTTCCTTACATTTACCCATTAGAGCGAGTGCAGATTTTACAGGTATAGGATTTGTCTCAATAAACATTCCTTTACAAAGCGGAAGAATTTCATAGTGAATCTCTCTTGCTTTATCAAGATCACCTTTTTTAACCAAATTAATAATTGTTTCAATTTTTTCTGGGAATATGTTGCTAATAACAGAAATAACTCCATCGCCACCTAATGACATGAAAGGTAGTAGTAAATTATCATCTCCAACAAGGACACAAAAATCCTTTGGCCTTCCATTTATAACATCCATCATTTGGCTTAAATCACCACTAGCCTCTTTTACTCCAACAATATTTTTATGCTTTGCAAGTCTAAATAGCGTATCAGTCTCTACATTAACGCCAGTTCTTCCTTTAATATTGTATACAATAATAGGAATATCACATTCATCTGCAATTGCTATAAAATGTTTATATATACCTTCCTGAGTAGGCTTATTATAGTAAGGAACTACTTGTAATGAAGCTGTAGCTCCCATTTTCTTTGCAGCCTTTGTCATTTCAATTGCTTCTGAAGTACTATTAGACCCTGTTCCAGCAATTACCGGAACTCTGCCCTTTGCAATTTTTATAGCAAATTCGACAATTTCTAAATTCTCTTTATGAGATAATGTTGGACTCTCACCAGTTGTTCCTGCTGGTAGAATTCCTGAAATACCTCTGGATATTTGATCCTCAATTAAATTTCCATAGGATTCATAATCTATAGAACCATCCTCATTAAACGGTGTTATTAAAGCTGTTATTCCGCCTTTAAACATATTAAACCTACTTTTCCATTAAGTTATTAAAAAAATCCTCAACTGTGAAGAATCCTTTTTTCCCAATCATCCATTCCGCAGCCATTACTGCTCCCATAGCAAAACCAGATCTATTTCTAGCAATATGATTTATCTCTATAGTATCTGCAGGAGAATCCAAAGTTACACTATGTGTTCCCGGAATGTATCCACCTCTTACCGAAGCTACATGTAGTTCATTTGGTAAGATCTCTCTATCAAGTTTATCTGTCCAAATATCTGTTTTAGCATGGCAATTCGAAATTATTTTTTCAGCTGTTGTAATTGCTGTCCCAGATGGTGAATCCTTTTTTTTGTTATGATGATATTCCAACATCATTATATCGTATTCTGGTGATGAATTTATAAGTCTCGATGCATTGGAAACAATATTCCAAAACATATGTACACCAATTGAAAAATTAGTTCCATATAAAAATGAACCATCTCCTTCAAGAACTATTTTTTTAAAATCTTCAAGTTTATCAAGCCAACCAGTATTTCCCATAATTACAGGAACTTTGGACTCTGTGTATAATTTAATCCGGCATTCCATCCCTTCAGGTAAGGCAAACTCTATTACAACATCTACTTTTTTTAAAAGATCTAGAGATACCTCTGTATAATCTCCAAATCCACCTTTATCAATTTTGCAGGTAACACTATGACCTCTTTTCGTAAGAATACTTTCAATTTCCCTACCCATTCTACCGTAACCAGTTAACATAACATTCATAGCTTATATAATAGTTTAACTGGTTACGTAGTGTAAAGAGTTATTTACACTGTGTCATAGTCACAGCGACAGTATTAACAATATCATCTATACTACAACCTCGAGAAAGATCTGAGATTGGTTTTGCAAATCCTTGAAGGAATGGTCCATAAGCACCGGCACCTGCAAATCTTTGAACCATTTTATAACCAATGTTACCTGATTGCAGATCTGGGAAAATTAGAACATTTGCTTTTCCTGCAATTGTGGAGCTTGGGGCTTTTGTAGCTGCCACTGATTCAATTATTGCTGCATCTGCTTGTAATTCTCCATCCACTTGTAATTCCGGCTCTTCTTTTTTTACTATTTCAAATGCTGTAGTTACTTTGTCTACATTTGGATGTTTAGCCGAACCTTTTGTAGAGAATGATAACATTGCAACTTTTGGTTCTGTATTAAGAAAATTTCTACAAGATTGCGCAGATTGTCGAGTAATTGCAGCAAGTTCTTCTGCTGTTGGATCAACAATAGTTGCACAGTCTGAGAAAATCATTAAACCATCTTTTCCCCATTTTTTATCTGGCATATCCATAACAAAGCAAGAAGATGCTGTTTTAACACCTGGAGCTGTTTTAATAATTGTAAAACCGGCTACTAGAACTTTTCCAGTTGAATTTTCAGCACCCGCAACCATTGCATCTGCATCGTCCATTCTTACCATCATTGCACCCCATTTTAATGGGTCTAATATATCAATATTTGCTTGTTCTAAAGTTAAACCTTTATGCTTTCTTAATTCATAATACTCATTAGCGTATAGTGATAATTTATCAGACTCTTTTGGGGTAACAATTTCTACTCCAGCAATTGATGTTTTTACTCTTTCTGCAACACCTTTAATCTCTTCTTTTTCCCCAATAAGTACTACTTTACTACATATTTTTTCATCAACTAAAATTCTTGCTGCCTGAATAGTTCTTTCTTCTGTACCTTCAGGTAATACAACTGATTTTTGCAAATTAATTGCCTGTTTTTTCATTTTTTCAACAAATGACATAAGGACTCCCAATGTGATTATTATATTATTACAATTTAATCCTATTTTTTTTTTAATACAATAGGTGTCTTTTTTTAATTTCTTGAATATAATCGAATTATGAAAATTGGAATATATGGTTTAGGGCGATTTGGAGCATTCTGGGGAGATCAACTTTCAAAAATAGGAACTGTAGTTGGCTATAGTAGAAATAAAGATAGGGAAGTTCCAAAATCTATTACAAAAGTTTCAGAGGAAGAAGTTTTATCATCCGATGTTATTATTATTTGTGTAGCAATTTCTTCTATGGAAAATTTCTTAATATCAATTAAAGATAAAATAAAGCCGGGAACATTATTAATGGATACCTGTTCTGTAAAAGTTTATCCAGTAGAGTTAATGAAAAAAATATTACCTCCCTGGGCAAATATTATAGGAACTCATCCTATGTTTGGACCAGATTCAGGTAAGTTAGGTGTTGCAGGGCTTCCTATTGTTATATCTGAGGTTAGGGCAACAAAAGAACAATACAATTTTTGGATTGAAAAGTTTAACCAGTTAAACTTATCCGTTATAGAAATGACACCGGATGAACACGATAAAGAGGCTGCGTATACCCAGGGTATTACACATTTTATTGGAAGAACACTTGCAGATTTACATTTAAAGCGTAGTTCTATTTCTACTACAGGGTATAATAGCTTGCTTGATATAATAAAACTAACATGTAACGATGAATATCAATTATTTTTGGATTTACAAAAATATAATTCGTATACATCATTAATGAGAACCGATTTGAAAAATTCTTTAAACCGAATATTAAATATAATTGAATCAGAAGGAGACATAAGTAATGGCTGAAATACATTCCGAACGGGTGAAAGAGAAGGATTTAGATACTATCATGGGTGAAGATATAAAATTTTCCGGTACCCTCTCTTTTAGTGACCCGTTAATGATTAAAGGTGAAATAGAAGGGGATGTGAATGCTACTGGAATTATATATATAGAGAAGGATGCTAAGATAACTGCAAATATAAAAGCATCTCAAGTTCAAATTCGTGGACAGGTTATTGGCGATATAATTGCTACCGAAAGTGTTCAACTCTTTGCATCTGCTAAAGTAACAGGGGATATTACTGCTCCTAAAGTAAAAATGGAAAATGGATGTTTTTTTAGTGGAAAATGCCAAATGAGTAGCGAGGATTCAGTATGATAAAAAAAAGTAGCTTTTTTCTTCTTTTTATTGTTATAATAAACATAAGCTTAATGGCTCAGGAAAAAAAGAATGCATTAACACTTTGGAGACAGAGTAAGTTTGACGAGGCTGTTGAAGTATGCTTAACAGAACTTGACACTTTACCATTAACAAGCTTTGCAGAGAGAATGGATTCGTATACGGTGTTATGTTGGTCTTTATTAGGGCTTCAACGATATGAAGAAGTTTTAAAATATGGGAAGGAAGCATACGAGAAATCTTCAAGGGATTGGAGATTTGTTGCTGCTTTAGGTGAGGCACACTATTTTTTAGGTAATAATAAAGAATCCTTATACTACTTAGAAAAGTATATTGAGCTTAAAGGAACCGGTGATAAAGCTGACTATATGTACTATTTAATGGGGCATCTATTTTTAAGGATGGAAGAGTATAATAGAGCCGATGTTGCACTTTCTATGGCTGTATATTTAAAGCCATTAGACGCTAAATGGTGGGCAAGATTAGGTTTTGCAAGGGAGCAGGCCAAAGACTATGCTAGAGCAAAGGATGCTTATACAAAGGCTTTATCTATAAATTCATCGCTAGTTGATGCTGAAAGAGGAATAAAAAGGGTTCATAATTCATTAGGTTTATGATTTGTATATAATTGATAACTGAATTATAATATATATGTGATGTAAAAAAATAAGGAGAAGAGTATGAGGATAATAGCTAGGGGTTTAATATCTATAACTCTATTAACACTAATATTTTCTTGCGAAGTTTTATCGCCATTATTAACAAAAAACTATTTTGAGGATATTGAAACAACGGACATACCTTTTTTTGGAGATGAAACTAAAACTTGGGCAAGTTTAGGGGCTGATGAACAATTAGAATTGGTTAATACCTATACTTCTGCTGCCTTATCTATAGATAAAGACGATGAGTTATTTGTTGAGTTAAAATCAAATAAAGATTACAAAAACGGTGCTGTTGTTTTATATAATGAATTACTTCAAATTAAACCAAATAAAGAAAGTGATAGTTACAACAATGATCTATTACTCTATCAGAAAAGAGCAAAAGCTCTTGCTAAAATTGAAATCTTTACCACTGAGGCTATAGCTGTAGAAGGTTTAAAAGATCTTATTTATGAATATGATGCTGGAAATATTACTACTAAATTAACTCAGACTTTATTTTTACAAAGCATATATGGAGATATCGATAAAGATACCCTTATAACAGATTTAAAGGGTTGTGTTAGTGCCGGTTTAGCATTGGAATTACTTGGTGAAACAATTGTTAGTGATGATAATCCTAAATCCAATGTTTTATTCGAGGATGATGCAATCTATATATTATCTTCTCTATTAATTAAACAGATAGTAGTTCTTTCAGAGACCGAAGATTACACTAAAGATGCAATAATAGATTTATTAGCCTCTGGTATTATAAGTACAGAATTTTCTACTGTATTAAAGTTTCCACAGGATCTTACATTGGTAGATAGCAGTAATTTATCAATTGCGGAAAGGTATTTAGGTGTAGGAGGGGCTAAGGTTTATACTGCTACTGGATATGAACTACCAGATCCCCAATTATTATATGGAGGTAATCTATAATGAAAAAGCTTTATTTAATATGTGCCCTATTGGGTTTTACTGGTCTTTGGGCTTCCGATACCTATTTTGAAAAAAGTATTACATTTAATTCTCCAAGAGCTTTGGGGCAGGGAAATAGTTTTGTTGCACAAGTTAATGGATTAGAGTCCTTCGAATATAATCCTGCAGGTCTTTTATCAAAGAAAGAATTTACAATGATTAGCGGTAACTTTAATTTAATATCAAACTTAATACAGTTAAATGATGATTTAATAGATATCTATAATGAAGATAATGGCACAAATGAAGAGGAAGTAAGTCTTAATCAATACTCATATTTTATGGATTTGGAAAATAGGTTGGAGGTTGTAAAAGCCCTTCTTAACCAGGCTAGTGTTCCTTATGGCGATAATATATATGCAAATGGGTTAGGAATAGCACCAGCTATTTCTACTGGAATAACTGGAAATGGTTTTGGTTTAGGTTTTCTGCTTAATATGGATTCAGAAATATATGGTACAGAACTTCATACTTCACAATTTAATAGTGTAATAACTGCTTCAATTCTTTTAGGCTATGCACTCAATTTTGACTTAGGTTTAATTAAATTAGATGTAGGTGCAGCAGTTAGACCAATGTATAAAATTCGATCAGTATCTAATTTATCTCCTATTGTTGATTATTTAATGGATGATGCAAATAGTGATTTTATTGAGGAGTTGAACTACTATACAGGAATAGGTATGGGTTTTGATGTTGGTGCTAAACTCCATGTTTGGGATTTAGTAGTTGGTCTATCTATTGCCGATATTATGGGTACAAAAATTCAGTATTCAGAAAATACATATGAAAATATAAACAACGGTAAGTTTATGACATCAGATATAATCGAGGATGAATATGTGACTCCAACATCAGTTGATTTTGGTTTTGCTTTTAATCCTAAAATTGGCAGTTTGAATAAATTGTTAGATCCTACTATTTCTGCTGATTATAAATTTATTTTTACAGATAGTAATGATTTGGAAAATTACACTAAAGGTAATGATTTTTTTAATAATTTATCATTAGGTGCAGAGGTTGGATTATTATCATTTATTGATGTAAGGGCTGGCTTGAATCAGGGCTATCTAACTTTAGGGTTAGGGATGAAGCTACTGATATTGGACATAAATTGTGCTGTGTACTCCTTTGAATTAGGTGAAAACGTTGGGGATAGACAGCAAATGGGAGCTGTATTAGAATTTGCAGTAAGATTATGATGAAAAAATATATTCTATCTGCTTTACTTTTAATTTTTCTTTTTAGTGGCTGTAAGGATATTTTCACAACAAGTCTCTTTTCAGACTATAAAGAAGATTTATCAGATATGAGTCTAGATGAGTTGAATGCATATTTGGAATCAACACCACTATCAGACTTAAGTGAGGAGGAGTTATCAACAGCAGAGGATACTCTTCTGGATAATCGAATTGAATTAACAGATGATCTTGATAATCCTCAACTCATTGCAGAATATCTATCTCAAACAACTCAGTTATTAGCGATTAATATGGAGCAGGCAGATATTGAAGGATTATTAACTGGAGCGTTATCTGGAGAAGGAGATAGCTCTTCTGTCGACGATTTAGTCAACGATACTGAAAGAATTGATGATTTGAAGTCGGCTTCGGAATTTGCAGTAGATGCTTTTGTTGTTGACCCAGAAAGTTTAACTAGTACCGAATTAGTTGTTGGGAGTTTGGGTTTAATTAGTGATATTCTTGCAGATGAAGCTAGTTCCGAAAAACTTGATTCTGTTGAAGATTATAACACAGACACTTTGCAGGATGCGGGTTTTACTACAGAAGAAATAGAGAATATTCAATTGGCAAATGCAATGATGAATTTAGCGCGAGAAGATATGGGCGATGATATGGCTGGCTTACTTGAAGGTGTTCCTATATGAAAAAAATTATAGTTCTTTTATTACTTCCAATAACACTTTTTGCTTTTAACGAGACTGTAGATAATACAACACTGTATAATAAAGCTCTTGGTGGACCACATACAGGAATGGTAAAAGGT
>JAFGYD010000001.1 GCA_016936295.1 Spirochaetales bacterium | reverse complement strand
TGAGCCAAGAGTAGCTGTTATATTAACAGGAATTATTGGTGGATTTGTTATATTTAGCGGTGGTACTGAAACCATTTCGACAATTGTTGGTATTGCTTTTCTCGCTGTCTACGGATGGATTAATCTGGCAGCATTTTTGGAAAGGATTTCTCGTAACCCAAGTTTTAGGCCATCTTCACGTGGTCATTGGATAATTTCTTTATATGGGTTCATTATTTGTACAGTTGTAATTGTTATTTTTAGCCCTCCGGTTAGTATTTTTGTTGGTTTGGGAATTTACGCATTTCAAATAGTACTTTTTCAATTAATTTTGAAATATAAATCAAAAAATAGAATAGAAGGTGTATGGTGGGGTGTTCTTTTTTCTCTTGTTGGTTTTTTAACAGTGAAATTACGAAAAATTGTTCAAGGTACTAAAAACTGGAGACCCGTTGTTAAGGTTTTTGCTTTTTATAACAGTAAAGAATCTAATAATAACTCTGTTTTAAGAATTGGAGAGATGATTGCAAGATATCAAGGATTAGTTACATCTCACTATATAACAACCAAGGAAGATGATAGTATCGATGATCTTAGTCATGGTCTTGAAGAGCCTGTAAACAGGGTTTTAGTAAATAATAAGAGTGATCTAACCAATTCTGTTCGTAGTATTATACAGAGTGGAGATTATTCAAATATTAAAACAAACACAGTTCTATTACAATACGATTCAAAAGTTGATTGGGAGGTAATTATTGATCAAGTAGTTAATTCCCTTGGAATGAACTTGATGTTATATAAAGATAATCCCTTTTACTCATGGAAATCCTCTAGAAATATCTATTCTGAATATAATATTGATGTATGGTGGCGTGGTACAAATAACGGGAATTTAAGTGCTCTACTTTCTTATGTTATTCATAGTTCAAATTTGGCAAACAAAGTTAAAACCAACGTTAGAATTATTAGGAAAATTGATGGTGACAATCAGATTGCGAGTGCAAAATTAGAACTAGAAACCCTAATTTCAAAGGCTAGACTTACTGGTTCTCCATTAATTTTACCTAGGGATAACAAGGACATACTAGAAACAATTAAGGATGTGTCAAAGGATGCAAATCTTATAATGATAGGTCTACCAGATACTAAAAAAGAGAGTAAGGATAGGAAATCTATATTAAAAACAATTCTTTATAGTTTTGATAAGGAGATTGAGGCGTTTGAATCTTTACCTCCAGTTTTATTTGTAAAAGCATCGATGGAGATAGATTTACTTGAAGAGTAGAGGTCTTAAATAGTCCGTTCCGTTGTGAATACCCCACAACCACTGATCTTTATCACCTATGATAGTTGCCATAACTAGTGCTTCATCGTAGGTGATTTCTTTAGCTTCTGATTGTAAAAGATTCTCTGCTGAGAATATTCTAATTACATAATTATTTTTGTAGTGTTCTAAAACATTTTCTCTTATTTCAGGCATTTTTTCATAGTGATTAGTTATTACATCTAAAATCTCTTTATTAGGTTTTTCTATCGAGAAACTAAATGATAGAAATAAATTGTCATCTTCAATTGTATATATATTTTCCGACTTACTAATTTTTACATATCCAATCTGAATAGATTCTCTTCCTGTAAATCTTTCTTCTAGTCTATTAACAACTTCTGAATCAAGAACTACTGCTGTTAGTAAATTATACTCAGAATCAGCTATTATTGTATTGTGCCTTTTAAATACAGAATCTTTTATTGAAAGAATTATATCTCTATCCTCAGACCTTCCATATAGACCATTGTCGTGGGTTTTATATATCTCAACAAAGGGTTCTGTTGAAAAAATGAAAGTTGGTAATAATAATATAAATAGTAGAAGTCTTCTCATTATTCTAATAATCTATGGTTTTTGTATCCTAGTCAAGATTTATTTAAATTCTACAATATCCCAACCTAGGGAATTAAATAGTTCGTTTATAAACAATTTATTAGTCTCTTCTGCAGAGGTTAATATACCATTATTTACAACTTTTTCCTCTATTTCAGGTAGAAGAATATTAATAAGTTTTTGCCACTCGCCAGGTGTTATTTTAATTTCCGGGTATTTATCTTCCCTTAATGAGTCATCTATTTCAATAGACAGGATTTCACTTTTGGGATATTTGAGTGTGATTGTTCTGGTTGTTTCATTAGTTCCTAAAACTGGATTACTATCTATATATTTATCCAGATCGAAACCTGCAGTTGAAGTTGATTTTATTATAAAGAAAAAATTTATCTTAGCTAAATCAATGCCAATTTGCTTGCAGGTATAGTAGAACTCTCTGTTTATTCTATCTTCTTCTGTGAGAAATTTACTATTTTTATATAAAATTGTTCCCCATTCAGGATCCCCATATAAAAAATCGTAGGGAAATAGAACATTGTAACTAAATTCGGCACTTCTAAATTGTGATATATGTATATTTTTTATATCTTCAATTGTTACGGACTCTTTTTTAGTTTTTTGAAATGGATTAATAGAACTATTTCTTAATTGAGGGATAAAGATAAAAGAGGCAATGATTATAATAATTATTAAGGCTAAATATAGATAAGTTTTAAATTTCATTGTTTCACCTTGAAAGAGTCAGAAAAACGAACTTCTATAGATATATTTGATAGTTGTAGCAAAGATGTGAGAAGTCTACCTGCATTGTATTCACAATTTTGTAATAATTCGGGAATTTTATCACCATTTAATATATCTTCTTTGCTTTTAATAATTAATTTAAAGTAATCGTCCCTTTTTAACTGGGAAAATCTCTCCTTAACAAAGTATTCGTAGATACTTGAATCATCGGCATCTATAGAGAATATCTCACCTTTTGGTATGGTTAATATATAAACATCATCCTTTTTTTCTATATTAAAACCCTTAGAAATATCAATTCCTGCTGTTACAATATAGTTTATAGAAATAAGAAATTCCCTATTTTTTACAGGAATCCATAATATATCCTGACTCTCTTTAGAGTATAAAATTTCTTTGTAAATTTGTTTTGCAGTAACTAGTTCTTCTAACCTTAATATCTTATTGGTTATTATTTCCTTCTCTTTTTCATTTTTTGATATATTACTATAGATTAAAAGAGACATTATTATAAAGGTAAAAACTGCAGCTAAAACGAGATACTTTTTCATTTAGTGTTATTATATCTCGTTTTATAGATTTATCTACATCTTTTTATTTTAAACAATCCAGGCCTATAAGAATAGCTTTGTACTCATTCCCTAAATTTATACCAAAATCATTTATAATTTTTTTGTTTTTTACAGCATCTGTAACTTCCAAAAGAACCTCTTTTAATTCTTGTAACAAATCTGGACATAGAGTTGGATTTTGTAAAAGGAATTGAGCTACGTCTCCTTTTGAAAGTAGTATTGCTGCTTCCAGTCTTTGAAAATTGGAATTAAAACCAAAACCATTAAATTTATTAGAAACTGCATATTCCATCCCTAATTTTAATGCTTCCATATAGCCAGGTATTTCCTCGGTTATTTCCGGGTATTTTTGCTTAGCCAAGGAAAGAGTTGCTACAGCCAGGTAGGTAGGGAAAAAATGAAAATCAACTTCTTCATCTTCTGGAGTATTTTGAGGCTCTGGAGCAACACTCCATGAGTTCTTTACAATTTCTTCCTTTCTTTGCAAATCAATTAACGATTTAAGATATATTTTGATATCATTAATTGTATACTTTTCATTTGGAATTTTATCTTCTTTAAGGTATGTAACAACATCCTTCATTAAACCAACAATTGCTCCCTGGTTTTCAAAATCCATATCTTCACAAATTCTAAATTTATCTAAAACATATAACATAGTCTTGTTTTCACCTTCATTTTTTATCTAAATTTTAAGAGGAAATCCCTCTTTTTCCAGGGTTGCGAGAAGTTTGTCTTCAGCTTCTTTTAAGAACTCCCCTGTTAATGTTTTATCCTTATCGTGGAATACCGCTCTAATTGTTACACCTTTTTTCTCACTATTTTCCGGTGTAAATATGTCTACAATTTTAACTGAGATCATCTCTTTTAGTTTTAATTTTTTTGCGGCATTAATTACATCAATAGCCGGTGTCTTTGAATCTGCAGAAACAGTACAGTCAAATGTAGATGAAGGGAATTTTGCTAATGGAGAATATGATGTTTTATCTTTAACTTCTCGTTTTTCAACTTCGGTTAAATCCAGGACCGCAATAGCTAGATTTCCCTTAATTTTATAGTTTCTTAAAATTATTGGATGAACAGTAAAAATTGATCCTGCTATTTTTCCCATAACCTTAATATCTAACTGCTCATTAGGGTGTAATCCTTTCCAGTTCTCAGGAAATAATGGAGATTGAAAATTCTTATTTGGAGTATCAATCTGGTAAGGAATTTTTGTAAAAGACATCATATTCTCAAAAGTATTTCTTGCTTCCATAAATCTGGATTCTTTTCTATCATAGTATGCTAAAATTACCTGAGTTCTCTCTTCTGAAAAGTTTTTACAATCCTCAAGATAGCTTCTTCCATGTTCAAACATTCCAAATCGAGTATATGTTTTTTGATTTAGTTCTACAGCTTCAAGAATTGAAGGGATTAATGACGGCCTCATTCTTTCTCTTTCGCTACTCATTGCATTTACAAGTATTAACTCTTCATTTAGTACAGACCATTCCGCTTTTTCTAATAGTTTTTTTCCTATTAGTGGACTTGTCATTACTTCTAGGGCTTTTCCCTGTAAAACAAGGATATCCTGAATTTTTCTTTGTAAAACTTTGGCTGGAGATAGTCTAACCGTTGCAGTTTCATTTAATGGTGATACTGGAATAATATTATCGTAACCAATAATTCGTCCAATTTCTTCTATAATATCGCACTCGAATTCAACATCCTTAGTTGCTCTATAGCTAGGAACAGTCACCTGTAAATTTTCTCCAACACCTTTAACTTTAAAATCTAAACTGTGAAGTATTGATGTTATTCTATCGGAACTTAACTCTTCTCCAAGAATTCTATTTATATGTGATACAGAAATATCTATTACTAATTCATCTTTTTTTACTATACCACCGGATTGAATATCACCTATTACTTTAGACCCAGGGCATAATTGAAGAACTAATTCAACAATTCTAAGAACTGTTCTCTCAGTTAATGTTGTATCAAGGCATTTTTCAAATCGTTGTGAGGAATCAGTTCTCAAACCAAGTCTTGTTGAGGTCTTTCTTACTTCTGCGTCCTGCCAGTTTGCTGCTTCTATAAAAATCTTTGTTGTATTTTCTGTAACACCGCTTTCAAGACCACCCATAATTCCAGCAATAACAAGAGGTTTTTTTGTATCACAGACAACAGTATCTGTTGCTAGTAAATCTCTCTCTTCGGAATCTAGAGTAATGAATTTTTGATCTTGTTCGGCAGTTCTAACAATTATTTTACCATCTGTAATTGTGTCTCTATCAAAAATATGGTTTGGCATACCTAGTTCAAGCATCACATAGTTTGAAATATCAACAATATTATTAATTGGTCTTAATTCACACTCCTGTAATCTTTGTCTTAACCATAGAGGACTCTCTTCAACTTTAACTCCATCAATTGAGATTCCACGATACCCAAGACAATTTGTATTTGGTTTAACTTCAACAGTTACAGGGGCTTTATCGTTGGTAAAGTGTGATTTCATTTCATCAACCCAATGAGGTCCAAAAGAGTCTTTTAGCGGGTTTCCAAAAACAGCAGAGAATTCTCTTGCCATTCCATAGTGTCCCCATAAATCAGGTCTATGTGTTATTGATTTATTATCAATATCCAATAGTAAATTATGTTTAATATTTAAATACTCACCAAGTTTTATACCTATAGGAGCATCTGAATTAAGAATCATTAATCCTGAATCGTCATCTCCAACAGCTAATTCTACTTCACTGCAGAGCATTCCTTCGGAAACTATTCCACGAATTGTTTTTGGAACAAGCGTGAATCCATCGGGGAACGTTGTTCCAATAGGTGCATAAGGAACTTTAATTCCTATTTCCACATTTGGAGCTCCACAAACAACTTGTCTAATATCATCCCCTTTAACTCTAAAGGTTACTAAATTCAGATGATCTGAATCAGGGTGTTGTTTTTTTTCAAGTACTTCAACTATATATATAGAATTAAGAAGTTCACCAGTTCTTTCAACTCCCTCAACTTCGCAAGTTGCTAATGTGAATTTTTCTGATAACTCCTTGTCACTTATATCGGGAATATTTACATAATCTTTTATCCAATCTATTGAAATTTTCATCTGTTAACCTCTTAATACTCTTTAAATTGTTCGCTGAATCTAAGATCACCGCTGTGTAAGTGTCTAACATCGTCAATTACATAACGCATCATAACAAGTCTATCTAATCCTAAACCAAAAGCGAATCCATTATATTTTTCTGTATCTACACCACCAGCTTTTAATACATTCGGGTGTACCATTCCACATGGTAGAAGTTCAACCCATCCTACTTGCTTACAAACAGAACAACCTTTTCCTTTACAAATTAGACACTCTATATCCAATTCAAAACCAGGTTCAACAAATGGGAAGAATCCAGGTCTTAATCTTACATTAACATCTTTTTTAAAGATTTCAGAAAGTAACTTTTTCATGAAAAATATTAGGTTTGCAGTTGAAATATTTTCACCAACCATCATCCCTTCCAACTGATGGAAAACCATTTCGTGGGAAGCATCCATTGTTTCACATCTAAAAACCTTTCCTGGTCCCACAAATTTAAATGGTGGTTTTTTACTCTCCATACCCCTTACTTGTATTGGGGATGTATGTGTTCTTAAAAGGTGTTTCATATCTTTAAACCAAAAGGTATCTTGCATATCTCTTGCTGGGTGATTTTTAGGTATATTTAAAGCTTCAAAGTTATGAAACTCATCTTCTATATGGGGTCCATCTAAAATATCAAAACCCATTGAAATAAATATATCTTCAATTTCACGTTGAACCAGTGTTACGGGATGATATCCTGCAGCATTTAAACCATTCTCTTTAATGAAGTCTCCTAAGCTTATATCTTGCCAATTTTGTTCCAGTTTTTGGTTTATCTCTTCTATTTCCAGTTTAGAAACCATTTCATCTATTGCTAAAAGAATTTCCTCTTTCATGGCATTAGATTTGGCACCGATTGTTTTTCGCTCTTCGTCGGTTGCGTCTTTTAATGATTTTAATATAGAACTAACTTTTCCTTTTTTGCCTACATATTCTGCTTTTAAATCGAATAATTCCGGTTTTGTATTGATTGCAGAGAGTGCAGCTTGAAATTCTGACATTAAATCATCTAGTTTTTCTAACATAACGTTCCTCATTATAAATATGGTATTAGTCTAAATTTATACCTTTTATAGTGGTTTTATACAAGTTTGTTAGGAAGGAATATTGTGCTTGAAACCATTTTATTTAATGAATAATATCTTAATATGAAAAAGTTTTTATTTATTATATTTATTTTATTATGTAATGTTCTCTACTCAGAGGGGATTTTTAACTACCCCCTTTCCAGGACAGATGAGGGACTCTACCTTACAGGAAAAGAGAGTGAGACCTATGGTAGTTTTGTTTGGGGGAAGCATCAAAACTTATCAATTTCTCCCAACTATTTTGATAGTTATGGATTTCGTGTTTTTACGAGTGAAAAGAGAGAGTTCAATCCCGGAATTTTCTTTCATAATAGTGATTTGCTTTTTAATTTCTTAATGCCCTCAGTTAGTAATCCAACTGATGATTTAACAACTAATATAAAATATAAATTAGATTTTAATATTGGTTATCTGTTTAAAATTAAGCTTCCTATAGAGAAACTTAGTTTATATGCCGGTCCATATTCTAATACAGGTTTTCTATTAGGAAGTTATAGCCAGATAGAGAATATTTTAATACAGTCTTTTTTCTATTCAAATATTGGAGTTGAAGGGAGTGTTGAGTATGATCTTATGAAGACTATTAGATTTGGAGTAGATTATAATACATCTATTATTGGGTTGGATTTAGGAAGAAATGGCTATAATAAGGATTTTACTTCAGACATTAATCTTTCTACATTTAATAATTTTTTAAATATGAAACTATCTGTTTATACAGAATATGATTTATCAAGAACCGAGAGCATACGACTATTTTATACACATAGTGCATTTTCTGAATTCGATGACAATAATACCATAATTAGCGGTGAACACAGTATCGGTCTTGGCCTTAATACAAAGTTGGTGAGGTAGGTTATGAAAAAAGTTTTATTAGTTATTGTTGCATCTCTTCTATTTAGTTGTGATATTCCGTATATAGAAAATAGTTATAATAGTGATAAAATTACATCATTTAACTATTTAGTAGATCAATTTGATAATCATTACGTTTATACAGAGTATAAAAACATAGATATTGAACAATTAAGAAGTAAATATTTAAATCAAATAAGTAATGAAATGTTAGATGAGGATTATTTTACAGTTCTTTCAAATTTTATAAATGAGTTTAAAGATGGTCATTCAAATATATTTGCCCCTTTTGGTAATTCTTCGGCCTATTCTACAATTTTAAATGAATCGTCTGAGGAGTTTAATCCCAACTTTGACTGGAGATTAATAAAATTTAGCTACCTTAATGGTGATGATATTCTGGGAAACTCCTTAAGAAATGGGATTATTGAAACTTCTGAAGGAAAGTACGGGTATATATATTATAGTTCTTTTATGGATACTATTTCTACATACGAAATTGAGACAGTTCTTGATAGATTTGAGAGAAATAGTGTTAAAGGAATTATTTTGGATATTAGAAGTAACGGAGGGGGAAGTCTGGCAAATATGATTACTCTTGTTAGTTACTTTGGTTACGATAAAGATAGTAATTCCAAAGAAATTGTTAAGACATGGAGAAGGGATTCAAAACTAAAATATACTAAAGTTAGAAATTTAGAAATCAGCCTTGGTCTAAACATTCCATTTACTGTAGTTAGAAATCCTAAGTCCTATACAGGACCTGTTGCTCTTTTAACTAACCGTGGAAGTTATAGTGCAGCTTCTTTTACTCCTACTGCATTTAAAGCCTTTAATAATGTTAAACAAATAGGTGCAAAAACTGGAGGAGGAATGGGTCTTCCTATTGGTGGAACTATGCCAAATGGATGGAGATATAGATTTTCATCTAATATAGTAATGGATTATAGAGCGATTTCTTATGATGAAAATCAGTGGAATTATGAAAATGGCGTACCTGTAGATGTTGGTTATGAAGTAGATGATAATCCTTTAACTACAGATAAAGATGAAATTATAGATAAAGCTATAGAGTGGATAAATTCTTATAATTAGTGATACTTATAATCCTCTATGTTTTTATAGAGGATGAAAACTTCGACCTGAGTATTATACTGCCCAGAATTAATAAACAATCTGGGCATCTCTTTTAATAGCATTTGACCAGAAATTCTTCTTGGTTTGTCCTTGCCCCTTGTTTGAAATTCCCTCTTTATTGAATCTTTTAGTGCTTCTTTAAGGGATAGCGATTTTCCATCTACATCAAATAAAGAGTATTCAGCCTCTCCATAAGATGATGGAATAACAGCAGTACTCCAGCTCTCTATTCTTTTTTTCTGAAAATCTTCAAGATTGTAAACTATATTTTGATACATTATATAATCTTTAACCCAATTATCTCTAAACCTCATATTTGGATCACCTTTTTTTATTAAAGCGATTGGTTTTATTTCAAATATTTCATCTATTTCTCTTTTAATATCTGAAGGAATATATGTAAATTCCCAACCATATATCATGCCGGAAACAACCTCAATAATATCATTAATAAACTCCTCTTCTACTGGAAATTCGTTGTTATTTGCCTCCATGTCCATGTCAAAGTATCTACTAACAGGGTTAATAAATACACCTGAAATAAAACTGTTTTGGGAGAAAATTGTGAACGTGGTTATATAGGTAATAAGAATAAATATTTTTTTCATTGTATATATTTTTTATAATTTCTAAACACATATAAAGGATTTATTTTGTATACTATTTTAAAGTAGAAAAAAGAGAATAAAAATCCGGATAAATGGGTTAAATGTGCAACATTAGATGACCTGAAAATATGAGAGTAGAGATCCATTGCAGTGTATATAAGAATTAATGTGGGAGGGTTAATAGGAATTAACCCAAAAATATATAATTTTCTGTTAGGGTAGAATACCGCATACGCAAAGAGTAGGGCATATATAGCTCCCGAAGCACCAATTAGTAAAATGTTAATATTTAAAAACCAATATAAAACAAGGCTAAATAGACCGGATAATGCACCTATAATTATATAATACTGAAGAAACCCCCGTGAACCCATTTTTTCTTCTACAGCATGACCAAAAATAAAAAGAGCAAACATATTAAAAAAAAGGTGACTGAAATTAGCATGGGAAAACATATATGTAATAGGTGTCCAATAATGTTTATATTTAATAAATAGTATTGGATTTAGTCCCAGGTATAGGTCTAATCTAATAATTTGAAATTGGTAAAGTAGGAATGATATACCAAAAACAAGGGTGGATATAACTATAATAACTAAATTAATATTTTTATTTATTTTAAAATTATTTATCAAATTTTCACTCCGTTAATAAAATAAATATAGTGTTTATTGTGTCTAATGACAAGAAAGGATAGAATTAAGTTATGAAAGTATTAGTAACAGGTGGAGCAGGGTACATTGGAAGTCACACTATAGTGCAACTTCTAGAAGCAGGAGATGAGGTTATAGTTGTTGACAACCTTATTAATAGTTCAAAAGAGTCTTTAAATAGGGTTGAGAAGATTACAGGTAAGAGTGTTACTTTTTACCAGGGAGATCTTTTAGATAAGCCATTTTTAGAAAAGGTTTTCTCTAGCCACGAAATAGAGTCTGTAATACATTTTGCAGGTTTAAAAGCTGTTGGGGAGTCAGTGTCAAAACCCTTATATTATTATCATAACAATATAACTGGGACCTTAATACTATGTGAAGTAATGCAGGCTTTTGGTGTAAAAAATATTGTTTTTAGTTCAAGTGCCACAGTATATGGGGATCCTGAAATAATTCCAATTACAGAGAGTTCAAGGCTAAGTGCAACAAACCCTTATGGTAGAACAAAATTAATGCTGGAGGAGATCTTAAAGGATCTAAATGTAGCAGATAGTTCTTTTAATGTTGCTATATTAAGATACTTTAACCCAATAGGAGCCCATGAATCTGGATTAATTGGAGAAAACCCTAACGGAATACCCAATAACCTGGTTCCTTTTATTTCTCAGGTCGCTGTAGGTAAAAGAAAAGAGTTAAATGTATTTGGGAATGATTACAATACCCCGGACGGAACAGGTGTTAGGGATTATATCCATGTTGTAGATTTAGCTGCAGGGCATTTAAAAGCTTTAAAAAAATTACAATCAAAACCAGGAGTTGTGGTATACAATCTGGGAACAGGAAATGGTTACAGTGTTTTAGATGTTGTTAAAGCATTTGAAAAAGCATCAGGTGTAAAAATTCCTTATGCAATACAATCTAGAAGACCCGGAGATATAGCTACATGCTATGCAGAGCCTGGTTATGCATACAAAGAGCTAGGTTGGAAAGCTGAAAAAAACATGGATGATATGTGTATTGATACATGGAGATGGCAAAAAAACAATCCTGATGGTTATTGATCATTTCCTATAGGAATGGTTTCGCCAAGGAATTTAGGTTCTTTGGCGAAAATGTATAAATCTAGTAACATATTAATTTTAGCAAAAAGTTCCCTCGTTTCTATACTGATATCAAATTTTTTATCATTAAAATCAGCATTATATGCAACAATATTTAAATTGTTAAATTTACCAATAAATATTCCTCTTCTATTTTGAAAACTTTGGGAGATTAATGTAAAATCTTTTAAGCTAAAAACCTCTTTAGCTCTAATTATTGTATCAAGGGTTCTAAAACCCGCATAATCAGATATTATTCTATCGTTTGGGATACCTGCTTCTACTAAAGAATTTCTCATCTCTCTAGGTTCATCATAACTTGGGTGTGCATTATCTCCACTTACAAGAATATAATCAATTTTGCTGTTTCTAAAAAGTTCTACACCTGCAGCAATTCTCTGTTCATAATAAACATTTATTACACCATTAGCGATATATTTATTACAACCTGGAATTAATCCTACTTTGTTGTATGGAATTTTTTTTATATTGTCAAAAATATTATTCTTTGTGGATATATGAATCCATTGCATACTAACAAGTAATAAAAACAATGCTGATAAAAGGGTAATTAATAGAACTTTATATATCTTATTAATTCTCATCTTCTCTAACATTATCACTCTTTTATCTATATATCTATATTTTAATTGACGATTATGAATAATTTTAATATGTTAATATTAGTACTTATTATTAGGAGGCATATGAATGGCAGAAGTTATGCATTTAAATACAGATAATTTTAAAAAAGAGACATCGGAAGGTGTTGTTTTAGTAGATTTTTGGGCTCCATGGTGTGGTCCTTGTAGAGCTATTGCTCCAACATTGGAGAAATTAGCTAGTGAATTTGGAGATTCTGTAAAAATCACAAAGGTAAATACAGATGATTACCCGGAATTAGCACAAGAATTTGAAGTTATGGGAATTCCTGCACTTTTTGTTTTAAAAAATGGTGAGATTGTGGATAGATTTACTGGTGTTCAACCAATAGGTGTTCTTCAGAATTCTCTTAAAAATAATCTATAGCTTTTCTACACTCTTTTTTGAGGCTAACTCTTTTTTTAGCCTCAACTCTTTTTGCTTTAGCTAAATTAGATGGTTTTGTAGGTTTTCTTCTTTTTTTCATAATTAATGACTTTTCTATTAGAATTACAGTTTTATATATTAATTTTGCTCTATTTTTTGTTTGACTACGCTCTTCCTGGCAGTTAATAACAAGCTCTCCATCGTTATTAATTTTATTCCCTAGATATGTTTTTACTCGTTCTATTTCATTACAGGATAGAAACTTTAAGTCATTAATATTTAAGTGCAGAGTTACCTTTGTATTTACTTTGTTAACGTTCTGTCCGCCTGGACCACTTGACCGTGAAAAAGAAAAATTCCCATTGTCTTCAAGCCAATCTTTTATTATAATTTCATACATAGATTCATTATATTGGATCTATTTTCAAAAATCATCAATTCTCTTGATTTTTTACTCAATTGAGAGATAATATCTCTTTTACGAATACGAGGAGGGAAAAATATGAAAAGTACCGATTTAGCCAGAAAAGACCGAGATCTAAAAAAAGCCAGAAAAAAGGAAGAAGTTTTAGCTAGACAAACTTCTAAAACATCGAAAACAGTTGGGGATTATATAAATGAACTCAATGGACTGTTTTTCCATGATGGGACTAAGATTTATAATATTGATAAATCCGAAGAGATTATGGAACTTCTAGAAGAGATGAAAATGGAGCTAGAAGAGAAGAACTGGATAAATGTAATAAAAAAAGCGGTTAAAAAAAGTGGAATAACTGAAAAAGATGCCGCAATTGAGAACTTAAAAATTGTAGGGGAGATAGAGTAGTATGAATATTGGAATAATTGGAGCAGGCCGTATTGCAGAAAAACTTGCCATGGCAATAAATAATGTAGATGGAGCTTCTTTATATTCCATTTCATCCCGATCTCTTTCAAAAGCTAGAGCTTTTGCAGAAAAATTTAATGTTACTACATGGTATGAAGGGACAGAAGATTTTTTTAAAGATGAAAAATTAGATATTGTATATATAGCAACTCCAAACTCAAGCCACTACCAAGACACAATTAATTCTTTAAATAGTGGAAAGGCTGTTTTATGCGAAAAACCATTTGCTTTGGATATTGAAGAAGCCAAAGAAATGGTTGCATTAGCAAAAAAGAAAAACTTACTTTTAGTAGAAGCCATGTGGTCTAAATATT
The DNA here is from genome assembly GCA_016936295.1 of Spirochaetales bacterium. Classification (GTDB taxonomy): domain Bacteria; phylum Spirochaetota; class Spirochaetia; order DSM-2461; family DSM-2461; genus Thiospirochaeta. The sequence goes on along the minus strand of JAFGYD010000001.1, from coordinate 2,443 downwards.
TTCCAGCATTAAAAAAAGTAAAAAAAATTGTTGATAGTGGGTTAATTGGAGAAATTAAAACAATTCAAGGCGATTTAAGCTACCCTCTAGGGAGAGATAAAGAACGCCTATATAGAAAAGATCAAGGAGGTGGCGCACTATTAGATTTAGGTGTCTACCCTATATCTATTACCCACTACTTTTTAGGTAAACCTGATAAAATAGTTGCAGAAAGCAAATTTACCCCAGAAGGTGTTGATGAATCAACTTCCATGATTTTTAAATATAATAGTGGGGCAACCGCTTTATTGACTTGTTCAATTTCTGCAATGTCTTCCAATGAATTTATTATTTGTGGTACCGAAGGATGGGTTCGACTTAATGGTTCATTTCATCACTCTTCTTCAATAAGTAGTTCAACAAAAAGTACAGGTGAACAACATGAAGAATTTCCACGTTCTACTGATGGATATGAGTATCAAATTCAAGGATTATTAGAGGATTTTAATAATAAAAAAGTAGAGAGTTCTACAGTTTCTTATAGCGACACCTTGGAAATTATGGAAATTATGGATGAAATAAGGGGACAGGTTGGCTACAGTTTTAAATAATCTATCTGAAAATTTATTAGAAATAGATAATTTTTCAGTAGAGAAAGATAGTAATATAGAAAATTTAAGGCTACAGGTAAAGAGGGGAAATTTAGGAATTTCCCTCTCTTCATTTGAGGATATCTACTATTTGACACCTGATGGAGTTCCTTTTCCTATAGGTACTGTAAACTTTGAAGATGGAAAAAAAAGATTTGTTATTTCGTGGCGAGAGGATTTCTCTAAATTAAAAATTGATAATATTGAAGATTATACTTTAAGAATAAGACATTACCCTACAGCGAATTATTCAATAGTCTCTTTAATAATTGGTTTAAATAGTGGAAAAATTGACCCAGAAACTAAAGAGGATATTTGGTATTATGGTGAAATTCATTTAGATATATCATTAATGTTAACAAGGGTTAAACTCTATCAACTACTAAATAGCCATGAAATTCTTTTTTGTTTCTTTGATGGTAATATTGAAAATTTAGATAGTTATGGATTTTCTCTAAATAATGAGGAACTTACAGAATTTTCTAAAGAGATAGACTCAATTATTAAACAATTTCCTAATTATGAAAAAAGTAATTATTTAAAATTATTTACAGAAGCTTCAAATAGTATAAAAACAGCTTTTAATAAAAATGGACTACCCAAATCTAAGGATGCTCTGGAAATTTATTTAAGAAGAAAATCTATAAATCCAAAGCCTGGAGTTTTTTCCTGGAAAGAGTATCTTAGTATTTAAATAGCTCGTTAACCCATTCTGGAGGGGCCGTGGATTCTAATTCTGATTTTTTATATAAAATTCCCTGTTCTGTTCTTTTGTTGTTTTCAAAAATACCTTCGAACCTGTTACCATTGGACCAAATATAACAACCTCGGCCATGCATTTTACCATTTTTAAATTCACCAGCGTAAAAGTCTCCATTTTCCCACTTACAAGCACCAGGACCTTCTAACATATTGTTTTTAAATGTTCCTTCGTAGACTTTTCCACTAATTAAAGTTAGTTTTCCTTTACCATCCATAATATTGTTTTTAAATGAGCCAATGTACCTTGTTCCTGTGTTAAAAATGAAGTCTCCTTCACCGTGCATTTCACCATTTACAATTTCACCTTTGTAAATTCCATTGTCAAAAATCAGTTCATTTGTTTTTGATTCTTCTTGTATAGATTGTGCTGGAATTTCAATTTTACTCTCTACGGTCTCAGTTTCAAAAAATTTAAAATCTCTATATTCTACTTCAGAAGCTTCTTTCTTTTTATTTTGGCTATGTAAAGTATACTTAATTCTTTTTAACCAGTTCCCTTTAAATGTTGTTATATATTCAAATTTAAAATGAGAAATTACCATATTCGATGCAGAATAGGTAATCTCTTCACTAATAAAACCTAATCTCTCTCTTTTATACTCCATTCTTCTTCCCTGAACACCTTCTCCAGAGTAGTGGGTAATTCCAGTAAGCCTTTCATCTTGATAGGTATATTTAATTATCTGGTTTAATGATGTGTCGGAGTGCCATCTCTCTTCAATTAATAAACTATTATTGTAAATATATTCGTAGGACATAGTCTTTGATGTTTTTTTTGATAGGTAACCATCCACGTTATAGTGGTAGGTTATAGTATCATCGATACTACCCCTGCTCGATACCCTTGTCTCTTTAGTTAATAGACCTTCATTATATTCATAATCAATTTTATATAGAGGATCGGAATTTAAATTTGTTACAACAATACAAATTAGTTCATTGTTGTAATATACGTACTCTTCAATTTTATCGGAGTGAATTTTTTTTAATATATTTCCAGAATCGTTATAAATTACTTCTAAAGTTTTTTTCTTTTTATCTTCTTTGTCAGA
>JAFGYD010000133.1 GCA_016936295.1 Spirochaetales bacterium | reverse complement strand
CTACCTACAGTTGAACCATAAAAAGGTGATTTTGTTTCGTAATCTGTAATATTATCAAAACCGAAAGTACACTCTCCAAAATTTCCGTTTCTATCTTTCATTTGAACAGATTGCAGTGTAGCACCCCAATTAATTACCGATATTTTTAAGTCACCATCGTTACTAATATCAATAATTTTAACTTTGTCTCCATTTTTTGTAATACCAAAATCTCGCGTATTTAGTTGCATTATATAATTTCTCCTTAAACAAATTATAGCATTAAAAAAATCTACTTCAAAGTATTTTGTTTTCAATAAATTGACACTGTGCAAGCGCTTGTATTAAGATATTATCTATGGAATGGTGGAAAGAAAGTGTAATTTATCAGATATATCCAAGATCATTTGCCGACGGTAATGGCGATGGTATGGGAGATTTTAGAGGAATAATCCAGAAACTGGATTATTTAAAGGATTTAGGAATTGGTGGTATATGGTTAAGTCCACACTACCCATCCCCATTTCTAGATTGTGGATACGACGTATCAGATTACTGCGAAATAGGTGCTGAATATGGTACTATGGATGATTTTAAAGAATTTCTTACACAAGCCCATAAAAGGGGAATAAAGGTAATTCTCGATTTAGTAATGAATCATACATCTAATATGCACCCATGGTTTATTGAATCTAAATCCAGTAAAGATAACCCTAAAAGGGATTGGTATATTTGGAAACCCAATAATGGTACATTTCCAAACGATTGGCAAAGTTGTTTTAAAGGTCCTGCATGGACTTTAGATAAAGAGACCAATGAATATTACTATCACTTCTTTTTAAAGGAGCAACCAGATCTAAACTGGAGAAATCCTGAAGTTAAAAAAGCTATGTTCGATTCTATGCGATTCTGGCTTGATATGGGTATAGATGGTTTTAGAATAGATGCCATAACATCTATTTATGAAGACGAAGAATTGACAAATCAGGGTTGGACCCCTGAAGAATTTGAAGAAAAAATAAAGGCTAAAAATAGTGACTCTGAATTTACTCCAGGTAAAACATGGGATCATTATATGAGATATCAAACAAAACAACCGGAATTACATATACTACTCCAGGAAATGAGAGAGCTTGTTGATAGTTATAGTGAAAGTAAACTACTAGTTGGAGAACTATCTGATACAGAATATTTAGGAGATGGAGATAACGAACTACATATGGTTTTTAATTTCCCTTTAATGGCAGAAGGTATAGATAAAAAAACTGTAGTAAATAATCAAAAAATTAGACTACCACTCCACATAGGGAATTCATGGCAGGGTAATACTCTTAGTAACCACGATGTTTCCAGAATTAGAAGTAAATATGGTAAAGACTTAATATCAGATAAATCCTTAAAACACTCAGCATTTTTAATGGCAACATTAAAAGGAACTCCATTTATATATTATGGTGAAGAGTTAGGAATGAAAAACTTTAACATAGATGATATTAAAGACTTTATGGATCTAAAATCTGTAAACCTCTATAATTCAGAAATGGCCAGAGGATTAACACCTGCAGAAGCTTTAAAAATTGCACAATTAGATACCAGAGATAGATGTAGAACACCAATGCCATGGAGTAATGAACCTAATGGAGGCTTTTCTCCTGCAGGTGTAAAAACATGGTTACCTGTTGACCCGGAATACACACAAGGTGTAAATGTTGCAGATGAACTAAAGGATAAGCAATCTATACTTAACTTCTATAAAGATATAATAAATTTTAGAAATCACAGCAATATTTTAAAGTTTGGAGATTATGAAGAAATTCCAACAAATGACAATGATTTATTAATTTTTAAAAGAACATATAGTAATAAATCACTATATGTAGTTATTAATTATTCCAATGATAAAAAGGATTTAAAACTTTTTATACCAAATAATTTAAATCTTGAATGGGGAAATATAGTAGACAAATCTGTAATAGATAAAGGAGATGTTGCTATACTGTCCTAATAAAGTGGGGAATAAATATTATTAATCCTAACAGAATTGAGATAATACTGGATAGAAGAACTGCACCAGCACTTATATCCAGTAATTTCTCTGCTAACTTATGGTATTCCCCGGTGAACATTCTAACCAAAAACTCAATTGCAGTATTGAAAAGTTCAGAAATTAAGACCAAACCAATACAAAAAATTATAACAATCCATTCATAAGGATTAAAAGATAGTAAAAAACCTAAAATTATTACAGGTATAGCAACACCAAAATGTATCTTAAAACTATTGTCCGATGTAAAAGCAATATATAGTCCACGAAAGGCATATTTAAATTTTTTTCTTAATCTTGAAAATCTAGACATATAATTAATTCTACTTTATAAAATACCGAAAAGATAGGTATGAAAAAAATTCTTTTTATCTATACTACTATATTAACTTTACATATATATGCAGAAACCCTCTTTGATATAGGTATACCAAAAGTAACAGGAGAACTTATTATAAACCAGAACTATATTCTTCAATATAATGAAGATTACGAGCAGGCAGATTGGGTGTACTACGAGTTAACAAAAAATGAGGTTTTGGGAAACATAAAAAGAAAGGATAGTTTTAGAGCTGACCCAAGGGTAAAAGATGGCTCTTCTACTTTAGATGATTATAGGGGCTCAGGGTACGATAGAGGACATTTAGCACCAGCAGCTGATATGAAAATGAGTAGTAATGCCATGGAAGAGTCATTTTACTTAAGTAATATGAGTCCTCAAGATCCAGCATTTAATAGGGGAATTTGGTCAAAACTTGAGAAACAGATAAGGGATTGGGCTTTACAATATAACTCTATTTACGTTGTAACAGGACCATATATAGAATCAAGTAATCCTAAAAGAATAGGTAGTAACAGAGTAGCAGTTCCTAATTATTTTTATAAAGTTGTTTTAATCTACAATGATAAAGAAGCTAGAAGTATTGGATTTTTACTACCTAATAAAAAAGGGGAATTCACTTTACAGGAATATGCAGTAACAGTTAATGATATTGAAGACTTAACACATTTGGATTTCTTTAGTAACCTTCCCAATGATATAGAAGAGAGTGTAGAAAAGAGTATTGATATAGCACTATGGGATTTTAATAATTAAACTACATGGACATACCAAAACTAAAGCCCCACAAGTAATTATTTGTTATTAAGTCATAGTTGAAGTTAAAACCTAAAGCTGGTATAGCAACCTTATTTATATATGTTAAAACACCAAAACCAGGTCCAGTATATGTATAATAGTTATTGTAATTCTCTAAATATCCCGTTTCCCAATAGAGAGGAAGTGTTAAATATCCCCAATTAAATTCAAACAATTTAATTTCATACTTTATTTGTGAAGTTATATAAAACTCAGTTTCTAAACTTGGAACAATTTTACTTCCTGTTATTTCACCTATGGATAAAGGGTAGTCATTTTTGTTAAAACTGTAACCCGAAGTTAAGTAGAGGTAGATTAAATTACTGAATAATATTTCAGATACCTCTAATTTACCCCCAATCTGGGTATTAAAGTCTATATTAGTAAAATTTAACTTATGATTTGTATAAAATTCAAAATTGATCCCGGATTGAAAATAATCCCTAATAAAAACATTGTTTACAGTAATAAGCGGGGTCAAATTTATAGAGTTAAAATCATTTTTATTTTCGTAATTGATTCTTAATGAAAGATTTAAATAATCATTCATATCTTGTCCAATATTAAAGCCTCCAGATATAATTCTTGCCTTATTATTTGAAATAGTAGAACCTTCATAATTTACAACTTCAATGTTTTCATCTGCAAAAGAGACAAATAAACTAAATTTATCTATAATGTATAAACTCGGTGACCAAGCTGTAAAAAAAGATACTCCTTCGCTGGAATAAAACCCTCCAGAAACCAGAGATTGTTTTAACCCCAATAGATTAGTCTCTATAAATAATCCACCTAACATTAAATCGTTGTTAGAAAATGAAAAGAAAGGTAGAGGGATTAATGTCCATTTATCCTCTAGTGTTATTATTAAAACAATTTCTCCATCTGTAATCTGGTTAAATTCTATATCAATATTTTTTGTGAAAATACCGGATTTCAGTAATTTTTGTTTAATTTCAGGGATACTTCCATCCATGACAACGTCACCAATTTCTAAATCTATAATTTTTTTTACAGTCTCAATCTTTGTTCTTTTTAAACCATTTATCTTAATATCTGATATTTCATATCCGGCAGAATAGAGTGAGGATAAATTGAATAGAATAAAAATATATATAATTACTTTTTTTAACATTTTAAATCTCCTTAAATATATTAGCATATTCTGTTTATTTGGAGAATCTTCAAAACAAACATACAAAAAGATACATTTTTGTATGATAAAAATTCAAAAAATAATAAGATCATTAAAAAAACATCAATTTTTAACGGAAAAACAACAAATATGTAGGCAATACAATTATGTCATACTTTTTTGTAGTACAAAAATGTATAAAAAATCTTTTTAATCCTACAAAAATGAAACTAGATATTTGGCATGCTAATTGCTTTTTACCATAAAACTAATTAGTGGAGTAAAATATGGAAAAATTTGTAAGCATGGAGAGTGGAGATATTCTATTTCTCTTAATTGGGGCAGTTATGATCTTCTCTATGCATGCAGGGTTCGCATTTCTTGAGGTTGGTTCTGTAAGAAAAAAGAACCAGGTTAATGCATTAAATAAAATAATATTTGATTGGGCTATTTCTACAGTAGTCTATTTTGTAATAGGTTTCCCTATAGCTTATGGTGTAAAGAATTTTAATTTCTGGCATGGTGCTAATGAATTAATTTCAAATGGATCAATTGATATGGTTAGATTCTTTCTCCTTTT
>JAFGYD010000132.1 GCA_016936295.1 Spirochaetales bacterium | reverse complement strand
CTTAAATTAAAATTATTCAGTATTACCTGGTTTTTATCATATCCAAATACTACATTTTCAAATTTTATATCACCCTTAACCATTGGAAGTGTATACGCACTAGCAGAATCTTCAATCTCTGGTTTAATATCAATTGTTTCAAATATTCTTTCAAGGTAAGCACTAGCCGAAACTAACTGATTATAAAATTCACTAATATTAATTAAAGGCATCCAAAAGTTCCCCGAGTATCCAAGTGCAGCAACAACTACACCGGCGGTTACCTGACCCTTAAATATAGCTAAAGCTGCTACAATTAAAGCACATTGGGATATTACAGATATGTTTTTTATAACAGGAAAGATTAGGGCAATATACCTACGGGACTCCATCCATTTATCCTGATATTCATCCATAATTCCAGTAAAAACCTTCATATTAACATCCTCTCTTGTAAAGGATTGAGTTACCTTCATACCACTTATACTTTCATGAATATATGCATTCATATTTGCCTGTTTTGCACTTACTTCCTGCATAGATTTTCTCTGCTTATTTTGGATGTATATAATCCCTGCAAGAGCAAATGGTACAAATGCTAATACAATAAAGGTTAATCTAAAATCTAAAATCAGCATTACAACAAGGGCTACAATAAAAGAGAACCCATCAACTATTAAATTTATAAACCCATTGGATATTAAATCACTTAAAGAGTTTACATAGTTAACAATTCGTACAAGAATTTTCCCATGGGGTCTACTATCATAAAATGTAAATGGGAGTTTTTGAATATGGGTAAATATGTCAAACCTTATATCTTCAATAACCGACTGTCCTACAGCAGACATATACCTGATTCTATACTTCATACACACACTGCTTAGAATTATAATTAATGTAAAAACGATACTTGCAACTACCAGATATTTTAAATCCTTATTAGGAATAATATCATCTATAACAACCTTCATTAAAAGTGGAGTTACCAAGTTAGCCAAAGCAGAAATTACTGTTACAATTAATGCCTGAATTACTCTCCATTTATACTTGCCTAAATAGGCTAAAAGTTTTTTTAATTGCTCTAAATTAAATTCCTGCTCTAGTAATTCATCGTCGGAAAATGTGTTTCTTTTTTTTGCATTAGCCATTTACAACCTCCTTAATAGAGTTAAATTCTCCCATCTGCTGGGTATAAACATCATAATAAAAACCCTTTTTATTAACTAACTCCAAATGGGTTCCTCTTTCAATTATTTTTCCGCTATCCATAACAAGAATTAAATCAGCATCTTTAACAGAAGATATTCTATGAGCAATAATAAACGTTGTTCTATTTGCATTAATTTTCTTTAATTCAGTTAGTATGGTGTACTCTGTTTCCATATCAACAGCCGATGTTGTATCATCCAGAATCAGTATAGATGGATCCTGTATAATTGCCCTTGCAAGAGCTATTCTCTGTTTCTGACCACCAGAGAGACCTACACCTCTCTCTCCAACAACTGTATTATAATTTTCTTCAAACTGATGAATAAACTCATTAACACCTGCTATTTCTGCAGCTAACCGAATTTTCTCTTTATTTGCTCCAGGAACACCGTATGCTATATTACCCTCAATTGTATCCGAGAAAAGAAATATATCCTGCATAGCAACAGAAATATTATTCCTTAAAGTTGGAATATCATAGTCTCCTATTGGTCTTCCATCTATCTCAATAACCCCTTCTGTTACATCGTAAAATCGTGAAATAAGGGATATTAGCGTAGATTTTCCAGAACCTGTAGAACCTAAAATTGCAACTGTTTCACCTGTTTTTACTTCGAAACTGATATCCTCTAAAACAGGGAGATCCTGATAGTGAAAAGATACATTTTTAAAAGCGATATTTCCCATAAAATGTGTTGGTGTTACAGGTTCTTCCAATACAGGAATATTACTATTTTCTCCAAGTAGCTCACTTACCCTGTCGTATGAAGCAATAAAATTTTGTGTTCCATTAATAAGCCATCCTAGCATACGTAAAGGGTTATTTATCATCCACAAAAGTCTGTTAAATGCTACTAATTCCCCAATAGTCATTTGATCTTTCATAATGAATATAGAGCCTAATAGCATAACTATAACATTAAATAAAACAGCAATAGCATCTAAAGCTGGTAGATTATCCTCCCAGACTTTAGCAGCATCCAGGTTTCTTTTTTTAAACTCTTCATTTTCTTTTTGAAATTTTTCAATTTCATATGGTTCCCTGCTAAATGCTTTAACAACCCTGTTACCACTTATATTTTCCTGTACAACTCTGTTTAGCTTCGAAAATTGATCTCTAATATTTTTAAACATTGGCCGTACTGTTCTTGAAAGTCTTAAAGAGAAAAAAGTTATAAATGGAACTATTAAAATTAATGTTGACGTTAACAAAGGATTTATTAAAAACATAGCAATAATAGCAAAAATAAATACAGTACCATGAAAAATGGAAACGTGGGTTATCCAGGCAAAAAAGTGTCTAATGGCTTCAATATCCCCTGTCATATTTGACATGATGTTCCCTGTTGGAGTTTTATCAAAAAATGAAAAATCTAAACTCTGTATTTTTTTATATAAGTCTTTTCTAAGATCATAAACAATTTTTTGAGAAAACTTTTCAAAGGAAATAAAAAATCCATACCTTAAAACAGTTCGAAAAAGGGTTATAGCCACAATTATTATAGAACCAACTATAACAAAATCAGACTCCTCTCCAACTAATACTTTATCTATAATTAGACCTGTAACATATGGATCGACTTGGGCCAAAAATGCAAATAACAGGGTCATAATTGAACCCCAAATAGCATACTTTTTAAATGGTTTATAATACTTCCTCATTGCTTTAAATGTTTTAAACATAATATCTCCAAAGCAAGTATTTTATAATTAATAAAAAAAAGATATTATTAAATTTTTATTAAATTACGTTTATAAATCCTTTGCTGTTAACAATTTCTCCATAGCCACAACACTCTCCTTTATCAACAATATAAATGGTATTAGTTAGTTTTTGTATATCCGGTAAATCGTGACTGATTAATAAAATAGGAATATTGAATTCAGTGGAAATATTTTTAATATACGGTAGTATCTGCTTTCTTAACCTTTCATCTACAGCATTAAATGGTTCATCTAAAAGTAGTAACTCTGGTGATGTAAGAAGAGCTCTTCCTATTGCGACCCTCTGTTGTTCCCCACCGGAAATATTACCAGGAAAGGATTTTAACAGATGTCCTATATTTAAAAATTCTACAACCTGTTCAAAGTTTACTTTTTTAACAAAAGCATATTTTTGCCCAAATATTAAATTTTCTTTTATAGATAAGTGGGGAAAAAGGAGTTTTTCCTGAAAAACCATACCAATGTTTCTTTTATGGGGAGGAATATATATATTCTTTTGTGTATCAACTAATACTCTGTCATTTAATACTATTCTTCCTCTATCTGGTTTTTCAAGTCCAGTAATCATGGAGAAGAGAGTACTCTTGCCTGCTCCGGAATCACCATAAATTCCTACAATATTACTATTAAAAGAGCCTTCTAAATCTATTATAAAATCTCTCCTTTT
>JAFGYD010000131.1 GCA_016936295.1 Spirochaetales bacterium | reverse complement strand
TTCTTGAATCTACTTGCAGTGAGTAGAGAGGGGTCGAGTAGTTCTCTTTGGTTTCAAGAATATTTATCACGGTTAAATAGTGTAGATTAAGTTGATTATGCAAAATTATTTTGTAGCCCATTTTATCCATGGTAGAGAAGTTACAAACAGAGAAAAGACCAAATTCATAAATCCCCTCCTTTTTTATAAATAAGCCATGATGGATTAGTAAATTCTCATTATAGAGTTCCTGGGAAAAAATATTAAATTGATAGAGCTTTACTGAGGGAAAATTATTAATATAAAAGGATATGTTTTGGTTAAAAATATTTTCCCTTCTAAGGATTCCACTATCTAAAAAAGGGAAGGGTCTAAAAATTAGATTAAACTCGTTTTCCAATGGAAATAACTGTCCAATTTTAGGTTGGGAAAGGGTGAACATATTGTTAAGTTCACCTGTGTAGATAGCTGAGTTTATCCCCGATGGATTATAAATCCCCACATCGCAGTAGGAGTAGAGATATATATTTATGGGTAGAATTAGTAGTAATACTAATAATTTCATACCCATTTATAGTAAATATTTTTCTTAAACTTCAGCTAATAAGAAATCTTTAAAAATACTGTAAACATCATCCTTGTTTGTTTCATTAACACTTTCGTGTCTACCCCCGGGGTTAGTCCCCATTGTTACGTTTAAGCCTAACTGTTTATATAGATTATATACCTTTTTAACACCCGAAATATTTTTTCCTCCAACAGGATCCTCATCCCCGGAATAGATAAGTATTTGAGTATCTTTATTCATCTTTTTCATTGTTGATTTTTTACAAGCAACAGTAATTATATTAAAAAAATCATAATAAAACTTATTGGTACAGATAAACCCGCAATTAGGATCATTTACATATTTGGCAACCTGATCAGGATCCCTTGATAGCCAGTCAAATGATGTTGTTGGATTTTTAACAGAAGCTGCAAATGGGTTATTGACCATACCATCGAGAAAAACAGCATCGTTGGCAACACCCCTAATCTTGCATATAGCACCGGCTAAAAATGTCCCCAAGTGGGATGTTAAACCATTTTGGTAGCCAGTACCCGATATTATAAGTTTTTTTACAGGTAAATTATATGTTCCTAAAAGTGTTCTACCAATAAAAGAGCCCATACTATGGATAAAATATGAAATATCTAAATTAGGGCAATCTTTAGTTACAAAATCGTAAAATTCCTTTTGGTCTTCTACAACCCTTTTCCAACTTTTGCTATTAGTAAAAATTCCCTTTTTCCCCGATGTTTTACCATGTCCCCTCTGGTCAGTTCCATAAACAATAAAACCATTACTATTTAAGAAAGTAGCAAAATCATCATATCTTTCAATATGTTCTGCCATTCCATGAATTAAAATAACAACACCCTTTGGATTTGTTACATCCTTCCAAACTTTATAAGCCAGAGACTGGCCATCACTTACTTTAAAAAAGCTATAATCAAAATTCATATGATTATTATAGTTTAAATTTAATTTTTTTAAAGATTAATGTTGCACAAATATTTCATCCTGTTAAAATATTAACTTTGAGTATAAAGGACTGGGGGGTCTGTTTTGATAATTTTAACATTAAATTGCGGAAGTTCGTCTGCAAAGTATCAGGTTTACGATTGGGATAAAAGGGAATCTATTTGCGTAGGTTTAGTAGAAAGAATTGGGGAAGATATCTCTCATATAGAGAATGAGTCCAAGGGTAAAGAAGTTTATGATGCAAAAGAACACTTTCCTACCCATAAAGAGGCAGTAGAGTTTATTCTAAAAATTATTACTGATAAAGAGTATGGTTGTATTGCAAACAAAGAAGAAATTAAAGCTGTAGGGCATAGAATTGTTCATGGTGGAGAGACATTTACAAAATCTGTTATTGTAACAGAGGACGTTATTAAAGATATTGAAAAAAATGTACCATTAGCTCCACTTCACAATCCTGGACACTTAATGGGTATTAAAGCATCAATGGATGTAATGCCGGGAGTTACAAATGTAACAATTATGGATACAGCATGGCACCAAAGTATGCCTCCTAAATCATTTAGATATGCAGTACCTAAATCTTGGTATACAGATCATAAAGTAAGAAAGTACGGTTTCCATGGAACAAGTTTTCTATACACAACTAAAAGAGCTGCCGCTCTTCTAGGAAAAGATCCAAAGGATGTTAACCTTGTAATTGCCCATGTTGGTAATGGTGCAAGTATGTGTGCTGTTAAAAATGGTGAGTGCTACGATACTTCAATGGGTTTAACACCGCTAGATGGACTTGTAATGGGTTCAAGAAGTGGAACTATTGATCCTGCAGTTGTAAGATTCATGTGTCATGCAGAAAATATGACAGTAGATGAAGTAGATACAGCCTTAAATAAAAAATCTGGTTTACTTGGAATTACAGGTAAATATATAGATAGAAGAGATGTTTTAAAAGGTGTACTTGAGGGTGATGAAGATTGTAAATTAGCCCTGGACATGGAGTGTTATAGAATTAAAAAATATATAGGTTCCTATGTAGCGGCACTAGGCGGAGTAGATGCTATTGTATTTACAGCCGGTGTTGGTGAGATGGCAAAACATGTTAGAAAAGATGCTTTATTAGGTCTTGGATGTATGGGAATTATTCTGGATGAAGAGAGAAATGATATTTCTCAAACACAAAGAGCAGAAACAATAATCTCTGCAGATAACTCACCAGTAAAAATCTTTGTTATTCCTACAGATGAAGAGCTTGTAATGGCAGAGGATACAGTAGCATTAATTGAAGGAACTTACGATGTTCATACAAAATTTGAATACTCATTCCAAAAACCGGACTATGTTAATAAATCAAGGGCTGCTGCACTTGAAAAGCAGTTGATTGATAGACCAGAACTTAAGAAAGTTATTGTTACACCTGTAAAATAGTTTTAAAAAAGGGTAAATGGACCAGGTAGATATTGTTTTACTTGGTCTTTTTTATTTATAAGAGTATGATAATAGAATGATTAATATTTTAATAATTGGTGCCGGTGATGCTGGGAAAACAGTTCTAAAAGAGATCCTTGAAAACAGCACACTGCACAGAAGATATAATATTGTTGGTTTTATAGACGACAAAGAGACCAGTGTTGGGAATTATCCAGTTCTTTCATCCATTGAAAATGTAAGTACCGTTGTAAAAAGCTATAATATTCAAGAGGTTATTATAGCAATACCATCTGCAAAGAGAATTGTAATAGAGAGAATTCTCTCTTCCCTTGAATCCACAGATGTTACAATAAAGATTGTACCCTGTGTACTTGATATTATAAATGGTCATTTTAGTATGAACCAAATTAGGGATATCGAAATCACAGACCTTTTAGGCAGGGAAGAGATAGGGTTTAACGAAACAGAATTGATTAATCTATACAATAATCAGGTTGTTTTAGTCACAGGGGGTGGAGGTTCCATTGGTTTTGAAATAATAAAACAACTTTTGTTACTCCCTGTCAAAAAAGTTATAGCACTAGGTCACGGCGAAAATTCAATATACGAATTAATTAGAAAATTTGGCCATGACTCAAGGTTTGAGTATATTATTGGGGATGTGAAGGATTATTCCAAATTACTACATGAATTTAACAAGCATAAACCGGATAGGGTTTTTCATGCTGCAGCCCATAAACATGTTCCGTTAATGGAAAAATTCCCAGATGAAGCGGTTAAAAACAATATTTTTGGTACATATAATTGTGCTTTAGCATCTATTAAATCCGGTGTTAAACGTTTTAACCTTGTATCTACCGACAAAGCTGTAAATCCTACTTCGGTTATGGGTACTACAAAAAGAATTGGCGAAATTTTAGTCCACTCACTAAACTCAATGCAGACAAGTTGTAAATTATCATTTACCCGTTTTGGGAATGTTTTAGGTTCAAAGGGTTCGGTTGTTCCACTTTTTAAAAAACAGATTTCAGATGGAGGCCCTGTTACAGTAACCCACCCGGAAATAACAAGATATTTTATGTCTATACCCGAGGCTGCCAGATTAGTATTAAAAGCAGGAGTCCTGGATGATGGAGACCTATATATTCTGGAAATGGGAGACCCAATTAAAATTAAAGATTTAGCAGATAGAATGATATCACTGTCTGGGTATTCAAAAGAGGACATAGATGTTGTCTTTACCGGACTTAGGGCAGGTGAAAAACTATACGAAGAACTTTTAACCAAAAGCGACGAAATAGTAGAAACAGGATACGACAGACTACTGGTTTCAAGGCATAGGGAAGCATATTTAAAGGCAGAAGAGATAGAAGAACTTTTAAATAGCTTTAAAGAAGTCTGCGAAACATATGACCCTGATTTAATAAAAAAAGAGTTAAAAAAATGGGTAACAGAATACCAGGAGGTACTTTGTCTATAAAATTTTCTCCACCAGACATTTCAGATCTGGAAATTTCAGAAGTCATTGATACATTAAAATCAGGATGGATAACAACAGGCCCAAAAACAAGGCAACTTGAAATTGAAGTTACCAAATTTACAAAATCTGCAGGTGCTGTATGTTTAAATAGTGCCACAGCTGGAATGGAAATGGTTCTTAGACTTTTTGATATAGGACCAGGAGATGAAGTTATCACAACTCCATATACCTACAGTGCAACCGCCGCAGTAATACTCCATGTAGGAGCCACACCGGTATTTGCCGATGTTGGTAAAGATTCATTTTTAATAGACCCCATTGATATTGAAAATAAAATCACAGAAAAAACAAAGGCTATTATTCCTGTAGATATAGCCGGGTACCCATGTGATTACAATGAAATATACAGAATTGTTAATAGTAATAGCAAATTTAAACCTAAAAAAGATACTTTACAGGAAAAATTAGGACGAATACTTGTTTTAGACGATGCAGCACACTCTATTGGTTCAATCTATAACGGTACCCCAATTGGTTCTGTTGCAGATTTTACTTCATTCAGTTTTCATGCTGTTAAAAATGTTACAACAAGTGAAGGCGGAGTTGTAACCTACAACTCTTATATTAATGAAAAACTTAACGGAGAAGAAGTTTACTCCAATTTAAAAACTCTATCGCTACATGGACAAAGTAAAGACGCCCTTGCTAAAACACAACTGGGGAGTTGGGAATATGACATTTTATTTCCAGGTTATAAATGTAATATGACAGACTTGGCCGCATCATTAGGTTTAGTTCAACTAAAAAGATATGGAGAGTCTCTACAAAACAGAAGAGAAGAACTTTTCAACCTGTATGTAAAATGTCTATCTAAAAATAAAAAGTTTATACTCCCCCATTTTTATAAAGATGATACAAAATCATCGAGTCACCTGTTTCTTTTAAGAATTGATGGTTATACAGAGGATGATAGAAATAAACTTATAGAAGCCATGGGTGAAGAGGGTATCCCGCTAAATGTTCATTATAAGCCACTACCACTATTTACGGCTTATAAAAACCTTGGATATAAAATGGAAGATTACCCAAATTCTTTTAATCAATACCGGAATCAGGTAACACTTCCTCTCCATACTTTATTAACAGAAGATGATATTAGATATATATCGGATCGATTGTTAAAGTTTTAGTACTGTACAAAATAGACTTCTCTCTGTATTATTTTTAGTATGGCAGAAGAATCGACAAAACACCAATACGACGAGAGTAAGATTCAAACTCTTAGTCCCTTAGAACATATTAGATTACGATCAGGAATGTACATCGGAAGGTTAGGAGACGGCTCCAACCAGAACGATGGTATATACATACTGCTAAAAGAGATAGTAGATAACTCAATAGATGAGTTTATTATGGGTAACGGTAAAAGAATAGATATTGATATAGACGAAAAAGGTCTAGTTTCATGTCGTGATTTTGGTCGAGGAATACCCCTTGGAAAAATCATTGATTGTGTATCTATTATTAATACCGGAGCTAAATACGATAACGATGTTTTTCAATATTCTGTAGGTTTAAACGGGGTTGGTACAAAAGCTGTAAATGCTCTTTCCCACCATTTTTTAGTAAGATCTTACCGGGAGGGTAAATTTTCCCAGGCCATTTTTAGCAAGGGTAAAATAGTTTCCGAGAAAAAGGGAGATGCACCGGATGAGAAGGATGGAACATATTTTGAATTCCTTCCGGATTCTGAAATTTTTGGTGATTGGGCCTATAATTTTGAATATATTGAACAGAGAATGTGGAACTATGCCTGCTTGAATAAAGGTTTAAAACTATATTTTAACAAGCAAAAATTTGAATCAAAAAAGGGTATAGAAGATCTATTACACTCCGAAGTGGGTGATGATGTTTTATATGAAATTGGATACTGTACCGGGGATAAAATAGAGTTTGCATTTACCCACACCCATAATTACGGTGAAACATACTTTAGTTTTGTAAATGGACAATTTACATCAGATGGAGGAACCCATTTAAGTGCCTTTAGAGAGGGTTATTTAAAGGGTGTAAACGATTATTATAAAAAAGCCTTTTCCGGTGTGGATATAAGGGATGGTATAGCTGCTGCTGTATCTGTAAAAGTTAAAGATCCTATTTTTGAAAGTCAGACAAAAAATAAATTGGGTAATGCCGATATAAGGGCATGGATTATAAATGAGACAAAATCTGGTATTATCGATTTTTTACATAAAAATCAGAAAGCAGCAGATAACCTCTTAACAAAAATTATTAACAACGAGAAATTAAGAAAAGAGCTTAATGCTGTTAAAAAAGAGGCGAAAGCCGCTGCTAAAAAAATATCAATAAAAATACCAAAACTTAAAGATTGTAAATATCATGTAGAAGATGGAGAGAAGGGCGAAGGCTCCATGATCTTCTTAACAGAGGGTGACTCTGCTTCCGGTTCAATGGTTTCCTGCAGGGATGTATATAAACAGGCTATTTTCAGCTTACGTGGAAAAATCCAGAATGTTTATGGAAAGGGTAGAACTGCAATTTATAAAAACGAAGAGCTATTTAACCTAATGATGGCTCTAGGTATAGAAAACGATGTGGAAAACTTAAGGTATAGTAAAATAGTTATTGCTACCGATGCGGATTTTGACGGATTCCATATTAGAAACCTGTTATTAAACTTCTTTTTATCCTATTTTGAAGAACTTGTTGTATCTGAAAAGATTTTTATACTTGAGACACCTCTGTTTAGGGTAAGAAATAAAAAAGAGACTCGTTACTGTTACACAGAAAAAGAGAGGGATATTGCAATGCAGGAGATATCCTACCCCGAAGTAACAAGGTTTAAAGGGTTGGGAGAGATAAGCCCCAAGGAGTTTGGGCAATTTATAGGGGACGATATAAAACTGGTTCCGGTTTTAGTCAAATCCCTAAAATCCATACCCGAAACTTTAGAGTTTTTTATGGGTAAAAACACACCTCAGAGAAGAGACTATATTATGGAGAACCTAATCTAATGGCATACGTTCAGAAATTATTTGATAAAAACTTTTTAGAGTACGCATCCTATGTTGTTAAAGACAGGGCTATTCCACACCTGGACGATGGTTTAAAACCTGTTCAAAGAAGAATTATTCACTCTTTAATTGAAAAAGATGATGGAAAATTCCATAAGGTTGCAAATATTATTGGTCATACAATGCAGTACCATCCACATGGTGATTCATCCATTGGTGGAGCACTTGTAACACTTGCAAATAAGGATTTATTAATTGATAAACAGGGAAATTTTGGTAATAACTTTACTGGAGACCCTGCATCAGCTGCCAGGTATATCGAATGTAGATTAACACCATTTGCAAGGGATATTTTCTATAATCCGGAACTAACGGTTTACGAGGATTCCTACGATGGTCGAAGACAGGAACCTGTAACATTTCCTTGTAAAATCCCATTAGCAATAATTCAGGGAGTAGAGGGAATTGCGGTAGGAATGTCTACTAAAATATTACCCCATAACCTTTTAGAAGTTTTAGAAGCAGAAAAGAAATGTTTACGTGGAGAGGAGTTTATACTCTACCCCGATTTTCCGACAGGTGGAATTGTAGATGTTTCCGGCTACGACGACGGACTTGGGAAAGTTATTGTAAGGGCTAAATTAGATGTATCCGATCCTAAAAAAATAACAATTACAGAGATCCCATTTGGTTCTACAACAGAGACATTAATGGACTCAATTGAGGCAGCAGCCAAGAAAAACAAGATAAAAATTGGGGCAATAAACGATTTTACAACCGATGAAGTAGAAATTGAAATTAAACTTCCACGTGGTGTTCACTCCTCCGACGTAGTGGACGCACTTTATGCCTTCACCGAGTGTGAAATGTCAATAAGTGTAAATCTACTACTTATTAATGAATCCAGACCTGTAATAATGACATTAACAGAGGTAATAGAGTATCACTCCAAAAAATTGGTATCTATTCTTAAAGCAGAGTTGGAGAATGAAAAACGTAACTTAATGGACAGGTTACATGCAAGAACTCTTGAGCAGATATTTATTGAGGAGAGAATCTATAAAACAATAGAGGAACAAAATAGTAAGGTAGGTGTTATCACTGCAGTTCAGGAAGGTTTTATTCCGTTTATGGATAAAATAAAAAGGGAAGTAACCGAAGACGATATTGAAAGACTATTAAAAATACCTATTAGAAGAATCTCTTTATACGATATAAATAAAGTAAAACAGGAAATGAAAGATATTAGGGATAGAATTAAAGAGATAAACTTTCATTTAAATAATATTATAGATTACGCAGTTGGCTATATTGATGGAATCCTGGAAAAAAGATCCAAGGATTTTGACAGACAGACTGAGATTAAGTCATTTGGTCGAACAGATGTAAGAGATGCTGCAGTTAGAAACCTGAAATTACGTTACGACATTGAAACAGGATACCTTGGAACCGAGGTTACTACCGGTGTCCTTGTTGGGGATGTTTCAGAGTACGATAGGGTTTTAATAATTAGAAAAGACACTATTTACTATGTTACAAATGTACAGGGTAAGGATTTTATTGGAAAACATGCTCTGTATGTAGGTCTTGCAGATTCTGAAACAATGGAAAATACAATTTTTAATATTTTATATAAAAACAACGAGAATTGTGTATACTTAAAACGATGCAGAATTGAAAAATTTATTCTTGAAAAAGAGTATGACCATCTAATCCCCGAGGATTGTACATTCTTAAAATTATCAACAAAGGATGATGTAGCTGTTTCTGTAGATTTTAAACAGAAAAAGCTGTTAAGAGTTGCAGAAGATCTATACGAAGTGGATAGTTATTTGGTTAAGGGTGTAAAAGCTAAGGGTGTAAGATTAAGTCCAAAAGAGTTTTCATCTGCAAAATTTGTAAAGTCTAAGAGGTAAAAATGGGTGCAGTAGGTTTTATTAATACTGATAAAGGGTTGAAGTCTAAGGTAGAGGCACTTTTTGAGGATAACGACCACTATAGTGTAAGTAATTTAGATAATAAACACGAAGTTTCGGATTTTTTAGATTATGAGTTATCGGAAATTTTAATAATTAACTTTTCCGATATGAATAGATCTTTTATAAATATTGTTGTTAATAAAATAAAAGAGGACTCTTGGCTACACTCCTTTGGTATTATTGGTGTTTACGACGACGACGACAGGGAAGATGAACTTTTAGAAAAATATGGTGATATAAATATAATGGTTTTAATGAACCAGAGACGTTTAAGCTCCCATTTAATAAAAAGTATAGATATTATAACAAGAGAGCGACACATTATTTTTCAGAAAGTTCTTATTGATAACTTACTGGAAAACGTATCTGGAACTTTCCTTATAGAGAACGATGTTTTTGTTGCCTCTATCTACTCTAGTATAATTGCTACAGCTCTAATTCAACGGGGGGTAATATCCCGTGAAAGAAAAATGATGCTTCAGTTAGTTTTAGCAGAACTTATTATAAACGGTATAGAACATGGAAACTGTGGTATATCATACGATGAAAAATCTGCTTTTCTGGAACAGGGATTAAATATTGTAGACCTAATTGCAAAAAAATGTGAAGACCCGGTAATTGCTAAAAAAAGAGTCTATTTTGAATGGTCTGTAGATAACGAAGAAACTGTATTTGTTATAAGAGACGAAGGCGACGGTTTCGACGTAAACAAACTAAAGGATAAAATAGAAAACGAAGGTTCTATGGCCCTACATGGTCGTGGCATTAAAATGGCAGTTAGAATTGCTAAAGAGATTCGGTATAATAAAAAAGGAAATAGATTAAAACTTGTATTTGAAAACGAACACTCTGTTCACCGGGAAACTCCCGAAGGGTTTGGACACGATGAAGTTTTAATACTTTCAAAGGGTGATGTTGTTTTCCGAGAGGGTGAGATAGGGGATTTCCTCTACTATATAATTGGTGGAACTTTCGATGTGTTTGTAGAGGATGTTCTAGTTGGAAGAATTACTCCTTCCGATGTTTTTATGGGTGAAATGGCATTTTTGTTACAAAATCATAGAAGTGCTACAGTTATTGCAAACTGTTCTAGTAAACTTTTAAAAATATCCAGAAACTCCTATATTAACGCAATTAAAAAGTATCCTCACTACGCTATTTTACTATCAAAGTTACTTGCACAAAAATTGGTAAGAGCTAATAACTTTAAGGTTAAAGGGGAAATTACAGAGTAATAATGAATTTAATAGATTGGATTGTTGATTATTGGTTTGTTAAAGATATATTAAGACCAATTATTGATATTGTAATAATTACAATAATTCTCTACCAGGTATATAAAATTCTGGTGCAAACCAAAACAATTCATCTGGTTAAAGGTATAATCTCCCTATTACTTCTTTATTTATTCGCCCTAATTTTTAAAATAGATACAGTTCTATGGGTTATGACAAATATAACCCAGGTATTAATGATAGCTATTGTTGTTGTCTTTCAGCCGGAGTTAAGGAAAATATTTACCAAAATAGGGGTAAGTGGTCTTTTTAACATTAGGGGTAGGGTAACTTCTAGTAATATAGATAGCGCCGTATCTGCAGCCCAGGTACTAGCAGATAGAAGACGGGGGGCTTTAATTGTCTTTTCCAGAACTATGAATTTAAAAAATATTATAGAGACTGGAACCACAATAAATGCAGATGTTACAGCTTCGTTAATAATATCACTTTTTGAATATGATACACCTCTCCATGACGGTGCAATTGTTATTGGAGGGAGTAAAATTATTGCAGCAGGGTGTTTTCTTCCCCTCTCTAAACAAGAGGATATAAAACAAAGTTTTGGTACAAGACACCGGGCAGCCCTGGGGTTAAGCGAAGAATCCGACGCAATAGTTTTAATAGCATCGGAAGAGACTGGTGCATTATCAATTGCATACGATTCCAATATTTACTACAACCTCCCTGTAAAGGAAATTACATACTTAATCAATAAAATTCAGGCTTCCGGTTCTGTCGATGTGGAAGGAGGTCTTGTTTGACAATTTCAAGAATACTCAATAACTGGCATATTAAGGTTATTTGTCTTATTTTAGCCATGATATTTGTTTTTTTTACACGTGCTAACTCTTTAAAAGTAGAACCAGTAGTTGTTTTTTTAGAAACACTTACAAATAGCAGGTATACATTTACTCAGGATGTCCCTAAAAGAGTTACTCTATCTTTAAAAGGTGAGGAGAGTGAAATTGCAAAGGTTCCTGTGGACTCTTTAAGAGCCTATATAGATGCAAGCAAAATTAATTCTGACGGAGAATTTGAACTACCTGTGATAATTGATCAGAGTGACATTTTATTAAACACCCAAAAGGTGCAAATTACTGTAAATCCTCCAACTATACACGTAACAATAGAGGAGAAAGTTACAAAATATTTAAGGGTAGAAAGTGTAATTACAGGTATTCCTGCCCATGGATACGAGTTAACAGGTCGATTTATTAACCCGGGAGTAATGAGTGTTTC
>JAFGYD010000023.1 GCA_016936295.1 Spirochaetales bacterium | reverse complement strand
GTCTATATATTTATCAACAAGTTTTTGTGAGCTTCCCTTAACTTTTTCCCTTACAGCTGTTCTATAATAAAGCTTTGCAAGACAATCTCCAAATAGTGAACCAAAAAATGCAGAATAGTTAAACTTAACTGGGCTAACCTGAAATCCCGGTTGAATATTTAGGGGTTTACTAACCGAAGTTGACACAGCAATTACTGGTACATTATGGAATCCTGCATTTACTAATCCTCTTTTTAAAAGTGCTGCATAACTGGATGCTCTACATTGACCACCTGTTTGTGTTAAACCTACAGCCACATCATCCGGATCATATTTTCCTGATTGCAGGGCTTTAATTAAATCCCCAATAACAATTGTTGCAGGGTAGCAGATATCATTATTTGTATATTTTAAACCTGTTTGTATACTGCTTCTATCCGGCTCTGGTAAAACTTCAAATTTATATCCCTCTAACTCAAATGCAGAAGTCAAATATCTTGTATAAAAATTAGAGAACATAGGAGCTAAAATTGTTCTTCTTTTAACATCATCCTTTTCAAAAAGAGGAAGTACAACCCTTGGTTTTTTCTCTTTTTCGTAATTCTCTCCCCGCATTTTCATTGATTCAATTAGGGATCTAATTCTTAATTTAACAGAACCAGGAGAACTGATCTCGTCAATTCTTAATACTGTAGGATTTTTACCAAAAACATTTAATATCGGTTTTACTTCATCTACAACAATAGCATCAGGCCCACAACCAAAGGAGTTTAACTGTACAACTTCTATGTTGTCCCTTTCTCCTGCCCAGATTGCTCCATCGTATAACCTGTTTGGCAGTGTCCACTGAGATAGAACATGAACACTCTGATCCATATTAGATCTATCTTCAGGTGGTATACAGTCCTCTGTAATTACATCAACACCAATTGCAGTAATCATTTCCGGTGCTTTATGGTTTACTAAAGAGTCAACATGGTAAGGCCTACCTAGTAACATTATTACTAATCTATTCTCTTTTGTAGCTTTTTCTACAATCCTTTGACCTTCTTCAACAACTCTGTTTTTATACTCTTGGTGAGCAGCTTCAGCTTTTCTTAATGCTTTGTCAAAAACTTCCCGTTTTACACCTAATTTAGATAGATATTCCCAGGTTGACTTCTCTATAACATCAAATGTATTAAAAGAAAATGGCATATAGTCGAATGGTATACCATATTTTTCTTCAGGTCTAATAGATGATTGAATTACTTCGGGATATCCTGTAACAACAGGACAGTTATAGTCATTAATTGCTGTTTTATTTTCAGTTCGATTATACCGTACCATTGGATAGAAAATTCTATCAACTTTTTGTTCAATAAGTTCCATTATATGACCATTAACAATCTTTGCAGGGAAACAGATATTTTCTGACATAACTGTTCCATACCCTTTTTCTGCAATAGGCATTGTTGATGGAGGTGATAGTGTAACTTTAATTCCTGATTCTACAAAAAGAGTTGACCAGAAAGGAAAATCTTCCCACATATTTAATACTCTTGGAATACCAATATTTAATAATGGTTCACTATCTGGTGTTAGTTTTCTATCAAAAAGTAGGGATTTTTTAATTTCGTGTAAATTTTCACCCTGTCTGGAACCCTTAAGTTTATTAGAGAAAACCATTTCACATTTGTTTCCTGTAAAAAAGGATTTACTATCATCATATTTTAATCTAGTTACTGTACAAAAATTTTCACAACCTTTACATATAGATGTTTTTCTTGTGTAACTCATAGCTTTTTCCAGGTTTTCAAATCCTATAAAAGAAGATTCTGATTTATTTTTATAATATTTTTTCTTTGCAACTAAAGCAGATCCATATGCTCCCATTAGTTCAGAGATATCGGGTCTAACAACCTCTCTTCCTAATTGAAGTTCTAAAGCTCTTAGTACCGCAGAGTTTTTAAAAGTACCACCTTGAACTACTATATTATCTCCTAATATGGAGTAATCTGTAATCTTTAGAACTTTATTTAAAGCATTTTTAACTACAGATACTGCTAGACCAGCAGAAATATCACCCTTTGTAGCACCCTCTCTTAACGATTGTTTTACCTTGGAGTTCATAAATACCGTACATCTTGTACCTAGGTCGCATGGAGCATCGCTTAAACAAGCTTGTGTAGAGAAATCCATTACATTTTCATTTAAATTTTTTGCAAAAGTTTCTATAAAAGAACCACAACCAGATGAACAAGCTTCATTCAATTCCAGGTTATTTATAATTCCGCCTTTACAGTAGATAGCCTTCATATCCTGACCACCAATATCCATAATAAACGATACATTAGGGTCAAAAAAAGCAGCAGCACTATAGTGTGCTATTGTTTCAACCAGTCCATCATCAAGACCATATGCAAAATGGATTAAATCTTCCCCATATCCTGTAACAGCAGATCTTTTAATATTAACATTAATACCAGCTGCATTAATCTCATTATAAATTTCAGAAAGTCCCGTTGTTACTGCTTTTATTGGGTTCCCATTGTTATTACTATAATGTTTAGCCCCAATTCTACCATTTTCATCTATTAAAACTATTTTTGTTGTAGTTGACCCTGAGTCTATACCAAGAAATAGATCTTTATTGTCTAGATCTTTTAAATCAACATATTGAACAGTATGGCTATTTTTTCTTTTTAACCACTCTTCATACTCTTCCTGGCTGTTAAATAATTTTTCTAATCTTGTTCCAAGGTCTACTCTTGCATCACTATTATCGCTTATAACTTTTATAGTTTCGGTTAAGTTTGA
Organism: Spirochaetales bacterium; assembly: GCA_016936295.1. Taxonomy (GTDB): domain Bacteria; phylum Spirochaetota; class Spirochaetia; order DSM-2461; family DSM-2461; genus Thiospirochaeta. The sequence continues at coordinate 6,326 of JAFGYD010000023.1, read as the reverse complement.
GATTTTTACATTTTCATTATGTAAAGCTGCACCAACAGCAGGGAATAATTCAGAATAGTCGGTTTCAACTACATCATTTATACTTATTCCCAGTATATTTAAGAAAGCTTTTCTTAACTCTGGCTGGAAAGTTAAAGGTCCACCGGTAAAAATTATTTTTGACTCAATGTCGGAACCTCTGGCAAGGGAGTTTATAGCCTGAAATGCTACAGCTTTGTAAATAGATGCTACAATGTCAGCAGGTTGAATGTCACGGCTAATTAAATTTTGGATATCTGTTTTTGCAAAAACTCCGCAACGTGATGCTACAGGATAGGTCTCTTTAGCATTTACCGCCATAGAGTTTAACTCTGTAACATTAACATTTAATAAAGAAGCCATTTGATCAATAAAAGCACCAGTTCCACCAGCACAGTTTCCATTCATTCTAATATCCGGTTTCCCGTCTTCGTTAAAGAAGATTATTTTAGCATCTTCTCCTCCAAGGTCAATTAATGTTCTAACATCCGGGTGTAACTGTTTTATTACTTCGGCAGAAGCCACAACCTCTTGTACAAAATGGATTCCTGTTTTTTCAGAGATACCCATACCGGCTGTTCCTGTTATAGAAACTGTAAGTTCCTTATCTCCTAAATCCTGTTTTGCAAGTTCTAAAAGGTTTAATATTGTTTTAACAACCTCGGTGTTATGCCTTTCATACCTTGAAAAAACAATTTTATTATCCCAATCCAGGATTATTATTTTTGCGGTTGTAGATCCAATATCAATCCCTAATTTGCATGTGCTCATCTGTTCTCCTTTTTTACATCTTCCCAGAGCAGTCTGGAAATCTCTGCTTCCCTTTTTTTTGTTAAATTATCCTTCATTTCAGACCTATCTTCCCCTAAAAATGATAGAGTTATAGGCAGAATCATATATGTTGATAGAATTAAACTAATAAGATTAAGATATAGATCTAATGGATCAATTTCACGAATAACACCATCAGTAATTGCTTTTTGAGTTTTACTAATAAAATCAATTAAATGAGATGAACCAATAATGTTTTTTATCTCTGTTATTAAATCCTTATCGTTTAAATATTCCCAAAGTAAAAAAATTATATGTTTATCGTGTTGTTTAATAAAAGTGGTATAAGATGTGATTAGTGCATTTAAATACTCTTTATACTCTGTGATTGATCTAACTTCAGTTTTATGAAATGTTGCTTCCATATTTTCAAGAATATTTTTTACACAGCAGATAAAAAGCATCTCTTTACTTGAGAAGTAGTAGTGAATTAACGCTTTATTGACACCTGCAGCTTCTGCAATGTTTTTTGTTGTAGTACCAGCTTTACCATGTATAAGGAACTGTTCTAACGCAGCATCGAGAATTTTATCTTTTATACTATTAACCATACGGTTAAACTATATGGTTAATATAAAAAAAAATCAATAAGACAAAACTCTATGTTTACAATAAATGGCAATGTGTTAAAATAAAACCATTTCAAGTTAGGAGTTACAATGAAAGTTAATAGAAAAATTTTAAGTTGGAGCCTTTATGATTGGGGTAATAGTGCTTTTGCAACAACGGTAATGGCAGGTTTTTTCCCTACATTTTTCGAATCATATTGGGCAAGTGGCGATAGTGTACAGTCTACATTTTATCTAGGAATGGCAAACTCACTTGCATCCTTAATTGTAGCTCTTTTATCCCCATTTTTAGGAGCTATTGCAGATAAAACATCTACAAAAAAGAAATTTCTTATATTTTTTGCATTTTTAGGTTCTATAATGACCGGGTCACTGGCAATGGTTCATCAAGGAATGTGGCAGGCCGCTATATTTCTATTTATAGTTGGATCCATTGGTTTTGCAAGTGGAAACCTGTTTTATGACTCTTTAATTATTGGTGTTTCCGATGGGACCGATAAAAGTTGTGATGATATTTCTGCTCTAGGTTTTAGTCTTGGTTATATTGGTGGAGGTTTACTCTTTTTAGTAAATGTTCTCATGTATTTAAAACCAAGCTTGTTTGGATTCGTGGATGGGGTAGCAGCAATAAAAGCATCCTTTATTACTGTTGGTTTATGGTGGGCTTTATTTACAATTCCATTAATTATGTTTGTAAAAGAGCCTAAGATTAGTGATAAAATGACAATCCCTCAGGCAGTAAAAGCAGGGTTTAATCAATTAAGAGAGACCTTTATAGAAGTTAGAAAATTAAAGGTTGTCTCAATGTTTCTTGCTGCATATTGGTTATATATTGATGGTGTAGATACAATAATAAAAATGGCAATAAAATATGGGACAAGCCTTGGATTTAACTCATCGGCATTAATAGTTGCCCTTTTAATTACACAATTTGTAGCATTTCCTGCTGTACTACTATTTAATATGCTTGGAAAAAAGATAGGAATAAAAAGAGCTCTTTATATTGCAATTTTTGCCTATTCATTAATAACAATTGCTGGTCTTTTTATGCAGAATGAAACCCACTTTTTTATACTTGCTATTTGTATAGGGCTATTTCAAGGTGGTATTCAGGCAGCAAGCAGGAGTTATTATACAAGGTTAATACCTAAGGATAAGGCAGGAGAGTTTTTTGGTTTTTATAATATGCTTGGTAAGTTTGCAGCAGTTATTGGTCCATTCTTAATGGGTCTAATTAGTAAACTTACAGGTAATGTAAGATTTGGAATGGCATCAATACTTCTACTATTTATATTAGGTTTTATTTTTCTTAAAAAAGTAGATACCGAAGAAGGGAAAAAATTAGCAGAGAAACTGTAGAAAATTTGCATAATTATTAGGAAAGACTTATAATTAAAGTATATTTTTCTCCAGGGGAAGGTTAGTCACTGAGCAATAGCGCTAGTCTTCCTCTTTGTCCCGGTATATAGGTTAAATTATGATAGATAGACTCAAAGCTGATTTATATAAATATTCATCTGAAGAACGAAGTATAGCAACGCAAAGATATTTTAAAACCGGGAAAGGAGAGTATGGTGAAGGTGATATCTTTATTGGTATTTCTAATCCCGATTTACGAATTGCTATAAAGCCTTATATTAATTCTCTTGAACTATCTGAAGTAGAGAATTTACTAAAAAGTAGAGAGCATGAGTTTCGTTTAGCTGCATTGTTAATTCTTGTTCAACAATTCAGGATGAAAAAGAATTTACAGGAATCAATTGTTAATATTTATATTTCAAATACTAGTTATATTAATAACTGGGATTTAGTTGATTTATCGGCCCATGTAATTTTGGGACCATGGTTAGAGAATAAGCCAAGATATATTTTATACGATTTTGCTAATAGTGGAGATTTATGGAAGGAGAGAATATCAGTATTAACTACTCTTCACTTTATTAAAAAAAACAGGGATTTTAAGGATATATTTAAAATATCAGAAATACTTTTAAATCATCAACATGATTTAATACATAAGGCTGTTGGCTGGATGTTACGAGAGGTTGGTAAAATTAGTATTTTAGAGGAAGAAAAATTTTTAAAACAACACTATAAAATTATGCCAAGAACAATGCTCAGATATGCTATAGAAAAATTCCCCCAAGAAAAAAGACAATCATATTTAAAGGGTTTAGTTTAATTTCTATCTATTATATCCTGGGCTGCTTTTAGACCATCTGCACCACTGGAAACAATTCCTCCGGCCCAACCCGATCCTTCTCCGCAAAAATATAGGTTATAAAAATCCTGACACAATCCGTTTTGATTTCTTAAAACCTGGATAGGAGCAGACGTTTTACTTTCAAGCCCCATTATTATCCCATCTTCGTATCCTTTTATCTTCTTATTAAAATCTATAAGACCTTGTTTTAACGGATTTATTACAAAGGATGGGAGTAGGGTTGTTAAATCGTACTCGGTTAAGCCAAGAGCATATGAGGTCTCTCTACTAATTAAGTTGCATTTCCCATTAATAAAACTGTTAATACTCATTGCAGGAACAGAAAAACCTCCTGTTGCGCTGTAATATTTTTCTTCTAAATGTTGTAGTAGGTCTAAACTCTCTTTTGGGGAAACCTCCCTTTTTAGTTCTTTTTCAAAGTCAAAACTGGCAACTACTGCGGCATTAGCAAATTTGCCTGACCTCATATAGTTACTCATTCCGTTAACAACCGAACTCCCTGTAGTTGCAGCAGCTGGAACAACTGTTCCTCCTGGACACATACAGAATGAAAAAACAGAGCTTTGCTCTGTTTTGGCCACAAGTCTGTATTCTGCAGCTTTTAAACCCTTTACCTGTTCTACGCCCCACTGGGATTTATTGATATGTGACTGATTATGCTCTGCCCTAAACCCTATTGCAAAATTTTTATTTCTAAATTTTACACCCAAGTTCATTAATTCCCTATATGTATTAAAGGATGAGTGACCAGTTCCAAGTATTAAATAGTCACAATCAATTACACCTTTAGATGTCTCTACAGACTTTACCAATCCAGAAATTGAATTAAAGGATAAAAATTCTGTATCAAATAGAATTTCTCCCCCCAGGTTTATAAATTGGTTTCTCATACTTTTAACAATAACCTTAAGATTATCGCTCCCTAAATGAGGATGAACCATTGAAAAGATTTCGGAAGGGGCTCCGTTATTTATAAATGTTGATAGAATATAGTCTTTTTCGTTGGATATATGTTTGCTTCTGGATGTTAATTTCCCGTCGGAAAATGTTCCTGCGCCTCCCTCTCCAAAAGCAAAATTTGAAGAGGAATTAAATACAGCGTTTTTTAATAAATTAGTTATATCTCTGTCCCTTTGATCAACTTCCGGCCCTCTTTCAATTAATGTAACATTAAACCCTGATTGAAGAAGAAGTAATGATGAAAAAATACCAGAAGGACCAGAGCCTACAACAATAATTTTCTTGTTTCTATTCTTATACTTAACATTTAAAGATTTTTGGGGAAGTAAATTAAAATCAGTTTCAAGTGTATTAATTTCAACACTTATATTCCACAGTAGTGAACCTTTTTTCCTTGCATCAAGGCTCTTTCTTGTTATTGTATATGCTTTTAAGTTTTTAACACCCTTTTTTTTTAGCGCAATTTTAATATCGTTATCACTGAATTCTATAGGAAGAATTAGTTCATAAATGTTGTTTTTCATAAAATTATTATATATTTTTCTTGACGTAAACGCTATGGTTTATTAATAATACATATAACCTCAACTGGAATCCATTAAAAAAAAGGTGTGATCCATTTAAAAAAAGGAGAGTTTTTTGGCAACTAAAGAGAAGAAACTGCTAATTGTGGAGAGCCCGGCTAAAGCTAAAACTATAAAAAAGTTTCTAGGTAAAGACTTTACAGTAAAGGCTTCGGTAGGTCATATTAGAGACCTTAAAAAAGGAAGGGGAAAAAAATCTTTTGGTATAGATGTCGAAAACGGATATACACCTGATTATGGAATAATAAAAGGAAAAGAAAAAACAGTTAAAGAGTTAAAAGAGGCTGCAGAAAAAGCTGATCTAATATACTTAGCACCCGACCCCGATAGGGAAGGGGAGGCTATAGCATGGCATTTAAAAGAAGCTCTTGGACTAACTGACGAACAGGCAAATCGAGTAACCTACTCGGCAGTAACAAAGAAGGCTGTTCTTGATGCCGTTGCTAATCCATCCAAAATAAATATGGATAGAGTATATGCTCAACAGGGAAGAAGAATTCTGGACAGATTAGTAGGTTTTAATTTATCCCCATTTCTTTGGAGTAAAATTGCTAAAAACCTGAGTGCTGGTCGTGTTCAATCGGTAGCCGTAAAAATTGTTGTTGAAAGGGAGAGGGAGATAGAAGCCTTTATTCCAGAAGAGTTTTGGAAAATTTCTGCACAATTACATAAAGATATAGATTTTAAAGCAGATTTAGTAAAATGGAATGGTGAAAAATTTGTTTTAGGAAATAAGATTGCCGAAACCAAAGAAAATGCTGATTTAATAAATAAAGCTCTTGAAAAGGCTGAATATAAAATACTATCGGTAAATTCAAAAGAGAGTAAAGGTAAACCGGGAGCACCATTTATAACCTCAACGCTACAACAGGCTGCAAGTACAAATCTTGGATTTGGAACAAGTAGAACTATGCAGGTTGCACAACTTTTATACGAAGGAACAGAGATTGAAGAAGGGGTTCATACAGGGCTTATAACTTATATGAGAACTGACTCTACAAGAATTGACCCCGAAGGTATTGCAGAGGTTCGTGAATTTATTGAAAAAGAGTATACTTCTAAATATCTTCCAAAAGAGCCAAATGTATGGGATGCAAAGAAAAATGCCCAGGATGCCCATGAAGCTATTAGACCAACATC
>JAFGYD010000130.1 GCA_016936295.1 Spirochaetales bacterium | reverse complement strand
TCACCAATTCTATAATTAACTTTATAATCTTTTAACCGTTCTATTGTTGGTTTTAAAACTTCTTGAGATCTTAAATCTGTTACAGTTACTTCAGCTCCCTGTTCAAGAAAAAAAAGTGCAGAAGCTAACCCTCCGCCGTGGAGCCCCAGCCCCATAATTGTAATCTTTTTTCCGGCAAAAGATTCTACCATATAATTTCGTCCTTCTCAGAAATTGTCTCTATTTGAATAATCTCATACGAGTATTTTGTCTCTTGTAATGTAAAAATTTCATCTCTTACCAATTTATGAATATCCATTTTTACATCAACACTTAAATCGTCTTCTTTAGCTGGAGTTGTATACCATTTTTCATATTTAACCCCAAATTTATTGTCGTTAATAGGTTCAATTTTTAGGTTGTAAATTCCATAAACGTCCTTGGATTCTCTCTCCTCTTCATCCATTTCCATCCACTGTTTTGGAGTTAGCATTTGCTGGGAGGGATCTGTTTGAGTTCTCATTTTTGTAGTTACATAAAGTGTTGAAATTTCGGTTGAATCATTTTTTCTAACACCTTTTTTTAATACATCATCTATAAGTTCAGGATCAAGGTTTTGAAAACTTGTAAAGTAGCTTTCTATTACTTGTAATTTTGAAAATCCAGCAGTTGAAGGTGGTTTTAGAGCATTTCCAATTATAGTTCCAAAGAAAACAATCATAACAATAGCAGCTAATGCTGAACCTGTAAAAAGACCACGATGTTTTATAAATTGTTCTCGAATTGCTTCATTTCTAAGCATTTTTTCTTCGTCCAGTCTATTCTGCTCTTTTTCTGCAGTATAATCCAAATCCTCTCTATTTATACCCTTTTCTACTATCTGATTAAGTTGATTTCCTGCCTCTTCAAGTGTTATATCTGTATCTACATCTAATAAATCTTCGATTAAATTTGATAATTCAGGGGATATTTTAATATTCTTCCATCTAGGTCTTAAGAATTTTTTTCTTCTCATTTTATCCCTTAAATCCTCAACATCCGAGTAATTTATTGGGTAAACACCGGTACTAAATTGAAATAGTAGAATTCCCATTGAGAATAAAATTTGTCTTTCATCCTTCAAATCAGGGTGTATATATATGGATTCATCGATTAATTTTTTATTTAACGATTCCCTCTCGTTTATAAAGTTTATTAACTCAGGAGGCATTATTAAAAGATCTCCACTCCCTGTTTTGCAGATAAGATTTGTTGCAAAAATTATATTATTAACCGATTTATCTTTTAAAAGAGATAAGAACTGTACAATTTCATTTACTGTTTCAATATCATTTTCACCATTAAAAAGTGGTTCTATATCCAGCTCTAAATCCTTTGAATAGATAACCACACTATTATCGATTTCGGTTATTTCTCCTAGTTTAAATTCAGCAAGTGATCCCTTAGTTAATATATAACCCTTGTTTTTTCTAATTTCCGAAAAGTTTGTCCCTGCTGTATTTTTATTTGGAAGACCTATACTTAAACCCAGTACTTTTTTATTATCCAGTTCAAGTATTACGCTGTTTCCCACTTTTTTTACTATGTTCATTTTTTCTCCTGCTACTCTAAAAATCCTAGTGTCCCATAATATGTGGCTTTACCACCGGATAGTGGTGTTTGCTCTGTTAATCCCTGTTTAAAAACTTTTATTCTACTATATCTACCATATAAAAGAATACTAGCTATTGCACCAGCTCCACATGTTTTTAACTTATTTGTACGGGTTAATTCAATTAATTCACCCATTTTCCCTTCTATTACAAGGCTTACTCCCTGCTCCCCAATCACTTTTGAGAACTCTTCCTTTTCGTAACCGCTAAAATTTGATGAAATGATAATAATGCTATTCTCATCTGCTATTTCCAATAGAATATTTGATAAATTCCGTACTAAAGATACTATTGTTTTTCCTAAAAGAATAGGGACTATCTTGGCCTGGGGATATTGGTAGTAGACAAATGGCAATATACACTCTATACCGTGTTCTTCCATGTGGGGAACATTGGTTTTTAATACTTTTTTCCCTAATTTCTCTATTTTGCTTATTGAGTCCAGGTCTAATTTTATTTTATTATCCAGGATTTGAAAGTACCTGGCCTGGGGTATATATATATTATCAGAAAACTCTCTATGAACATTTGAAATAATTATGACTCTGCTTATATTCTCTTTTTTTAAAGAATTAAATCCACGAGCTATATAATCACCTGTATAATCCCAACCTCCGTGGGGTACAATAATAGTTTTACAGCTTTCCTTAATATCTGCTGAATTTTTATCTAGCAGTGATTCAATTTTTAAGTCTAGCAGAGCTTGGTCTGAAGGATAAAATAATCCTTCTACAATAGGTTGTCTGATATCAATATTTTCTTTCATGAAAATAAGTATAATATATTTTTATGTTTGGGTTAAGGTTCTAAATTTTTCAAGAATTTCCTTGTTAAGAGTAATAAATAGATTTTTGTCCATTGATGGAATTACTTCCCCTGGTTTTCCTTTTTTTACCCTTCTTAAATATTTGACTTGAGTATACATAACATCGCCCTTACCGCTATTTTTAGCCTTACTATAGAATAGTGCAAGATTGGCTCCAATAATTAATATTTCCAGAGGTATTGTTTTCCCTTTTACATTTTTAATAAACAGATATCCTCCTGGGAAGTCTCTAACATGCATCCAGATATCGTTCCCCTTCACCCAACTTCTTAAAAGTGCTTCGTTTTCTTTTGCATTTCTACCTATTAGAAATGACCACTCTTTATAAGTATAACTTAGTCCCGGTGTGGTTTTAATTACCTTCTGTTGTTTTATTTCTATTCCCAGATTGTTACTGTCAACTTCTATATTTTTAAGAGCCTCTTCTAATTTGCTAATTTGACCCTGGGTTATATCTAGACCAGATTGGGATTTTTTATACATTTTGTAGTAGTGTAAGCTGTTTTCATCTGGCTTTATTTTAGGATCCAGTGGAATATTTACAATTTGTGATGTAGAGTAATCCTGGACCGTAACACTGGAATCGCCTTTTTTAATATTGTGGATATTTGATAAAATTAAGTCTCCGTATAGTTTATATTTATTAACACCTTTATATATTTTTAGTCTTTTATAAAGTCCCTTTAAAGTTTTATTTATTTCGGTCTCTTTTTTTATCCTCTCTGCAATAAGTTTATTCTGCAATTTCTGGTTGTTAATCTCTCTGGATATTCGATTATATTCATTTTTAATAAAAGAGTTATAAGAAGGGTAGTTGTGATTTTGTAGTGAATATTCTTTTGTATTGTTTTTTTGAGGAGGAATTATAAATAACTCACCGGGTTGTTCATTTTTTTTACTGCTCTTTTTATGTAGATGCAGGATTGTATTGTTGGAATCTGTAATTATAATATTTGAAAATCCTGCCCATAACCTAATAAATATAAAAAAAGTTATGGAATCTCTACTTAAAGTAATTTTAATTATTCTATTTGAGTCTGGTTGTTCTATTTTTTGAACAGTTGCCCCTAATAGATTTGCTTTAAAAAATTCCACTAAATTATGGGGAGACTTTAAATATTCAGGTTTAATAGTTATTGTGTGTATTCTAGGTAGTGTTCCTATCCCTACCATAAGAAAGGTATTTTCTTCTTTTTTATAAAAGTTAAAAACAAATGAGTCGTAATCAACTGCTTTAAATAGCTGTAAAGTAGAACCGTTTATATTTAGTTCATCTATTATTTTTTGAATTTCAAGGTAATTTAATGACATATTAGCTCGTTTATAGAAAGTCCCAGGGTAATAATTAGAAATATAAAATTCGTTATGGGAAGCATATAGGGGTGTTTAATTACATAGTCCCGGTTAAATGCATAATAACCTATTAGTATTATAGGTGTCCAGATTATTAGGGATATAATAATTGACTCTATAACTATAGTTGCAATTGTAAATAATGGTACTAATAATATTGTTGATATATTTCTTGAATATCTATCAATTTTTTGAGGTTTAAAGGATGAATTTTTTTTGTTAATTACACCTCTAAAAAGAAAAATACTATGGGAAACCAGTGTAAAAGATGCAATTATTAAAAAAAATATTCTCATGGTTTCATAGTACAAATCCAAATAAAATTAATCAATTTATAATTTTACGATTATTGGATTAAGGATTAAACTTAATTTACAAAAGGGAGAATCCGATGGAAAAAAGAGAACTTAGACAGCAAGTTGGTTTAATAATTGAAAATAGTTACAAGATGGATATTGGTACTACAGATAAGGTTTTAGATATCTTTTTTTCACCCCATTATATGCCTAGATGGTATTTTTACAGTAATACTCCACAAACAATAGCTAGACATATTTTCTTATATTCTCAGTTACT
>JAFGYD010000129.1 GCA_016936295.1 Spirochaetales bacterium | reverse complement strand
GAAACCATAAAAAGTAAGTCTTTTAACATAAAAGAAGTATCAGAAACTGCAAATTTAAATATGAATAAAACCAAGGAATTAACAAAAATAGTAGCAGAGCATTTAATAGAGATAGATGAACAATCAGATAGTATTTCTTCTTATATGAAAAAAGTTGAACAACTAACTAATGAACTAGAAGAGAGTAGCAATAATCTAAACCAGAGTATTAATAGGTTTAAAACCTGAAAACCTAAGCCTGAATATAAAACTGCGTAACTATTTAATTTACATATTAAAAGGGAAGACTCCAATTGGATTTAAGTCTATGATTATCAACACTAAACCTAATTTTTAAAGTGGTCAGACTAAAGGATGAGTTCATATTAGAAAAGGAGTATAATGAAAAAAATAATTTTATTAATAATAGTTTTCAGTTGTGGATTCATGTTTGCGCAAGGGGGAAAAAATGATCCTCTATTTGTAGTAGATACAGAAAATTCTGATAAAGATACTATTATTAAGATGATTTATGCATCATACACTTTTGATAAAAATGATATCACAATGGATATAGCCACTGAAACTATTAAGTATTGCGAAGAGGCAATTGTAGAAATATGCAATTATTTCAATCTCGACGAGAAACAATATCATAATGTTTTCAGATATTATCTACTGGGACCAAGTAATGGATTGGCTTCATGGGAGTGTGATGGAGAAATAACAATCTACAATGTTCCCGATAGAAAATCTTCATACTATCACGAAACTGTTCATGGTGTTTTGGGTGATTCTTCAAATCTGTGGCTAATGGAAGGTATTGCTGATTATTTAGATGATATTAATACAAAATATCCATTAAATATTAAAGGTGGTAGAGCTTTAGATGAAATCTCTAAGTCTTATATTCTTAAAGGAGATAAATACAGGAATTCATTTCCATTAATATTCGATGAGAAAGAGAGTATCGATGATGCTACAGAGTTGACAGTACAATCATTTTATTTATACTCAGCATCTTTTGTCTGCTACTTGTTAAAAATTATGTCCCCGCAAGAGTTCCTTGAAGTTTACCGTTCAACTGATTATAAAAGTGATCTTAAAAGGATAACAGGGCATAGTTTTAAAAATCTGAAATACAGGTGGCTCAAGAGTATAGGACTTAGTATTTATCAAATACTTGTCTACAAATTGCTATAATCTGTTTAAACCAATAAAACCCTGATATATGAAAAAGTATATCAGGGTTATTAAGTTTATTGTAAATAATCTAGAGAACAGGTTATTTTAGTTGCACCTAAAATCATATAACTCTCTTCTACACCATTAGATTTTAATGCAGAAGTTAATTCACTATTAATTAAATCCGATATATCATCTACATCATTTACAATAATAGAATTAATGTATGTTATAATCTCTTTAGTAATCTCCTTTCTATCTGCACCCATATGCAGATATGGTTCTACATCGCCATAAATATCATCAACATCATTATCATCATCTGCAAAAATTGCTAAAATATCTGAGGATGGTTCTACTTGAGTTGACTTTGATGATTCATAAGCCAAACTAGAAGTTGAAATTCTATAAGTGTGTACGGGTTTTACCTCAGTTACTCCTGAAGCCCAAGTTCCTACTGTAATAAAAATAAATAAAACAAATGTAATATAACGTTTCATGTAACGCTCCTTTCACATCTAATTTACAATGTACAAAAAATTCGAGCTTTAAGAGATAATTAATTAAACTATAAATTAAGGTTAACTGATTTTTAAAATTTAAACTGGATTTAAACTAAACAGGATTGTAAACAGTAGCAGGAAACACCAAAATATAGTATGAGAAAGAAATTATTTATATCATCAATCTTTATAATAATAGTTATAACTACAATGTTTTATTATGTTATAACATCTCTATATAGGGATATAATGTCGGAACGGGAACGGTTTGAAAAATACCTTATATCTTCAATTGAATCCTCGTTAAATCTTATACAAGATAATATCTTTTTTATAACTAAAGAGTTTTCCAATAGAAGTAGAAGTTTAAATAACCAAGAAATGTTATCTGATAGTGAATTGATAGATTTCTTTTCAATTAATGAAAATCTTATACCAGGTTTCCCCCCAATTATAGAGAGGATAACAATAGAAGAAAGAACTAATAACAGTAAAAAAATTGATGAGATATCCCTTAATAATTTTATAGGTGTTATGAGCTTCCCCATTGAGTTTAATGAAAATAGAGAAGTTACAAGAATTATAAAAATGGATTTTAATATTCTAAAAGTTGTAAAAGAATACCTACCAACTATAATTGATGATGTTGTTTCGAAAAAATATAATATTAAAGGTGAAATTTTATTCGATATAGCGAGTGGCGAGAATATTCTTAAACGGCTTAGTTATATGAATGCCGATATTATTATAGATCTTAACAAATATTTTAATATTTCGAAAATAAACGATTACTATATAGATAGATTTAAAAGAAACCCTATCATGTCTAAAAATGATTACTTAATTAATAACCATTTATATTTAGAGGTTAACAGTTTTTTCGATCATTTAAAAAAATATTATAATTTAAAATTCAAATATTATGTGGTTGGATTAATTATTGTTTATATTCTACTTTTAACATCTATAATAATTTTATTTTACACAACTTATAAAATTCATTTAAATACTTTAAGAGAGAAAGATTTTACATCACTTATCTCCCACGAATTAAAAACCCCTTTAAGCGTTATACAGCTAGGTTCTGAAAATTTATCATCTGGTTTAATAACTCAAAAGAGTGAAGTAATTTTTTATGGGAACATGATAAACAAAGAGAGTCTGTATTTAAAAACTATGATTGATAAAATACTAACGATATCAACAGATAGCAGTGGAACATTTAATCATATGGAAAGTATCAGTCTTGAATCTATACTTTTAGATATAAAACAGCAACTTTTTGCTGTCTTAGAACAGACAGGAACTGATATTGAAGTAAAAAATCCCAATAAAAAAATAATTTTATACTGTAATAAACCGATGGTAACTTCTGCGATTTTTAATGTTATACAGAATAGCATAAAGTATGGAGCAAATTTCTCCATGGATAGAAAAGTTTTTATCGATATAAAGGAACAGATAAAGAAAAGAAAATTAGGTGTATTAATAAAAATTACAGACTATGGAAAAGGTATAAGCTGGAAAGACTCTAAAAACATATTTAAGCCATTCTATAGGGGTAAAAATATAACAGATCTTCAATTATCGGGGTCTGGGTTAGGCTTAGCATTCGCCCAAAGAATTATTAAGCAGCATAAAGGAACTATAGAATTTATTAAAAATTTAAGAAAAGAGACTGTATTTGAAATTTGGTTACCAATTAGGATAGAGAATGAAAAAAATATTATTGATTGAGGACGACTTAGGAATTATTAGGGTTGTTGGTGATAGATTAAAGGCAAACAGATATGATTTTTACTATAGTAACTCTGGAACTGAGGGTTTAAAAAAAGCACTTGAAGGTAATTTTGACCTTTTATTAATTGATCTAATGTTACCAGAGGTTTCTGGTTTTGATATAATTAGAGAGTTAAGAAGTCGTGGAAAAATTGAGCCTATAATAATACTTAGTGCCAAATTTCAACTATCCGATAAAGTATCAGGATTGAGAATCGGTGCCGATGACTACCTAGTAAAACCCTTTGACTTTGATGAGTTACTTGCAAGAATTGAATCTAATTTGAGAAGAAAAGAGTTAAGTAATATTCATATAAATAGTAAAAAAGATGAATGGATGGACTATTCTAGAAATCCTATCTCTTTTGGTGATTGTATTATAAATTTTCAACTATGTTGCTTACTTAAAAAAGGAGTAAATATACAAATATCTAATATAGAATTCAGACTTTTAGCATACTTAATAATAAATAGTGACAGAGTAGTAACCATTGATGAGTTATTAGAAAAAGTGTGGAAATATGATGATTCTATTTCAACAAGAACCCTTTATGTACATATAGCATGGTTAAGAAAAAAAATATCATCTTCAAGTAAATCTGATCAGTTTATTAAAACCGTAAGGGGCATAGG
>JAFGYD010000128.1 GCA_016936295.1 Spirochaetales bacterium | reverse complement strand
TATCCCATGAAGGATTTCTACCAAATGTTTCTAAATCATACCAGTATAAACTATTAGACATACCTTATTGTATGTAAAAAACTCTTTTTACAAAAGTGCTTTAAACAATTATTAGAGTGTGATAAAAATATATTATGATGAAATTTGAAAATTGGTTAATAAAAAACATATCTTTACATAATTTTGATAATAAAAAAGAAGAGTTTATTAATGGATTAACACATTTTGTTGGTATTATTTTATCTATTATTGGAATTATTTTTTTATTATTGAAAGATACTAAAACTCCTAATATTAAGGGTGCTTTTGTTATTTATGGTTTCTCTATGCTACTGTTATACACAGCATCTACAATATATCATTGGTTAAAAAATCCTATTCTGAAAAGAGTAGGAAGAATATTGGATCATTGCAATATTTATCTACTTATAGCAGGAACTTATACCCCGTTAGCCTTCTTTGTAGGTGGAAAAATTGGTATAAATATCCTTATTATAGAGTGGGTATTAACTATATTAGGTATTATTTTCACACTTAGATTTTGGGGACGATTAAAAATTTTACATGTTATATTCTACCTTTTTATGGGTTGGATGATAGTATTTATCTGGAATGATTTTATACAGATGGTTCCTAAAGAATTTGCTCAAATGATTCTTTCAGGGGGTATTTTCTACTCTGTAGGTGTAGTTATATATGCACTTAAGAAACTCCCTTTTTATCATGGGATATGGCACGTATTTGTGGTTCTAGGTTCAATGTCCATGTATATGGCAATTTTTAATTATATAAAATGATTAAATATTATAAACAGGATGATATCCTGAATCTTTTTACTAAATTAAATGTTAATTATTTAACAAATTATATTTTTGAAACTGAAGTTCCTAATAATTATAATTTTTATTTATCAGATTATTATATAGACAATCAGAAAGAATTTGATTTGTTATGTAAAAAGTATAGTTCATACATTCTAAATAACAAAAAAGCTGATTTATATATTACAAAAACCGAAAAAAAAGGTTTTGGACTCTTTGCTAATTCAAATATAAAAAAGGGTGATTTTATTGGATTGTATCTAGGTATTGTTAGAGAAGAAGATGAATTTGTAGAGTACGATGAAAATGGATTTGGAACTGATTATGCATGGGACTTTCCAGATTTAGTAGAAAATATTGAACCATTGGAAATTAATGCAAGATACTCTGGAAATGAGATGAGATTTGCTAATCATGATACTAATTATAATTTAGATGTAGAACATACAATTGTAAATAATATGTGGTATATTTTCTTTGTAGCAAATAGAAATATTGAAAAAGATGAAGAACTTACAATTTTTTATGGGGAAGATTATTGGGATACAGAATATAGAACGGTGTTAAATTAATAGTGCCAGTTAACATTTTCAATAAATGTGTTATCAATTAATTCTAAAATGTTAACAATAACACTGTTCATAATATTATATCCGTAATCTGTTAATTTAATAAATTCATTATCTGATTCTATAAGCCCATCATTAATAAATGAATTTAACCCAGGTATTAGCTCTAATATTTCTTTATTAAAAATGCTCTTGAATCGACTACGATTAATCCCTTTTCTTAATCTAAACCCCATCATAATATAGTCACCTAAAAAGTCTGAATTACTTAAAACTGTGGTCTCTTCTGCACTATTTTCTGAATTGTTTAAAATATATTTATCTATTGATTTTACATTACTAATTCTAATAATTTTATTATCACTATTTATACAGGTAGATACAGCTCCTGGTCCTATTCCTAAATATGGTTTTAACTCCCAATAATTTATATTATGCAAGCAAGGGTTTTTCTTTGTAAAATTTGAAACTTCATAATCAATATATCCATTAGCTCTTAAAAAATCCCTCCCTGTCTGCCAAATGTTAATACTTAGATCTTCATCTAACTCAATAATTGAACCAGAATTTATTTGACTCTCAAGGGGTGTATCCTCTTCAACAATAAGACTATAAAAAGATATATGATCAGGATTGTATTCTATAGCTTTATTTATATCACTAACTACTAAGTCCTGGGTTTGATTTGGTAACGATGATATTAAATCTATATTAAATTGATATTTCCATTTGTCTTTAACTAAATTTAAGGCATTATAAACATCTTCGACTGTACAGTTTCGACCAATTGTTTCTAATAACTTTTTATCAAAACTTTGAACACCGATACTTAATCTATTAACATTATGCTTTTCAATTATTTCTAAAAAATCGGCAGATATGCTTTCCGGATTTGATTCAATGGTAAATTCTAATTTATTGGGTGTTAATAAATCTACAACACTTAATAGTTTATTCAATTGATCTTTGTTCAGAATTGATGGGGTACCTCCACCAATAAAAACAGTTATAATTTGTGGATTACCAAAAGAAATTAATTTATTTTTTAATTCCTTTATAATATTATCAATAAGAATGTCTATTCTACTAAATCCAGTACACTCTGAATAAAAATCGCAGTAATTACATTTTTTCTTACAAAATGGAATGTGAATATATAGAGAAATTTTAGAAGAAATGGAATTCATCTAGTGGCCAATATTTAATAAAGAACTTACCAATAATTTTCTCCCGTCCAAAGGGTTCCAATATTCTGGAATCATTTAAAACCTCTCTATTATCTGATACTAAGAAATATTTATTTTCTGGTATTACTATTTCTTGGAATTCAGAAGAGAATGGATAATCCTTTTCCCAGCTTTTATCAATCTCATTTTTATTAATATCATATTCAACCTTTGTAAGTTCAAATTCACTAAGGTAAAATTCATTATCCAAAGTTTTTATATATACAATATTATCTTTAATCTTAATATAGTCGCCGGGAAGACCAACTACCCTTAAAATTTCAGCTCTTCCTTTTAGATCTTTATTATTAAAAACTAAAGACTTTTTTTGTAGAGTAAAAATTCTAACAATTGGATCTATAATATATTCTATAAGAGTAGGTTCTTTTGAGTATTGAGTACTTACTAGAACGACATCACCACGTTTAAGATATTTGCTTGGGTTAGAACCTATAATTCTATTTAAATTTTTTGTAGGTAACAAAATTAAAGAATCACCACTATTTATTGAAGGAGACATGGAATCCGATGAAATATTTACAGCAATAGCTATAAATGTAGTGAATAATGAGTAAAAAATAATAATAACAATAATTCTAATTAAATAGGCTCTAAATTTTTTACTTTGTGACTTTTTATCTTTGTATGATCTATAACGTTTATTATTACTTTTTCCCATAACTAATTAATTCTCCCAATACGATTAAATGGCCAGAATATAAAACCACCCTTACCTATAATATCATTTTTATGAATTAACCCAAAAGAACGACTATCTTTAGAATTATCCCTATTATCCCCAAGTACAAAATACCATCCATTTGGTATAAAAAAACCCAATTCTTTTTTTAAATATTGCTGGTAATAATTAATACCAGATGGTGATAACTGATTTAAATATTTATAACTTTCTAATCTGCTAAAGTATAAATCGTCAAAATACTCTGACGACAGATTATTATTATACACGCTATTCATAATAGAGCTATCTATCTCTTTATATATTTCTGGAGTTAATTGTCTGTTTGAATAATCAAAAAGTCCATTAAGTGCAAAAAAATCTGAACCTGTCTTAAACTCTTCAAGTGCCTTGTTTCTTATATAGAGTTCACCATCTTTAAAACTAATATAATCACCACTTACTCCTACTACTCTTTTAATTAAATAATGTTGTGCAGGAAGACCATTAATATCTTTATCCAAATCGACTAAAGAGAGTGTTAACATGAAAATAACTCTTTGTAGAATTTCGAAAAAAAGACCTTTATATTCATGTTCCGGATTATTAAAAACAACTATATCAGATCTTTTAGCACTGTAAGGTGATGGAAGTTTAAATTTACCAGGAAGTAATTCAGGTCCATATATAATTTTATTAATTAATACTCTATCGTTTGCGGTGAGTGTTTGATCCATTGACTTCGATGGAATTGAATACGCTTGAAAAAAATATTGATTTACAATTAAAACAAATATTATTGCCCATAAAAAAGCAAAAACCCAATCTAAAACATGGTTATGATTAGTTATTTTTACTCTACCTCTATTCTTTCTATTTTCGAATTTGAATATAATGTCTTCTGTAAATAGAACTAATTTTTTCCCAACTGTATTCATTGATTTAAAATAACATGAATTTTGATTTATTGACAATAGATTTTATGATTCATATAATGCCCTAATGTTAGTTAATAAGAGATTAAAACTGAAAAAAATAGGCTTTTTAGAACCTGAAATTTATATATTCTTTATTTATGGTATTATATTATTTCTAATATTTGGAATAATTGCATTACTATTTAATTTATTTATTCCTAAAGGAACTAAATTCACAATTATTACAA
The DNA here is from genome assembly GCA_016936295.1 of Spirochaetales bacterium. Lineage (GTDB taxonomy): Bacteria > Spirochaetota > Spirochaetia > DSM-2461 > DSM-2461 > Thiospirochaeta. The sequence goes on along the minus strand of JAFGYD010000128.1, from coordinate 20,070 downwards.
ATCCTCCTAGTGCAAATATTTTTGTTGATAATAAACTTATAGGACTCTCTCCTTCTAGTTTCTATATTGAAAATATGGATTCAATAGTAAAAATATCTAAGGATAATTTTACTAGTTACGAGATTTCGGCTTCAAAACTAATTAAAAACAAAAAAAATTATATATCTATCAGTAGTGATAATAGTTTAAAAATTTTATCATCCAGCTACACAAAGGCCTCAATGTGGTCACTAATTAATAATGAAGATTTGAATGAGAATTACAGAATACCTAATCTCTTTTCTGACTCGGTCAAAGATTATTTAAGTACAAATGATTATAGCTCATCAGTTTTAGACAACTACTTAACATCATCTGTTAAATTAATAACAAATAAAATAATTTTAGGTGATTATCTAAAGGCTTTAACTATAGCTAAATCTGAAAATAAAATATTAGGGATCTCCTCTATATTTAATTCATCAACCTTTATATCATCATTAATAGAAAAGTATCCAGATCTACCTATCCTTATAAATAATAAAATATTGGAAAATACTCCGGAAAGTAATCTATTTGAAAAAATAACCAATAAGCATAAGGAACTTATAGATAGAAGCTCTATTTATTTTGAAGAGTATAAAAAGGATATAAAAATTAATAATATGATTTTTAAACATATTCCAAATAACGATTCCATACCTACAGATGTTGATTTTATACATCCAATTCATGTAAATGAGTTCTATATTTTAAATGATTTATTATCTGTTGAAATGTATAACCTTTTTTTAGAAATGAACAATTATTGGTCTCATGATAATTTGAAAACATTAATAGACGATAAAATGGTTGATAACCATTATTTAGAAAATATAAATAATGAAAAATATATAACAAACATTTCATATTACGCTGCAGATTCCTGGTGCAAATGGGCAACCAATTATTTTAACTTACCAAGCGGTTACAAAATAACTCTTCCAACAGAGAACATGTGGTATAGTATAATACATTCTGGAATTATAAAGGATACAGAGGCATGGCAGTGGACTAGTGATCCATTTTTTTTATATGATCACTATTTAACAGATTCAACAGGAAACTTTAGTAAACCTTATACAGTAGATACTATACCAAGAGTTGTTGTTGGACAAAATAAATATAATAAAAAAGTAGAAAAAGGTAGAGGTGTTCAAAGCGCACAATGGTGTACACCTTTTACTAGTTTTAGACCGATATTAATAAAGGAGTAGAATGTGTCTAAAAATAAAAAAGAGAGCCCTGGAACATTGGGAAAAAATAGAAAAGCATATTTTAATTACACAGTTGAAGATAGTCTGGAATGTGGTATTGAACTTAAGGGGACTGAAGTAAAGTCTATGAGAAGTAGCCATTTTTCATTTGTAGACAGCTTTTGTGAAATTAGAAATAATCAGTTATGGATGAATAAATTTAGTATAAATCCCTACGATTTTGGAAATATTCATAATCATATAACAGATAGACCTAGAAGATTATTAGCCCATACTAAAGAGATTGAGAAATTAGACAGAAAAATAAAGGAAAAGGGTTACACTTTAATTCCTCTTAGGTTTTATTTAAAGGGTTCTTTAGTAAAAGTTGAAGTGGGTCTATGTAAAGGTAAAAAACTATTTGATAAGCGTGAAACTATAAAAAGTAGAGACCTTGATAGAGATATGGGTAGAAAATCTAAATCAGATGATTAACTACAACTAAAGTAGTATTGACTATTATATTTTATAAAGTATAATTTTATCTGAATCGGGGGTGCCCTGGATTCGACTGGCGGATTGTAGTTTAATGGGCTGCAAGTAGAGCGACTAACTCTTAAAACTGGTCAAAAATATAAATGCTAAAAAAGAAGACGAAATTATCATCGCTTTAGGTGATAACGAATCATTAGCACTAGCAGCATAGTCTGCTACGGGAAGATTTAGTCGCTATTCCTAGGCTTTTTCAACCTGTAAGAAATAGGAATGTACTTTGTATAATTGTCTAAGTTATACTTAGGAAAATCAATTAGACTGTGGTTAAAGAACGGTTGCCTTCTCCTGTAACTTTATCCAAGATCAACTGAGAGGACTAAACTTGTAGAGGTTTATTAGACACCCGTTAGGACGAGGGTTCGATTCCCTCCACCTCCATCCACGACTTTCGTAACTCATTATTATATGATAAGTTACGGAAGTCTTTTTTATTTCACACGCAATAAATACAGCATAATCCAGATTTTAAGATTCTATTTCTTATACAAACTATTTTCAACTCTATTTCTACCAAGTTTTTTTGCTTTATAAAGTGCTATATCGGCTCTTTTAATTAGGCTTTGCTGACTATCTGTAATATTATTTAAGTTAGAGACTCCAATGCTAACAGTAACTTTATATGGAATTGGAGAAATATTTAAAACCTCTATCGACTCTTTTATTCTTTGGGCACATTCCATTGCAGAATAACAATCTGTATTAGGAAGGGCAACAATGAACTCTTCTCCCCCAAATCTTGAAATAATATCTTCTTCCCGGCAACTAGCACAAATTTTGTTTGATACCTCAACTAAAACAACATCTCCAATATCATGGCCATAGGAATCGTTAATTTTTTTGAAAAAATCAATATCAATCATTAAAATAGATAAAGATAAATTATGCCTTTGGGATTTTGTAATTTCTTTATTTAGTAACTCATCTAACCTTCTTCTATTGAATAAACCAGTTAAAGGATCTTTATACATTAATTTAGTAATAGTTTTATTAGCACTTTCTAGTTCTAAATTTTTTTTATTTAATTCTCTAGTTAAATCCGCTAACTCATTTGTCATTTTTGTCATGGCTAAAATTAGCTCATTCTCTGTTAGGTGTGATGGATGTGCAATTAGTATGGAATTATTTTCAGATTCAATTATTTGACCATTTAATGGTATATATGATGTTTTAAACTTTAACTCACCACTGCCAATAACATCAAAAAAATCATAGATACTTTTTCCAGAAGGACAGCTATTCTCACCAATATATTTTAAAAAATAATTATTACAATTAACAATTTGTTTTTTATTGTTAAAAAGAATTAGAATTATTTCACTGTCCTTAATTAAATAATTAAATATGTCAATATTATGTTGTAGAAAATAATCTACTAGATTAATCACGTATTTTTCCATGTATTTATTATATTTAATGACTCTTTAAAATTTTTTGAATAAGCATCTGCTCCAGTACGTTTCCAGATTTCAGGATCTGTATTAAAAGCCTGCCCCCCTACTATTATTTTTAAATTCTCTAAACTTTTTGTTTTACGAATATTAGTAATTAATTCTACTATTTTATCGATATTTGAGCACATTGTGACAGATACACCTAAAAATACTGGGCTATTTTTTATTAAAACATCTATTAAATCTTTTTCCGGTGTATTAGAACCATAAAACTGAATATTCCAGCCGTTAATATCAAGGAGATCGGCTAACATTCTACCTCCTAATTCATGATATTCATTTGGTGCAGATGTGATTATACCTAAGCTATTATTAAATTCAGTATTCATGAATTCAGAATATATTGTTGCAATAATTCTACTTACAATAGATGTTGCTAAATGCTCTTCAGCTATACTTATATTATTATTCTCCCATAAATAACCAATTTGGTACATCGCTGGTTCGATTAAAGACATGTATAAAACTTCAAGCCCTTCTTCTTTGTTAATTATTTCTTTAACAATAGATAAACCTTTATTGTAATTACCTTGTAATATCGCTTTAATAAATTCTGCTCGACTCTTTTCATATTGTGGATTAACATTTTCAATTATATTCTGATTTTTTGATAACTCAATCATATCCAAATGACTATCAATCATCCACTGATATATATCCAGAATATTTTTAGAATCCTCAATACCCATGTAAATTTGTATGGAAGATTTCCAAACTTCTAATACAATTAGGAAATAATCATAGGAAAACCCCCTGGAAAGATAAGTATGATAGACCCAGGGAATCGAATTCTGCAACATTGCAGTACTATTCAATGTGAATACAGTAGACATAAATTTTATATGATTATTATGGTTATCGTACATTATTGATAAGTTAGATTTACCTATAATATCATCAATATTAGATAAACTCTCCATATATTTATCAACATGTTCTCTAATTTGATCCTTTAACCTTACAAATAACTTTACTTCCCTGTTAGTAACATTTATGTCTATATTTTTTTGCATATCAAACCTTCTATTTAAGTCTAATATACCTTTTTTAATAGTTCTACAAATATTATGATTTTTATAATAAACTCCCTAACAGGGTTGGTATTTAGAACTAATACTGTAAAATTGTCTGGTTAATAAAACCACTCTTTTTGTTTTGAATTTGTGTATAAATTTCATCAAAATTCTTACAAATTATATTTATACCATCTTCAATAGATTCAGTTTTAATAACAATTGGTTGATATTTTGTTGTTTTAGCAATTTTTTTAAAATTTGGACTTAATTTCTCTGCAACAAGAATGTCAACATCATCAACTATGCTTAGAATGGATTTCATTTTATCCTCATTAGAGTGATCCATATCTATAGCTGTATTTATTCTTTTATCTATAAAAAAATAATCTGAATTCCTGAATATTTCATAGATGTAAAAGAACTTTGTATCACCCATATGTGTTTGTGCAATATTAATCCCATGATTTGATCCTATGCATACTTTTAATTTATCCAAAGTTCTCTCCTTTAATTTAATTATACATTTTCAGCTATAATTCTTATTGTATTTTCAATTGCTTTCATTATAGGTGTAACTGTTGGTCCAGCTGTTAATAACGGTTGTGTTCCAATCTGATATGTATATAGCTCATGTATTGTTAATCTTGATTGAATAGCTACAGCCATGACATTAATCATCTCTCCAACTGTTTGACCACCTGAAATTTCAGCACCAATAATAGCACCTGTTTCTTTCATAACAGTTAAATGAATATCAACCCTATTTGCATCAGGTAATTTCTCGGGATGTTTATCTAAACCAGAGAATTTTCCTATAACAACATTCATATTTTCACTCGCCGCTTCTTTTTCTGTAATTCCTGCAACACCTAATACTAAACCATTTAATACTGTAGAAAAAACTCTAATTGTACCTATACTGTTTTTAATACCAGTAATTGTAAATAGATTTTCTGCAACGAATCGTGACTCAGCACCTGCCACAGAGGCTAACATTGCATTAGAATCTTTTCTGGTAAAAAAATCTCTTTTTTTAGCACAATCTCCAATAGCAACAATATCAGAATCCTGGGTTCTCATAAAATTATCAACATTTAAAGCACCAAATTTATTTACAGAAAGACCTGCATCTTTAGCAAATTGGGTATTAGCTCTATATCCAAGTGCAAAAATAACAGAATCTACAATTATAGAACTATTATTAGAAAAATGTAGTTTAACCTGATTATCTTCAACCTGTTCTACTTCCAACAATCCTGTGCTTGTTAAAATATTCACACAATGTTTTTGTAATACTGATTCAGCCTTTTCACTAAAAGTTTTAGAAAAAGCAAGGGATAAAACATTCTCCTGCATCTCTACGAGTGTTACTTCTTTTTCTTTATCGCTTGCAAGTTCATCGGCAACTTCCAAACCAATAAATCCTCCTCCAATTATTGCGACACTTTTTGATTCTTTTATTTTTGGAGCAATTTCTTTCATATAATTATAACTCTTCTTAATATAGTAAATATTAGGATTATCATAACCTTTAATAAATGTTGGAATTAATGGGTCTGAGCCTGTTGCTAAAACTAATTTATTATAACTAATAATTTTATTACTTACTGTTCTAATTGATTTTTCGTCTCTATTTAATAGTGTAACTTTATCTAATAAAAGTTCACCACCAGCATCCAAAAATGGCTTATGGGATTTAACATCATTATCTACATTATAATTAAGTTTACCAAAAATATATGGCATTCCACATGGAACTAAACCTTTTTCTTCTTCTTTTATTAGTAAAATACTTTTCATTTTATATTTTGTTTTTAGAGTCATTGCTACGGACAAACCAGCAGGTCCTCCACCTATTACAACTACATCGTATATCATCAAAATCCTCCCGTAATTAAAGGAGTATTAAAATACCCCTTTAATTTTTTTTCAAATATCTATCTTTGACCTCGACCGAATCCTCGACCATGACCCCTTCCAAAACCTCTGCCTTGTCCGGCACCACGACCTAAACCTCTTTCCTGTTCTGAACCAAAGTAGTTACCATTTCTAAACCCCTGACCATTTCTTAAACCAAACTTTTCATGGCTCGAATCTTCGGGCCGGTTTTCCCTTCCTGGTTTATCATAGCCAGAACAGTAACCCATTTGTCTTCCTGTTCTACTTCCTTTGTCTTCTGGTCCTCTTCTGTTACCATTCATAATGTTTCTCCTTATAGATGGTTTTACTCACTAGCATCATAAAGAACAAAACCATCATTCAATGTGTATATGCACAGTATAGAGCTATAAAGATTACTTGTCAATAATGTGCATATGCAATTTATAAAAAGATTATGCCCAATTCAATTGGTTTAAATGAGATAAAAGGACTTATGATTTCAGGGGAGTATTTTTTTACAATCTGATAGCATCAAATGATACTATCAGATTATTTTTTTACGCTTTCATTGCTCTTGCGGCAATTTCAGCTGCTTTAATTAAAGGGAAACCTGCAGGGGATGCAGTTAATAGAGGTTGTGTTCCTATTTGTGATACTAAAAGATCATGTACGGTCATATTATTCTGAATTGCTATACCAATAGCATTAATTAACTGACCAGTAGATTTACCACCCATTACCTCTCCACCAAGAATCACACCTGACTGTTTAGAAACAATAAGTTTTACAGTTTCGGGATGGGCATCTGAAATTTTACCGGGATGTCTATCTACACCGGTAAATGATCCAGTTACAATTTTAAAACCTTCCATTTTTGCAGTTTTTTCAATTAAACCTGCAACACCATATGCACTTTCACCAATACAAGTGGAGTAAATACCTATTGTACCTCTAAAAACACTATATGTATTAAGTTCGTAAAGATTTAGTGCAGCAATTCTTGCCTCTGTACATGCAGTTGATGCTAGCATAACCCTGCTTGGTTTACCTGTAGCAAAGTCCAGTTTACTAGCACAGTCACCAGCAGCAAAAATATCTACTTTGGAAGTTCGTCTATATTGATCTGCTTTAATAAAACCAAAATCATTTATTTCAAGACCCATCTGTTTTGCTAAATCAACATTTGGTTTATAACCCATAGAAAGAATAACAGCATCTGCTGCTATTGTATCTCCATTATTAAAAGTTACAGAATCAACTTTACCATTACCATTTATAGATTCAATTCCACACTCAGTTTTAACATTAACTCCACGGGCAATAAGTTTTTCCTGGGCATCTGTTGCAAACTCTTTATCGAAGGTTGCACCTAAAATACAAGGCAGAACCTCAACAAGTGTAACATCAAGACCTGTTTTATTTAATTCATCAGAAACTTCTACACCAATAAAACCAGCCCCTACAACAACTATTTTTTTCATATCTTTTAATTTAGTCTGTAGAAGATCCAGATAATTTTTATCCTTTGGAATTGTATATACATTATCAAGTTCTGTACCTTTTAACCAACCCGGTATTGCTGGTTCAGATCCTGTTCCAAGTATCAATTTATTATAGGAGAAAGAATTTCCTGATTTTGTTTCACAAGTTTTTTTCTGGGTATCAACTGATAAAACTTCATCAACAACAATATCTACTCCAAGTTTTTGTAAACCAGCATCTGGTAAAACATTGTTACTACTTGTTTCAACTGTACCGTAAATATAAGGGATTCCACATGGAATCATTACTATTTCTTCTTTTCGTATTACTGTAACCTTCTTATCCGGATTATCAGATTTTGCTGTCATAGCTGCTACAAGCCCTGTAGCACTTCCACCAATTACCAAAACATCTGTTTGTGTCATTGGAGCCTCCTTAACTTAATTTTTAATGGCATATGCACAATTAATGATACATTCATTTGATAATTTTTGGAAGAAATTTAAATATTATTTTATTTAAACAGATATATACATTCACTTGCAAAAATATTATTGCCACCAGAAAACTCTTTTGCTGCATCCTCGTAGTACTTTAACTGCTTTTTGTAATGAGCCTGTAGTTCTGTAAAGTTATCACCTGGTATATCGGATTTAAAGTCGTATATTGTAAGGTTACTATCTTTTTCTATAACCAGGTCAATGATTCCGTGGTATCCATTACTAGAGTAGAAGTTTAATTCTGTTGCAATCTTATCTGCATGTAGTATTTCTAACATGCTCTTTATCAGAAAGCGATAATAAATCATTTTACATTAGAATTAACGAAACATCTTTTCCATGGGATTCAAGTTCATCTGCAATACCATATACAAAAAATAAAGCAGCCCTCATTAAAACAAGAACCGCTATTTTTTTACTTGTATTTTCTAAAAGCTCAGGCGTTATCACTTTCCCATGCTCATAATGTGAGTTACGAAGACTACTTCCAGATATTTATAGTTTAATATTCTTTCATCTTTATTTTCTAATAACAAGATTACCAAATGATGTATATTTAATGTGAACAATTTTCTATAAATTGAATAATGGATTTCTTTTTTTCATCGGTTAATAAAAACTAGCAAGACACTATAAAAACATATTACTTTTTTCTTCAATATATTTAATATATACAACATTGTAAGGAATCGCTACTTTATAATTCCCACAAATGATCATGGATAAAAATAAGTTAAATGACAAAAGATGTAAAACATTTATTGCTAAATTCCAAATGTAAACTTATGTGTAAACATATTCTTATTTAAAACAGTCACAACTTGTGACCTCTATAACTCCAATAAAATAATCGCCAAAAAGTTTTTCAGAACTAACTCTTTTCAGATTATCCCTTAACTCTTCAATATCAGTGGATAATATATAGGTTAACTTAGTATCTATTATAATAATAAGTTTAAGCCATGTTTCCTGAGTAAATAACTTGAGTTTATTAGTATTCATTTATAATTTCTTACTTTGTAAATATTTTGTCATATCATTAAAAGGTAATTTACTTTTACTATTTATTACTTTGGTGATAAAAAGATCACATTCTTCTAAAACCATAATTTTCTTAGTATAAGCTTCTTCTATTATATCCATGGTTGTAATATATGTAATCTTATTTTTTGTACAATAATCTTTAATGTCCTTTAAATTACTACTGGCAATAATATTGTTGTGGAATTTAGCATAGGCCATACAGGCACTCTCTCCAGCACCAAAATGCGAATTTAATTCAATAAACTCATTTAAGAGTTCTTCTTTATCAGTTGGGAATACAATCTCCTCAATACCTGCCTGAATTAAAAGAATATTAAACATATGTGGATGTTTTCCTATTCTTGTAAACTCATCTTTTATTATATCAAGAAGAATAATTCTATCTTTATATAATTCAGATAAAAGAGATAGCTTATCGCCTTTGTTCAGATGAATTAGAACATCACAATCGATTAAAATCTTCTTATCAGACTCAGAAATCAACTAAATCTCCCATACCAATATCAGATAGTAGGGTTTCATAATGGGACTCTGAAATTTTATCATTATCGTAAAGGTTATTAACAAGTGGGATATAATCACCTATTATTTTGTTTTCATTTCCTGATTTATACAGATCAGGAGAATATCCATTTTTAATAGCACTATATTCAAGATTCACCTTGTGATTATTAATAAAAGTCTGATCAACTAGCTTTAATTCTTTTAATCTGTATAATAATGCAGATCTGGAGCATTTATAGGAACTTTCAATTTTAAGGAGAGTTATAGGTGTAATAGAATTCTTACTCATCTCTAATTCAGGGATTAGCTCAAGGATTCCTTCTTCCGGCATAATAAGATGTGTTGCAAAACAATCAGCCTTATTCTCCTCTGTACCTTTTAAATTCTTTTCTAAAAGTAAACTGTCAAATGTTTCATCATAGAATAAATGATAGAGTTCATGGGCAATTGTAAAATGTTGTCTACCTACTGATTTATTGGAATTTATTAACATAAACATAGATTTATCAGCTTGCCGGCATACTATACCGGAAATTGAATCACTTAATGGCTTGAACAAAGTTAAAATATCAAGCTTTCTAAGTAACGCATAAAGATCCACAGGCTCCTTACTACTTAGACCATTAGTGGATCTAAAGTCTGAAACATTCTTTTTAACCTTTAAGACATCACTATAATGCATTACAAAGCCTTTTAATCTTACTGTAGTTTTTAACAACCTTTATAAACTGAGACAGAACATCATAATCCTGAGGTATAAAATTATCCTTTCTAAAGGATAATGAAAGCATGGATTTATGTTTTTCAGGATCAGTTTCATTAAAATTACCAATCTCCACACCATATAAATCTGATAATTTTAATAAAATATTTAAAGGAACTGTTCTTTTCCCATTCTCATAGTAATTAACTTCTTCCCTGGTTATTGATAAGAAAGCTGCAATATCAGCCTGAGTATAATCCAGTTTATTTCTATATTCTTTTAAGTTTTTTGCTATTATATCCATCTCATTTCCCCTAATATCATTATCGTATTTTATGTTACATTTATCAACTATACATCACCAATATATAAAAAATGTAACACTATTTAACCTTATTCTCTATTTTAATAAAGATATAAACATTTCCCTATAATGCTTTATCTGTTTTTTGTAATGTGCTTGAAGTTACGTAAAGTTTTCCCCGGAGATGTCGGATTTGATGTCGAATATTACAAGGTTACATTTTTTTAACTACAAGAACTGTATCGAAATCCATTGTTGATGCATAAAATATTACCACATTAATTTCTGTGTTCCAGGAAGCAAGTATCTTATTAAAGAATATTGATTGAATGGTAAGTTTCCAGTCACTATATAAACATCGTCAATTGCAGTTATATGTAGCATTTTTAAACTAATAACTTTTTTTGATAATGTTTAAAGTTTGTCTGCAAAATCCATTTTTTAATATCTCTTTATATTATATATATTTAAATTATCACTATTTCAACTACACTGCAAACTTTAAATTAACCTGTAAATTATGAGGAATGACTATATATCTAAGCAATGATTAACTTTTATTATAAGTAGGTTCTTCTTCTGCAGCTTCAAAAAATTGATTCATATTAAATTTATTTATATATCGAGACAAATACTGATTTAATCCATTATCACAAGCAAAAACATAAGTCCCTTTTATCCCTCTAGTCATTAAAGTTTTATAGATATTTATAACATAAGTTTTCATATCATCTTCAGATAAAGATTTATGTTTTCCATACTTATCTCTATACAATTCTGGATAAAATTTTATACTATCATTTTCATAAGTAAACTCTGGACCAATAATTACACCAACATAATTTAAATCATAACCTTGAACGGTATGGATACATCCTACTTCATTTATTGCATTAGTGCTATTAATCCAATCTTTTACAGTAGAATTCCATATTAATTTCTGATCCTGGATAATAATATCAAATTCATTAGCATCTAATTTACTTTTCCATTCCCACGCATAACCAGCAACAATCCGGCATAATCCTATTTCATTGTCAAATAATTTTATTTTATTAATTAACTCGGAAATATTATCGAATAATAAAAAATCATATTCTTTAAAAGTTATTTTATTTATAGCTTTTTGTCTAAATATATCATCAATATATGTAGAATATTGGTTACCAGCTAATACTCTCAGCTGAGATGTTAAAGTATGTTTATAAGCTTTGCTTTTCAATTTATCAAAAGCTTTTTTATCTACATCTGATGGTTTTACACTTTGTTTTTCATCATATAATAATATTGTATGTTTACTTTTCATTAATACCCAATCCAACTGGCTACTTGTAGTGGGATCTAAACCTAATTTTTTACAGGGATTATCAAACATAACATAACTTGATAAATTTTTTCTTTGTGCTAATCTATGGGATTCATCAATAACAAGGACATCAAAATCATCATCATTATTAACAACATCATTAGGGCCTAATACCATATTTACTTTTAAGTCCTTAACACTCTTAAAAATTTTACTTACAGTCTGTCTTAACGATGTTTGAGGTAATACTATTCCTATTTTAAGATCTTTATTTTTTTCATCAGATATTAAATATTTAATCAAATAAATAGCTAAAATAGTTTTTCCTGATCCTGGCTCTCCATTTACAATATTTATCGATCTAGGTTCTGTTTTAATTCTTTTCTCAAGAATATCAACTATTTCAGCTTGATCATCCGTTAATATTTTGAATGGAGAATATTTAAATAAATCACTATTTTCAATATCTCGTAGACTTTTACTTGCAATATCATTTTCTAAAAGATTATCCCATATTTTTTCAAATAAATCTCTATAATAATTTTTATTATAATAGTTGTGATTTCTTAAACCTCTATTATTATTTTGTAACGTATATTTCCCATCTGAGCTGATATATTCTATTAATTTAGATTCAATATCCAACGTTGCTGATTTATTAAATTGGGAATGTTCAATAATAAAAAATCTGTCAAAAACTTCCCTTATAGGATTTTCTAAATGATCATTTATTCTACGCGAAGCACTTGTGGTTTCACCAATATATGCCTCTTTTTCACTTTCAAGGATATAAACTATAGGCCAGTTAATAAATTCCTTTTTCTTTGAGAGATAAGCTATAGATTCTTTTTTAAAATCAAATTTTGATATATTAATATTCACTGCATTTCCAATTTGGTTGATGTACCATCATTTCCTTTTACTAATTGTATTGGAAATCTCTTTTTATATAAATCAATTTTTTCATATTACATCCTTTTTAATTTTATTATTGTCATACATAGGTTAGCAACACTTCATTAATATTTGTAAAAAAAGTAATTACTAAACACTTTTGACTTTATACTCAATTTTTTTATGTCTCAAACTTTTCCCCAACGATTTTTTATCCCATTTACTTTAGATTTGACACTAAATCGTCAATTCCATAAACATTCATTGAACCGTACCTTACAAGATGATCGTCATAAAACTCTTCGGGAACATTATCATTCACAATAATTTTCTCTGAACCTCCTGGATATACCCGATCCAAAGCCTTTCTTTTAACAATCACATTAAAGCATTCAACATATACTGACATATTTTCCTCCTAAGCAATTGGGTACCAAACCCATGCAAATTCTTTTTTGTGTAATCCATAATGGTGTTGATAATTTCTTATTACAATATTTAAAGGACATAGTTAAATCGTGTATCATCCTTTAAATACCGGCAAGCTATATAAATTATTAAACAAACCCTATTCGATTCTCTTTACTCATGTTTTTAACACCAACTTCTGCCTGTAACATCTCTATTATTCTATCTGCACATGGTTTATTTCTACGTAACATATACATGTTATATACAACCTTGAAATCACCTGGGGTAAGATTTTTTATTGATATAAGCAGAGATTCCTGTACACTGGTTAACTTAATTTCCTTGAAGTATATTTCAAAAAAAGCTTTTATCCCCTCTGGCTTAAGGTAATCAAACTCAACTTTTAAAGAGAATCTTCTTAACGCTGCATCATCAATCTGATCAAGTCTATTGGTAGTGCATATTAAAATCCCCTTGAAATTCTCCATAGATTGTAGAAATTCATTAATCTGGCTTACCTCCCAGTTTCTGTTTGCAAGTTTTCTATTAAAGATAATTGAATCTATCTCATCAATATGAAGAATCATATTTTCCCTTTCAGCCTCAAGAAAAGCATTTGCAATATTCTTTTCTGTCTCCCCCACATATTGTCCTAGTAGATCCTTCCCGCTTTTACTTAAGATTCTTCTATCAACTTTAAACGATAGATATCTGGCAAACTCGGTTTTCCCTGTTCCCGGTGCACCATGGAATATAATATTAAGATTTTTTATATTGATATCCGAATTATTCCTAAGGCTGTTAAAGGTTTGAATAGTATCTATAATATCATTAAGATCTTCTTTAATAGAAATTGCAGAAGATGAGTACAAACTGTTGTCTTTGTAATCCTGGTTAACAATACTCTCCAAATTATTAAGTTTCAGATAGGACATAATAGTATTATCCGAGACAGAAATTAGATTATCAGATAAAGCTTCTTCTCCCGATACCCTATAAAAATTATCAATACATTTATTAATAATCCCAGGTCCCACAGGGTACTTTTTACTAAGATCTTCAATTATATTTACAGGTATTTTCTCCTTGTAATTATATATTTGCAGCTGTTTTTCCCAAATATTTTTTCTTGCTGAGTCACTTAGTTCCTGAAAATTAATACTATAGTTAAACCTTCTTTTTGTAGAATCATCAATATCGTTAATACTATTTACTATCCAGATCTGGCTACTTTTGGAATCTTCAAGAAACAGATTAATAGGCTTTTTCATATCTCCGGATTTTCTGTGAAATGGATTAAACCGGGTAGATAATAACTCTTCAGCCTCATCTATAATTAAAACCTTGTTGAATAGTTCAGGCTCCCTCTCGAAGCAGTATAGACCTGTTACATCATTTTTTCTTTCATCCATATCAGACTCATAGTCTGGTCTTTTTAAAACGTATGTTTCAAAACTCAAATTTTTTAATAAAGCTTTTGCAAAAGAACTCTTCCCTGTTCCGCTTTTACCATAAAGAAGCAGCTTAAAACCTGTCATGTTTTCTCTACGGGTTAAAAGTGATTTTAAAATATCAATATCCTTTTTTAAATGATTAAAATCTTCAAGTTCCAGCTCACAATTGTTGTCTTTGTAATAATGAATAGAAGAAAAAGGTTCATCGTTTGAATATAAAAAATAATCAATAATTGAATTTGTAATATTCTGGGATTGATCCAATAGCCCTATCTTGGTTAAAGGTGAATTTTTACCCATAATATCCCTTATATCCTGAATACTACAGCCTAGTAATAAAGATTTAAACTCTATCGATAATTTTTTATCACGTCCAAAATATCCTGTAGTAGTCATTTGTGAACCATCAGAAAACCGATAGATAAAATCAGCGTAAAATTCATGGGTCTTAAATAAAAAGTTTTTATATAAAAACATGGCTTCAATATCATTAAGGGAAAATAGATCTTTTAGTTTATTAAGTTTAATGAACATGGGGTCATCTGAAAAATCATGAACTCTATTGGCATGTTTTTTAGCACTTTCTATTATTAGAGATGTGACTTTATTAACAGTACTGGAATCTAAATTCCAGATATCAGAGAAATTAAGCTTGTTCTTACTATCATAGTTTTTAAGCATAGGTAATAATATCTCTTTCAGGCTAATTTCAAGTAATTCTGCCTCATTGGAATCCAGATATTTAAAAACATCCAATGCATGATCTAGATCTTTTTCTTCACGAATTCTAATTTTGCTGAGTAAATTGTAATAATCACCCAAAATAACTGTGTTTTCAAATTTATTGCAACCTGTGTTATTAGCAGGATGATTATAATAATGATGTTCAAAAAGATATTCCATTTCTGGCCTCCATGGTTTAAAGTTAAAATACATGGATGACAGAAATAGTCACCAATAAATATTTTTTAAATTTTTTTAAATAATACAGGAGGCATAGAATGTCGGAGAAGGAAGGGAATAAATTTGAAAGAATGTTCAGAATACTTGGAACACTGTCACAATACAGTTGGACATCGGCTACAGAAATTGCAGATATGCTTGGAGTCTCCAAAAGAACAGTTATTAGATATATTCAGGATATAAATATTCCTTTTGAAAATACCGGGCTTGGATTAATTGAGAGTTCTAGAGATGGATATAGACTTACAGATACTAATTTTCTTGATAAATTAAAGGGTATTGATGATATTTATACAATTGCCGCCATACAGACATCGCCTTTTGGACATCAGCTTCATAATAATAAAATTATCCAAAAGGATATTATGGAAAAGATTATTCCAAGGTTAAACGATAACGTATATATAGAAGATGAAACTTTATCTCCCCTACTTAATGCACTTTTACATAACAGAGTTCTTGAAATTGAATATTTAAAGAATAAGGGTGTAAAAAAATATACGGTTCTTCCTTTAAAAATAATCTCCAATAGCGGAACAAACTATCTATTACTCTATTGTTTAGATGATGGATATAATAAAATTCTTAGTCTGCAGGTAAACAAGATTACTAAAATTATTCAGAAAGAAATATTTAGAGATAGGGAACTTATAAATGAGAAACTTGACTATATTAACTCCAGGTGGGGAACTTTTATAAATGACAGAGGGGATTACGAAGATGAGGCTGTATTTGAAGTTGATGAATCACTATATTTAAAATTATTTAAACAGCCTTTACACTCTACTCAGATATATAGAAATAATGATGGAAGACATATTTTTTCAATACAGGTTCATAACAGACTGGAATTCGCGCGGTGGACTATGAAGTACAATTCGCATATAACTGTTATTGAATCCCAAAGCATTATTGATGCAATTGTGTATGATGCAAAGCAGCTACTTAAGAAATATACTTAAACCATAGATATAAAGATTTTTTTAGAGCATTTAAATTATAAATTGGGAATAATATTCAAAATTATAACTTTAACTATATTAATGTTTGACATATAGATCTATCCCTATTTTTATATTTTACAACCATGGTTTTAGAAGTAAATCTTATTTGTGGTTCAAAATACACTCTGCTAACCCCATCCTTAGAAATGAAGATCCATAAAAAATTCTGATAATTAATAATATGAGTGAAAGGTTTAATATTCAAATGTTCTATACATAGATCTATAGCTTGATTCTCTGTAGTACCATCTGGAAAAGTTAGGGAACCATAAACACAAGCCATGTACCTAAAAGAAGAGAATTTTGGGAATCTTGGATTGGTAAGTTCTCTTTTATAAGCCAATAAATCCTCTTCTAAGCACATTTTAATAATTTCTTTATCAGCTTTTATTAGTTCTAAATAAAGTAAAGGGATATCTGCATCAAGGTTATTCATTTTTTGAACAGTTTTACGGAACTGAAATCTTTTCTGAGGGTTATTAAAATTATAACCTAAAGCTGCGGCAATCCCTTCCTCTCCATTAAGGTCTAAAAGGACTTTGGAGTACATGTGTTTTAAATAACTACTGGTGTAGAAATATTTACTATAGGTAATGGGACTCTCTTTTTTAATAAATGACTCTATAAAATTCATTTCATTCTCCTATTTAGCAATTTTTAAGTGCTGCAAGTTGGTAATAAATCGCACTGATTAGTTAATTATAGAATTATAGATACGAAAGGTTATTTCGCACTTAGAAAAATAATTTAAAATTTTATTCTTATTTTAGTTAATAATCTCTCTTAAAAAAAAGTCAACATTATTAATTAAAATAATTATACTTAAATAAAAGAGGCAAATATGAGGAATCCAATTGTATATCAAGGAAAACATAAATCAAATAATTATTTTGAAGGGTGGTATTTTAAATTTGTTAATAATATGACAGATAAAGTTTTTGCAGTTATACCTGGAATTTCTAAAAATAGTAATGATCCACACTGTTTTATTCAAATAAATTCTTATTTGGGTGAAAGTGAATATTATAGATTTGATATTAAAGAATTTAAATGTACATCGTCAGGAGAACTGGAAATAAATATTGGTGATAATAATTTTTCTACTAATGAAATTACATTAAATTTACCCCATATTTCTGGAAATATTAAATTAACTAATAATATTAAATATAAAGGATTTTGGCCTAATATTATGGGACCTTTTTCGTTTATCCCATTTATGCAGTGTTATCACGGTGTGGTATCCCTTAATTGTATAACTTTTGGATCTTTAAAAATTAATAATGAAGAAATTAATTTTGATAATGGTAAAGGTTATATTGAAAAAGATTGGGGTTCCGGGTTCCCAAGTGAATGGCTTTGGTTACAAGGAAACTCATTTGAGGAAGTAAAAACATCGGTTATGTTAAGTTTGGCACATATTCCATGGCTAGGTAATTATTTCCCTGGATTTTTAGGATTTCTAAATGTTGGAGGGAAAACATATTATTTTTCAACATATAATAACAGCAAAATTAAAAAAGTGGTTATTGATGATTTTATAGAAATTGATATAAAGAAAGGTAGTTATATATTATCAATTAAAACAAAATCAACAGATTATGGAACATTAAAAGCTCCTGTGAATGGAGTAATGAATAGGCCTATAAAAGAGTCAGTTAATGGAAAAATAAATATTCAATTAACAAAAAATAATGAAATAATATATAATGGCAGTTCAAAAGCAGTTGGTTTAGAAGTTGTTGGAGATATTGAAAAACTTTTTAATTAATATGGGATTTAGTTAAAATATAATACTAATACAACACCTACTTTTTACTTTTTGTATATTACGATACCTACTCGATCTATATGATCGATAAGCTCTCGATTTATTAGTTCATTGTAAGATTGAAGATCAACACTATACAAAATGTCACTATCCTCAAGATCGAGTGTTATTTTAGATATAATATGTCTTGATATTACTCCTTTTACAACAAGGTCAATATCACTCCTAGAGGTGTAGTTACCCTTAGCTCTGGAACCGTACAATATAGCAGTCTCAATTTCTGGATATTTTGAAAATGCTTCTACTAATATATTAAGAGTGGAAAGTGATAGTCCAGTATCTTTCATCAAAGAGTATCTTCTAGTAACCATATATAAAGTCTATCTAAAATTTTTAAATACTCAGACTGTACGGTCATTATTATTTTTTCAAATTTATTTTCGTCATAGGTATGACTCATTAAATTTCTGTCTCCAATCATATTAAACCATATATCAATATTATCTATATATTTTGATTCATAAGCTTTCCTAATGATTGATTTTGGAGATATTATATCGAATATAATACCATCAAATTCCATTCGATCTTTCAATACTTTCCATGCTAATTCAAATGTGTATTCAAACCTTTGAATTACACCTTCTTTTTCAAGTTGATTTAATTTTGATATATCTCCATCCAGAGCATCCCTTAATAATAGGAATGCTCTTTTAAAATTAGAAAACCTCTGTTTCCATCTTACATCTTCATTCATATATTTATATTACATTTTTAATAGCAATTTTAAAAGTAACTATTTATTTTTCCATTAAAAGTATTTGCTGTACTCGTTCAATTTGCACATCTATAATTTTCCTTTAATTCTTTTTCCTGTCTAAACAATTATAAGTCTTTGATAAGCCAGCACCTTTTATATGCTCTTCGTTTAGTTCCTCAAAGTTATATAAGTGTGATAGACTATGAAAAATTTCTTCAGATACATGTATTTTCCCAGGTTTTCCATGTTGCTCCATCCTGCTGGCAAGATTAACTGTTTCACCCCAAAGATCGTAAATAAATTTCTTCTTACCAATAACCCCTGCAACAACAGAACCGGAATGTATACCAATTCTCATTTCCATTTTTGTACCTAATTTTCTATTTACCAGTTCTATTTTATCTAACATTTTAAACGCAAATTCCACCATTAATTCTTTATGATTAGATATTACATCAGGGATTCCAGAAGCTGCCATATAAGCATCACCAATAGTTTTGATTTTCTCTATTCCAAACTCTTCAGTTAACAGATCAAACTCTGAAAAGAGTGAATTAAGGTATAGTAGCAACTGGGAAGCCGATACCTCTAACGCCAGTTCTGAAAAATTAACAATATCTGCAAATAGAACAGTTGTGTCTTCAAACCTGTCAGCAATGGCTTTTTCACCAGATTTTAATCTTTTTGCTATTGAAACTGGCAGAATATTTAATAATAAGGAGTCAGATTTATTTTTTTCTTCTAAAAGATCACTAGTTCTTAATTGTACTAAATTTTCCAGTTCCTGTTGTCTTTTATGTAACTTTCTTATTCTAATTTTATATAGTATATAAATACTACCTATAAATATAAT
>JAFGYD010000127.1 GCA_016936295.1 Spirochaetales bacterium | reverse complement strand
CATAGACCATCAGTTGATGTATTATTCCGATCTACAGCTCGTTACGCGGGGAAAAATGCTATTGGTGTAATAATGACCGGAATGGGAGATGACGGTGCAGAAGGCCTTTTAGAGATGAAAAACGCAGGAGCATTTACAATTGCACAGGATGAAGAAAGCTGTGTTGTATTTGGGATGCCGGGGGAAGCAATTAAAAGAAATGCCCACTGTGCTATTAAGCCTTTAAATCAAATAGCACAATTTATACTTTCAAAAGTTTGAATATTATTTGATATATGAACCTTTTTTACAAAAACATCGGATGTTTCAGTAAAAAAGGTTATATTTCTACCTTTATCGGAACCGATATCTTCCTTTTCAATTTTGATACCAATTTTGTTTAGAAAACTCTTTGCATAGTTAATGTTTACTTCCCCAATTGTTAATGACTCACCATTATGGTAAATAACTTTACCACCACCAAAGATTTTTGCTTTTATATTATTAAAATCACTGCCTAGTTTTAACATTTGTTCTATTAAATGTTCTATAGCATAATCTCCATATTTTAGGGGCTGACCATATTCTGCAGTTTTATATGTCCTAGTTGGCAACATAAAATGATTCATTCCACCAATTCCATTTCTTAAATCATATAAGCAAACAGCAACGCATGAACCTAGAATTGTTGATAAAATTTCTCCGGAGGTGCTTACATAGCACTCTCCGGAGTATATGGTTACAACTTCTTTTTTGAACTTTGTATTATAGCTTTTGAACATATAGTAATTTTATAATATAACTGGCTAATTAACAATGATAGAATTGGGCAATTACCGCTTTTTAGAAAATGAAAAAGTTATTCTATCAATAATAATCGCAAGTATAACAATTGAAATACCAGCTTCAAATCCTTTCCCTACCTCAATCCTGTTTATGGCTAAAAGAACTTCCATTCCAAGCCCTTTTGCTCCAATCATGGATCCTATAACTACCATAGATAGTGCCATCATTGTTGTTTGATTGATACCAACCATGATACTTGGTTTTGCAAGCGGAATTTGTACATCAAATAATACTTGTTTTGAAGATGCCCCATAGGCGAGTGCTGCCTCTATAACCTCTTTATCAACTGTTCTAATTCCTATATTTGTTAATCTAATTACAGGAGGAATTGCATAGATTATAGTTGCGAACATTGCTGGAACCTTACCCATTCCAAAAAACATTAGTGCCGGTATTAAATAGACAAAACTGGGCATGGTTTGCATTCCATCTAATATTGGTTTCATAATAGATTCTAACTTATCGCTTCTAGCCATAAGTACCCCATGGGGAATCCCAATTAAAAGAGAGAAAAAAACCGATGTAATTACTAAACTTAAAGTTTTCATAGATAGTTCCCAATAACCAAAACTACCAATAAGTAACAGCATTAGCATAAATGTAATAGCTATACTTTTCTTCCCTACAAATTTCCACCCCAGAAAGCCAACTAAAGGGATAAAAATAAACCAAGGAATAAATAAAAATAGATTCTCGAAAGTGACAATAACATTTAATATCACAAAACCTATAAAATCGAAAAATACTTCTAGGTTAATTAGAAGCCATTCCATAATTCCATCTATCCACTTATCAAGTGGGATACTAAAAGAGTTTGGGAAATTACTCATTATGACCTCCTAATGGGATAATATTCTCAAATAAAATATCAGTTGTAATTTTCCCCTTGAATTTATTATTTTCATCAATTACTGCTATAGGTAGAGGTTCTTTTGCCATAATATGAAACATATCTTCTAAAAGGGTATCTAAGTGAACAAATGCCCTTGGTTTAATTATTTCTTTAGGAATATTTGTTGCTGAGGGTTCATTATCTATTATTTTTAGTAGTGCTGATTCATTTACAACTCCCAAAAACTCCTTATGTTTATTAACAACAAATGCAATTTTTCTATTTGAAGATCTAAGCATTGTTAGGGCTGTTCTTGGACCCTCCCAAGAGTAAATTAGAACATCAGGTTGTTCCATAACACAACCAGCTGTTAGAACTTTTGCAGGGGAAGCATCTTTTACAAACTCCTTGACATAAGAGTCTTCGGGGTTAGTTACAATTTCTTCCGGTTTACCAATCTGTACAATTTCGCCATCCTTTAAAATAGCTATTCTGTCACCTAGTTTTAATGCTTCGTGTAAATCGTGGGTAACAAAGATTATTGTTTTTTTAAGTCTATCTTGAAGTTCTACTAACTCATCCTGCATCTCTCGTTTAATTAAAGGGTCTAACCCGCTAAAAGGTTCATCCATTAATAATATATCCGGGTCATTTGCTAGGGCTCGTGCAATACCAACTCTTTGTTGCATTCCTCCACTTAAATTACCAGGATAATTATATTCCCAACCACTTAATCCTACAGTTTTAATAACTTCTAAAGCTTTTGAATATCTCTCTTCTTTTGATAATCCTTTTATTTTTAAGCCAAAGGCGACATTATCTATTACTGTTAAATGGGGGAGTAATCCGTAGTGTTGGAACACCATGCCAAAGGTGTCTTTTCTAAATTCTAAAATTTCATCATTGGTCATTTTAGTAATATTTTTATTGTTTATTACTATATCTCCAGACGTTGGTTTTACTAATCTAATAATATTTCTTAGTAGTGTGGATTTACCACTACCAGACAGACCCATTAGTATATAGAATTCACCTTTATTAATTTCGAGGTTTATATTTTTAAGACCAACAACACATCCGGTTTTTTCCTTCAGCTCCGTTTTTGTTAGTCCCAAATTATCATTTTTAAGAACTCTCTTTGGATCTTTACCAAAGATTTTCCATAATTCTTTTATAACTATCTGTTTTTCTTCCATTATTAACCTTTATTTTAGAGCTGCTTTAACTTTTGTTGCAACTTCAGTATTAACCCACTTAGTCCATATTTCTTCATGATTAGTTAGAAACCATTTTGCTGTTTCTTCATGTGTCCACTGGTTGTCATCCATCATTGCTAAAAATTCATTGTTTTGATCAACTGTAGTTGAGTATTTTTTTAAAATTTCCACAATATCCGGTGCTTTTTCAGGCATGTTTTTATTTATTAATATATTAACATCTGCTGGGTCATATTCACTCCCTTTTAGTCTAACCATATCCAGTTTTCCTAACATAGCAGATGGACCCCAATAATAGCCTACCCAACCCTGTTTTTTCTTATAGCTTCCAGACATAGTAGCTGCTAACGCTGTTCCTGATCCTGCTATATTGAAATTGTACATTTTTTCTAAACCTGAATTATCAAACATTTCTTGCGAAACCTTCATTTGTCCCCAACCGGCGCATCCTCCGTAAATAACACCTCTATTCGAATCTTCGGGATCCGGGAAAAGATTTGCATATTTTGCTAAATCTTGTACTGTTTTTAAGTCTGGAGCTGGCGCATTATCTCCTTCAACTAAATATCTTGGTATATACCATCCTTGTGGAGCATCGGGCAAATTTTTACCTAAATCAATAAGTTTTCCAGAGCTAATACCTTTGTTGTAAATATCTGTAAAATTAGAATGCCATGATTCCATATCAACATCTATATCTCCCTGCATAACTCCATTAACTATTGGAATTGTATCCCCGGGGATGAAATCTGCTTTATATCCACCTAATCCATTTTCAATTATAAATGCTACTATTCTGTTGTGAACTTTAATACTATCCCAAGTTTTATCTCCAAAAACAATTGTTTTTGATTCATCTTTATTCTTGGTACATGCTGATAAAAATAACAACATAAACGTAAATACAATAATAATTCTCTTATTCATTTAATTCTCCTTAATGTTTAGTATACTAAGTAATTTTTATTGATTAATCAAGTAAGTCGTATCTTTATTGACTTTAAGCCATTAAAAATTATTAGTATTCTAAGTAATTAATGTTTATTGAGACGAATGCTTTTTACTGTTATAGTAGGCTTGTAGGGGTGCTAACATGAATAATTTAGATATAACAGATTCTGTAATTTCGTCTTTAAGACGAATAATTAGAGCTATTGATCTTCAGTCTAAAAAATTAACAAGGTTGTATGGTTTAACAGGTCCACAATTAATTGTTCTAAAAGAAATACAGAAAAGTTCAGATTCTCCAATTTCGGTAATATCAAAAAATGTTAGTCTTTCTCAGGCTACTGTTACATCTATACTTAATAGATTGGAACAACAAGGTTTTGCAGAACGTAAAAGAAGTTCTAACGATAAAAGAAAAGTAAATATTGAACTAACTCAAAAATCTATAGAAATACTAGAAAGCAATCCAAGGTTTTTACAAGAAGAATTTGTAATTAAATTTGAAAAACTAGAAGCTTGGGAGAAAAGTATGATTCTTACAACACTTCAGAAGCTCGCACATTTAATGAATGCAGATGATATTGATACAACCCCTGTTTTAGTTAGTGGACCAATAGATGCAACATCTGAAGAAGTGAATGATTTTCTATCTTAAAAAGAGAAAACCCCAGTTCAGGCAAAACTGGGGTTCGTATAATCCAACCATATATGAGTCAACATTTGGGAGGGATGACTCATAAAATAGTTTAATCATTATCATCAGGCAAATTCGACAATGACTTGGCAACACTTATATCACTTTGGAGGGGATATTTTGTATTACAATATTAGTATCGGTGTTACTCTGTTGAACTTAAATGAATTTTTAAAAAAAAGTTAAAAATATTTTTCAACTTATTAAAATATGATATTCTTGAGTATGGACAGAGATGAAAAATTATCAAGATTAAGAAAACTAATGGAAAAAGCAGGTATAGCTGCTGTTATAATCCCAAATAGTGATCCCCATTCCAGTGAGTATTTACACCCACATTGGAAAGTTAGAAATTGGTTTTCTGGTTTTACAGGAAGTGCCGGAACCCTTGTTGTAACAAAAAAAGAGTCTGGCTTGTGGACAGATTTTCGATACTATATTCAAGCTGCAGCAGAATTAAGTGGTAGCGAAATTAAATTATATAAAGATGGTCTTATAGATACTCCTTCAATAAGTGATTTTTTAAAAGAAAAGCTAAAAGAAGGTGATTCTATTGGTCTAGATGGATCCTTATTCCCTACATCCCTATATGACTCTTTTAAAAAAGATTTAGATGAGAATAACATATATTTTATTAGAGATTTTGACCCAGCAAAAACATTATGGTTAGATAGACCTAGTCGACCAAATTCAAAATGTTTTGAGTTGGATATAAAATATTGCGGAGAAAGCAGAGAAGAAAAGCTAAACAGAGTACGTGATGTAATGAGAAAAAGAAATCTTGACTACTATATAATTTCATCTTTAGCAGATATTGCCTGGTTATTTAATATAAGGGGGAATGATGTAGACTATACACCTTTAGTTGTCTCTTATGCATTAATCTCTTTAAAAGATGCAAAGCTATTTATAGAGAGTAGTAAATTATCAGATTCAGTAGTGGTTAATTTAAAAAAATCAGATATTGGTATATATGACTACGACTTAATTGGAGATGAGCTTCAAAAATTGAAGGAAGGAACAAAGATTTACTATATGCCAGAATTCCTTAATTGTTATCTTTCCGGAATTATTCCTCAGGAAATAAAACAGATAAAAGGACTTGATATTACTGCAGAACTAAAATGTATAAAAAATGAAACTGAATTAAAAAATATTCGTTTAGCTATGGAAAGAGATGGAGTTGCTCTAGTTAAGTTTTTTAGTAAATTCGAAAATGATAGAAAAGAGAGAACCTTTACAGAGTTTTCATTGGCGGAAGATTTAAGGAATGCACGTTTAAGTATGCCTGGTTGCCAGGATGAAAGTTTTAACCCAATTATTGGTTTTGAAAGTAATGGTGCTCTTTGTCATTACAGTGCTAAAGAAGAGAGTGCAAAAATAATAGGGAATAGGGGTCTATTGTTAATTGATTCCGGTGGACAATATTTAGAGGGAACAACAGATATAACTAGGACTATAAGTTTAGGAAACCCAACGGTAGAAGAAATATTACACTATACACTTGTATTACAAGGTCATGTAAGATTAGCAATGGCTAAATTCCCTGAAGGTACAACAGGAGCACAACTTGATATATTAGCAAGACAACCGCTATGGGATAATAATTTAAATTACGGTCATGGTACAGGTCATGGTGTAGGGTTTTTTTTAGGTGTTCATGAGGGGCCACAAAGTATTTCTCCTAAAGGCTTTAAATTTTGCTTGAAAGAGGGAATGGTTACTTCCAATGAACCTGGATTATACATAGAAGGAAAACATGGTATTAGAATCGAGAATCTTGTTTATACTCAGTTTTATAAAAACGGTTTGGATACTAAATTTTTAAGTTTTGAGAATCTAACGCTTTATCCATACGATATATCCTTAATTGATAGGGATATTTTACTCGAAAAAGAAGTTTTATGGATTAATAACTATCATAAAGAGGTTTTTGAAAGGCTATCCCCATATTTATCCACTTCTGAAGTTAAATGGTTAGAGGATAAAACAAGGGAAATTTAAGCTGCTTAAAGGAAAATACCCTTTGAATCAGCCCATTCTACAGTATATATTTTAACATTTTTACTTTTACCTCGTAGGAGTTCATCTCCTATGTAGGTAATTATAAATTTATCTTTCTGGGTCAGATTATCTATTGTTGTATCGGAAACAAGTATATCTACATTAAATTTTTTGGTTAAACTCTCTAGACGGCTAGCTGTATTTACTGCATCGGAAATAACTGTAGAATCCATTCTTTGATCTTCCCCAATCGTTCCAAGCATTAATTTCCCGGTATTTACACCCATACCAATTTTAATAGGGTTAAGACCATGTCCTATCCTTTCCTTGTTTAAAATGTTTAGTGCTTTTCTGATATGTAGTGTAGCCTTTAGTGCATTATCTGGTTCTCCTGGGAATAGCGCCATAATCCCATCACCAATATACTTGTCTACAAATCCTCCATTCCTTCTTATAAGGGGACCTACACGCTTTAGAAATGAATTTATAAATCTAAAGTTATCGTTAGGACTCATAGATTCAGATAAACTTGTGAAATCTCGAATATCTAAAAACATTACAGACATCTCTTCCTCGGAATAATCTCCTAATTCAACATCTATTATGCTTTTCTTATCCAAATATTTTAAAACTTCCTGGGGTATAAACCGTTGCAGGGAGCTATTAAGATTCTCTAGCTCATAGGAGTAGTTTTCAACTTGAAAGAATAGATTAGAAAATCTTTTGGATAGTAGAAAGCTTTGTGAAAATGTGTATATAAAAACTCCCAATGGGGACATATAAAAACCACTAATTACTTCGTTGGAGAGTAAAACATCGTTAAATACTGTTCCTATTAATATTGCAATACCAAATAGAGTCGTTTTAGCTCCCTCAACTCTATTCTGTGCTGCTGCAAAAATTCTAAACAGTAGATAAAGAGCAGACGTGAGTAGGAAATATTCATACAAAGATAAAAATCTTTGATGGAACATTACAGGAGTGAAAATTTGCAAAACTAACCATAACAGTGCAACAGCTATAATTATACGTTCAATAAAAGTATTTATGTAGGTGTTGAAAATCCTTTTAAAATATAGGAAAAAAAGTGGTAGTGTCATATGGGCTGAAAGGTGTTCAATATTAAAAGCAATTCTCCAGGATAATAAACTTTCCGGCATTAATTCTAAAAGTATTCTCTCTCCTGTTATCAAGTTTCTTATGGCCATAAAGATACAAATTGTTCCAAAGATTAATGTTGTTTTATCGTTAGTTCTTAGGATATATAGTGCTATATGGTAAAATCCCATAAAAATTAATGCTCCGGAAATTAATGAACTAATAATAATTTCCCACATCCGCTTTTTTTGTATATCATCATCTTTTCCTAATACAGGTGAATCCCAAATACCAATATATGGAGCATAAAAGCTTGAAACATGAATTATAATTAGATTTTCACCAGGTTTAGGGGTAAAATTTTTAACTACTAACTTATTACTTGGGATAGAATCAGCTTTATTAACTGATGTTTTACCAATTTGAGTAAGTAAATCTCTATTTAAATAAAGTGATGTAGAGCTATCTGCATTTGGTAACTCTATAGCCCATAACTCGTTCGCTTTAGGGAAATTAACTCTTAAAGCAATTGTTCCTGTATTCATAAGATTGTGACTTGGTTCTATTAATCCAAGCTTTTGCCACTTATAGGGTGTATTTATAAACATAGAATATCCATGTTCTATTTGATAAGCAACTTCGTTGTAACTTAATAGTTCATTTGGCCAAAAATACCATGATCTATCTAGTTTATAGATCTCGGAAGTATTTTGTGAAATATCTAAAAAACCTTGAACAAAATTATCATTTTTTTTATTTTGATTGCACGAGCTAAGTATTACTATTATTATAATTAAAAATATTTTCTTTTTCATTTAATAATAGTTTAATACAATAAATATGAAATGTGCAAAAGAATACGGAGAAATTATGAGCCTAATTTTAAACAAAGATACACTTCAAATTCAAATTAATGAACCTGGAGAAGTCTACACAGGGTCAAGATTTGACTGGTTAGGCCAAATTACTAGCATTAAACTTGGGGGAAAGGAATTTTGCGGTGTAGAGACACTAAATGGGGATGAATCTACAATGGGGCAAGGGCTTTACAATGAGTTTGGTATTGAGAAAGTAATGGGTTATGACTCAATCCACCTAGGGGAATCGTTTACTAAAATTGGTGTTGGTCAGCTTAAAAAGAATAGTTTTAATAAGTATATGTTCTACAAAGAATATATAAATAATCCTATTAAATATGAAATAACTAGGGATATTGATAGAGTAAAATTTACAACAAACGATACAAGAAATCAGAAATATGCTTATAAGTACATAAAGGAGATTATTCTTAATAGTAGGGGTTTTGATATATTATACTCACTGGAAAATTGGGGATCTGAATATATAGATACCAATGAATACGCTCACAATTTTTTAAATTTAGATTGTAATAATATAGATTCAAAATATTTCCTATGTCTATCTGAAAATATAGATTGTAAACGTGAATATATTAATCCTGAAAAAAAGGTTAACTTTGAAAAAAACTGTGTGACATTTAACTCGGAAATAAAGGATGTATTTTTCTTTAGTGGTTTAATACCAGAAGACCTAACAAAAGCTTCGTGGATATTAAAACATGAAAAAAGTGGTTTATCTATTAAAGAAGAAGTTAACGCAAACATTGAAAATTTAAATATATGGGGGACTGCACATGTTATCAGTCCCGAAATTTTTGTTAAAATTAATATAAAACCTGGTGAAAAATATGAATGGAGCAGGTCATATAAATTAAATATTTGCTAATGCTTCTTTATAGTCTGGCTCATCAACAGTTTCTGATACTAATTGTGTATACTTAACTTTACCATCAGGGTCTACTACAACAACAGACCTTGCAAGTAAACCAATTAGTGGACCTGTTTTAAAGTCAACTCCATAATTTTTACCAAATTCCCTATCCCTAAAAACTGATAGTGTCTCTACATTATCTATACCTTCTGCTACACAGAATCTACCTGCTGCAAATGGAAGATCGGCTGATATACATAACACTACTGTATTATCCAATTGTGCTGCTTCTTTATTAAATGTTCTAACAGATTGAGCACAAGTCCCTGTATCTAAGGATGGGAAAATATTTAAAATTACTGTCTTCCCTTTATAGTCGCTCAATTTTACTTCCGATAAATCTTTTTTTACTAATTTAAAGTCTGGAGCTATAGATCCTACTTTTGGTAAGTCTCCTACTGTCTCTATTACTGAACCTTCTAATGTTATATTTGCCATTTTTATTTCCTTTATTGCTATTTGCTCTATAGTTATATTAACAGCATAAAAGATTATTGTAAATAGTAATCATTACTAATTGGTATTATTTAACAGTTAATCTAAAAACACCATCCCAGTTTTCCGGTATTGGATTGTTTTTAAAATGGGATATCCTGTCTATAAATATTTTTGATGGGGCATCTCTATATTTTTCCCAATTTAATGAAAATAGCTCAATCGCTCTATTCCAATCCATGTTTCTGTAGGATTTCAGTCCGTCCTCAAAAAGGTTTACAATCTCCTCCAGCTTTTTATTAACTAAATTCTTGTTCTGGATAATTTCAAAAATCCTTACTGGTTCATTTTTACCTTTTACTGTTATAAAGTCCAATTCCCGACAGAGAAATTGATCCTTAACACTGTTATACACATATTCTGATATAATAGATTTGGAACCATAAGCTTTATTTGCACCTTCAAGTCTGGCAGCTAAATTAACAGTATCTCCAATTGACGTAAAATCCATTCTATCTCTTGCACCCATTGATCCAAAAATTACTGGACCTCCGTTAATGCCTATTCCAATATCAACTATTGGTAAGCCTTCTTTCTCCCTTATATCCTTCTCATTCATCATAGCATGTCTAATTTCCATGGCTGCACGACATGCATTTTCATCTCTTTTGGGGCCATCGAAGAATGCCATCATTTCATCACCTACAAATTTATCTACATCACCTCCATTTTTAAGGATGATCTCTGTTTCTAGGTCGAGATATTTATTTAAAATTGTAACAACTTCGTTTGGTTCTTTTCCTTCGCATAATGTTGTAAATCCTCTAATATCTGTAAATAAAAAGGTTAAATCTTTCTCGATACTAACAGATTCTCCCTTTTCCGAATGTTGTAAGGTCGAAGCTGATATATATGGTACAATACCTTTAAGTATATTAACCATATTATTAATCTCGTTAGAGAGTGTTTTAATCTCATCTCTACTTTTTATATTATCATTATATATTAATGCAGAAGGTGTAACTCTAATCTCTCCCTTAATCATTTGGGAGATAATATTAGAAATTTTTCTAACATTCATTCGTAATATAAGGATAGGATTAACTATATAGAGTCCTGATATATAGATTAAAATTATAGAAATATATAAAAATAGTGCCGTTAGTGCAAAAACCATAGATCTCAATTTAAAATAGGGGAGCATAATAACATCTTTATCAAAGGTTATTATGGAATAACCAAGAAGTCTCTCTTTTTTTACTTTTATATCGTTCTCTGTTAAAGTATCTATTTTAATAATTGGACTTAT